>CACXPT010000095.1 GCA_902769585.1 uncultured bacterium
CGGCACGCGCTGCATCGGCACGAAGTTCGAGCACAACTGGATGGGACGCCAGCTCTGCCACACGTCGAAGGTGTGGGACATCTTCCGCGAGGACACGCTAGCGCGCATCCGCAAGGGCGAGCGCTACGTGGACATCATGCCGCAGGACGGCATGTCCGCCTGCATGTGCGAGAACTGCCAGCGCGTGTTCAACACCGATGACTTCTCCCTCGCCTCCGGCTACGCCACGGAGCTCATCTGGTCGAACACCGTCGCGGTCGCGAAGGCAATCACCGCCGCAGGCCTCGACGGCGGCGTCTCACAGATGGCCTACGGCACCTACCGCGACATCCCGTCCGTGGACATCCCCGAGAACGTCAAGGTCGTGCTCGCCGTCGGCGGGCCATGGTCCGAATCGCATCCCGACATCCGCGACAAGCAGATCGCGTTCGTCCGCTCGTGGGCGGAGAAGCTGCGCCGCCCTGTCTCGTGGATCTGGACTTATCCCATGAAGAACTACGGACGTCTCCAGGCGCGCGACGTGCCGCAGGTCGCGCCCCGCGCGTTTGCCAAGTTCTACACGCTCGCCGAGCCATACATCGACGGCTCGTTCGTGGAATCGAACGTGGGCGAATCGCTCGTGCAGAACTACCTCAACTTCTACGTTTTCTCGAAGCTCGCCTGGGACGGGAAGATAGACGTCGAGCAGGTCCTCGCCGAACACCACCGGCTCATGTTCGGCGCGGGCGCGCCGCACATGGCGCGCTTCTTCGACGCCATCGAGCGCAAGTGGATCGGCGAGATCGCAGTCCCCTCGCTGATCGGCGAGACGGAGATCGGCCCGATGCTGTACGGTCCGAACGAGTTCGACCTCTGGCAGAAGATCTATTCCCGCGCCTTCCTCGACGAGCTGGACCGTTCCCTGCAGGCGGCCGCCGCGGCCGTGCCGTCCGGTTCGCTTGAGGCGCGTCGCATAGCCTGGATGCGCGAGGAGCTGTATGAGCGCGCCAACCGGCACGAGCGCGAGTTCATGAGTCTGCTCTCGCCGGACGTCGAACGGGCGCGCCGCGCCGCGGCGAAGGACGCGTGTGTGCTTGTGGAGTCGGGCGCGGACTGGAAGGGGTGGTCGCTGCCGAAGAAGTGCCTGCGCGACGGTACGGCCGTCGGGATCGTGGCGGACGGGAGGGTGTACGTCGGCTTCGCGCTGCGCGGCGATGCCGCGCTCAAGCCGAACGCGAAGTACCGGCTTTCCTACTTCCTCAAGACCGACAAACTGGAGCAGCGCGACGCCAAGGAGGGACGCGGCGGCGCGTGCATGGAGGTGGAGCAGTACGGGAAGAAGTACTCGGCGCTGCGGATGCCGGCCGCGACCTACTGGAACGGCACGCGCGACTGGATCCACCAGTCGCTCGAGTTCAAGACGAACGACGACGTGTCGCTTCCCGGCTACAAGGCGAACCTATGGCTTCGCGTCTTCAATTCAACAGGCACCGCCTGGTTCGACGGCGTGCGCCTCGAAGAGCTCAAGTAGCACATCGCATCATCTAGATACTACTGCTGATACGGCAGCGTTAGGGCTTTACGCGGTAGCCGACGCCGCGGATTGTCTCGATATGGACGGCGGCCCAGTCGCCGAGCTTGCGGCGGAGGCCGACTATCTGCACGTCCACGGTACGTTCTGTGACGGCCCTCTCCTCGCTCTGCGTGGCGTCGATTATCTGCTGGCGCGTGTAGACGCGGCCGGGGCGCGAGACGAGGAGCGCGAGGATGTGAAACTCCGTGCGCGTGAGCGAGAGCGTCTCACCGTTGAGGCGGGCGGCGAAATCTGCCTCGTCGAGGGCTAGGCCGTCGAGCGTGCGGCCGCCGGAAAGGGGATCCTGGCGGCGGAGGACCGCGTGTATGCGGGCCAACAGCACGGAACGCGAGAAGGGTTTCGTGACGTAGTCGTCGGCGCCGAGGTCTAGACCGCGCACGATGTCCTGCTCCGCGCTGCGCGCAGTGAGCATGATTATGCGCGTCTCTGCGAGGGCGGGCGTCTCGCGTATGCGGCTGCATACGGCGAAGCCGTCTAGGCCGGGAAGCATCAGGTCGAGAAGCACCAGGTCGGGGCGCAGGCGGCGGGCGAGGTCAAGCCCCTCGTCTCCGCGCGTCGCGCTCGTCACGTGCGTGTAGCCGTCCGCACGCAGCGCCATCTCGAGGATGCAGCGGATGGTGGGGTCGTCTTCTACGACGAGGATATGCTCTATTGCGTTCATGGCTTATAATCTCAGCGAGGACCTCCTGGTGGTGGCGGCCCGAATCCTCCGTGCCGCCCGCCACCGCCGCCGGTAGCCTGGTAGATGGCCTTGACGGCCTCTGTCATTTCCTTGGCGTTGGCGTTGGAGAGTCCGTATGAACGTGCGGTCTTGTGGAGAAGAGTGTTGCGCTCGCTCGTTTCGAGCTGGTGCATCTTCTGGTCGAGCTGTCGCAGCTCTTCAAACGTCTTCTTCCGCTGCTCTTCGGTGACGTCCTCGTTCTGCGGGTTGAGCATCTGGCGCAGCTCCTCGCGCCTCACGATGGCGTCCTGGAGCGCCTCGTGCGTCTTTAGTTCCTTTTCGGAGAGACGCGACGTGTCTACGGAGGCGAGGATGTCGAGGCGGTCGTTGGTCCTCTTGAGGCGGTGTTCCTGCCAACGCGCAAAGCGGTTTGTCATCTGCGCGTAGCGCTCGGGATCCTTCTCTCGCAGCTCCTCCATGTTCGCGCGCATCTCTGCTGCAGTGGGCATGCGTGGCGGACCGTTGCGCAGGAAGGGGTTCTGCGGACGTTCCTCCTGCTGCTGGGGGAGTTCTTCCTCGGCCTCGGCCGCCGGCGTTGCAGTCGCGTTCGCGAGCTTGCGCTCTAGTTCCCTGATGCGGGCACGAAGGTTGGCGATCTCTGTGTCGCTTGCCTTCTTTGATGGCCGGCTGGCGGCGGGCGCGTCCTCCTGCGGCTCCTCAGCAGGCGCGGATGGCTTTACGAGATAGCCCAGCAGCGCGCCGCATATCAATGCGGGCAAGGCTAGGCAGAGGCTGGCTTTTGCGGTTGTCATGCGGACAAGTATACCAAATATCCTGCCGCAAGCCTATCTTTACTACGTCGCGGGAATGTGGTAAATTCTTGGCATGAAAAGCAACTACATACTTTGCTCCATTGCCGCGCTTCTTCCCTTTGCGGCTTTCGCCAACCTGCCGCACGCGTTCTCCTATGGCGGCATGGCGTTCTCGAACCCGATGTCGGCCGAGAATGTCGTCAGTGAAACCTCAAGCCGCAAGACAGTGGTTCACGAATGGTCTTCGCCGGACGGCAAGCTGCTTCTTCGCTCTACCGAGACGGTCTACAAGAACTTTCCAGTGCGCGAGTATCTGCCTGAACTGGCATGTGTCGGCGATGCGCCTACCGACATCATAGACAACTTCCGTTCCATATATATCTTGCGCGACACGGACAACGCCTCAGTGCGCGCCCTGCGTGGAACGGTGTGCTCGGAGAGGGACTTCGAGCCGGTCACTGTCGCGTTCGGCGGCAAGGCGCAAGGCGCAGTCAACGCATATTCGTTCGTTGCCACGGAAGGCCGTTCATCGGCGCAATGGATGCCTTGGCTCGGCATGGATTTCCCGGATGGCGACGGAGTCGAGGTGGCCGTCGGCTGGAGCGGCGCATGGCGGGCGGACTGCTCGCTTGACAAGGGAACATTCGCGTTCTCCGCAGGCATGGTGAAGACGCACTTCCGCCTGCTGCCTGGCGAGACGGTGCGCCAGCCGTCGGTGCTCGTATTCACGCGGAGGGGCGGCGTCTCGCCGCTCGCGATGCAGACTGCAATCCACCGCTTCATGCTCGACGAGAAGTGTCCGCGCGACGCGCAGGGCCGCCTCATCAGGCCAATCTTGCCCATCACCGCCGGAGGAGGCAACAAGACGCCCGCGATGATGCACAGGATAATCGACTGGTCCGTGGCGAACAAGATGCCCTTCGACTGCTTCTGGGTGGACGCCGGCTGGAACGGTCCTGCGCACATGCCCGACCTCATCTCCAATTGCGGCAACATGTGGTACCGCTTCGTTGGCGACTGGCGATTCAACCCGACTGTCCACCCCGACGGCAATCTCGCGAAGGTGGCGGACGCGGCGCACGCCGTCGGCATGCGGATGCTTCTGTGGGTGGAGCCGGAACGCTGCGTGAGCGATCCGCCGCCGCCGGTGTTCGTGGAGCATCGCGACTGGCTCCTCCCGGCGAAGGACGAGAAGATACGTAACAAGCGCCAGCTGAACGTCAACCTCGGCAATCCTGCCGCCCGCGAATGGGTGACGGAGACGGTCTCCCGTCTCATCAGCGAGAACAAGCTCGACATCTACCGCCAGGACTTCAACATGAACACGCTTCCGCTGTGGCAGGAGAACGACGCGCCGGACCGGCAGGGCATCACCGAGGCCAAGTACATCGCGGGACTCTACGCGTTCTGGGATACCCTGCGCACGCGCTTCCCGCATCTCGTCGTCGAGAACTGCGCGTCCGGCGGACGCCGCCTCGATTTCGAGGCCGTGTCGCGTTCGCACTCCTACTGCCGCACCGACTACGCGATCGGACACAGAAATGGGCCGTTGCAGGTCCTCGACGTGCAGAACGTGACGCTCAACGCGCTCGCCTACCAGCCGTTCCAGGGGTCGGAGACGACGCCTGCCCTCTTTTTCGACGACTACGGCTTCTTCTCATCTGTCTGTGCAGGCAGCGTGTTCACGCCGAGCGACTGGAACGCGGGCATCGTGAAGAACGACTTCACGCCAGAGCAGACGGCCTGGTTCAAGAAGGTCTTCACTGCCGCCGACCGGCTTCGGCCCTTCTTCGAGGGCGACTTCTATCCGCTCACCGACCTCAGGGCGGCAAACAGCCAGGGAGAGCGCGCCTGGTGCGCCTACCAGATGCACAGGCCCGACCTTGATGCAGGCTTCGTGATCTGCTTCCGCAGGCTCGACGCGCCGTCGCACGTCTTTACGGCGTCGCTTGGCGGCATCGCCCCGTCCGTCCGCTACAATGTGGAGACATATGACGGACCGACGGTACAGATGGACGGCCGCGCCCTGGCGAGCTTCTCTGCGGAGCTGAAGTCCCCGCGCTCCTTCCGTCTATCGTTCTACTCGCGCGCAAAGTGAATGCGATTGTCAGATTTTCCGTCGGATTGTTGCGCGATGGACGGAAAAATCCGCTATAATATCCGCAGCTTCCCGGAAGATGTCTGGAGCAAACGAGTGCGTTACGCGATTTTTTCAGATGTGCATGCCTATCCGATGGCGCTTGAGAAGGTGCTTGCGGAGCGGGTTGTGCGGAAGGCGGACATGAGAATCTGCCTTGGCGATGTGGTGGGATATGGCCCAGATCCTGCCGGTGCGGTGGCCCTATGCCGCGAGGCGTGCGACGTGGTCATAGCGGGCAACCATGACGCCGCCGTTGCGGGGCGCATAGACTCTCGCTCGTTCATTCCTCGCGCGCAGGAGGCGGTGGCACTGCACCGCGGCATGCTCGAGGAAGATGCGCTCGATTGGCTGGCCGATCTGCCGATGAGCGACCTGAAGGAGGACTTCATCGCCATCCACGGCGAGGTGCACCAGAGGGACGGGCGCCTCGCAGCTGGATTCGGATACGTGATGCACGGCATAGACGCGGAGCGCGTTTTCTCGGCGCTGCCGGCGGAGATATCGCTCGTGTTCGTGGGGCACACGCACGCCATGGACGTGTGGGAGCAGGACTCGCAGGGCTTGATAAGACAGTTGCCACCGAGCGATTTCAGGCGGCGGAAGGACAGGCGCTACATCGTTAACGTCGGCGCAGTGGGCTATCCCAGGTTCGAGCGTGAGACTACTTACGTCATGTACGACTCGTCGAGGCGCACTGTCGCGTTCAAGCACCTTCAGTTCGACTTCAAGGATTACCTCGCGGCGATGGAGCGGCGGGGGATAGATCCGCCGTTATGGCTGATTGACCATCTCCGCGAGAATGGCATGATCTAGGAATAGGCGCGAAGAAAGAGGCAACGGGCATGAGTCAGATAACAGTATCGTTCAAGCACGACTGGCTAGACGAGCAGCGCGAGAAGGGCGTGCGCGTGATCCGCCAGCTCGAGAAATGGGTGGCGACGGAGGCGGGTGTCGCGCTGAAGTCGAGCTCCGGCAGCGGATTCACGGTGGAGCTGCAGCCGGCGGTGCGCGAGAAGTTCATTGACGACCTTGCGGAACGCATGAAGGCTGACTTCGGCGAAGGCGATCCGTGGGCGCATGCCACGTTCTCCGGCGACCTCGCCGGGCTGGACATTCCGACCGGACGGAAATCCGCCTCTGAGCAGACGGAGGTGCCGAAAGCCGAACCGCCGCCGTCAGGTGGCGGGCAGAAGTCCGACAAGAGGCCGGACGGAGATTCGCAGCCTGAGATGGATCCGCGCGAGACGCTGGAGGACATCTGCGGCAGGGTGCCGATCAAGCACAGCCGCGAACTGTCGGCGTACGTGCGTGAGACTGCGGAGGTGATTCCTACTCTCCAGAAGATGGGGATCGAGTCGTCGCTGTGGCACCAGCACCTGCTGCTGGCCGTGGACGCGGGGTATGGGCGCTCGGAGTTCTTAGCCGCGCTGGCGAGGCTGTACAAAGCCTTCGGGCTCGTGAAGGGCGAGCTGGACAAGAAGTCGGTGCGCGAGTACATCCTTCTGCCGAAGGGGCAGGAGCAGTCTGCGGACGGATACCGCGTGACGTGGGAGACGTTGCTGGAGTCGGCGCAGGACATGAACCGCTCCAACACGCGCAACGGCGTCTCCAAGGTGGTGCTCTACATCGACATATCGGCATGCCAGGCCTCGCTCGCGACGTCGGAGGTGAAGAGTCGTCTGCGTCGCCTCAACTCGCTGTGCGGCACGTTCCTTGTGGTGTTCCGCGTTCCGTTCCTCGAGGGGCACGTGCTGCGCGAGACGGCGGACGCGCTCAACGACATCCTCAACGTGCGCACGATCGCCGTGCCGCCGGCGCCGATCGACGACATGATAGACTACGCGCGCGGCGAACTGGCAACGAGCGGCTTCCAGATCGCCGACAACGCGCTCGCAGCGTTCGAGCAGTGGGTGCTTCGCGAGAAGACGGACGACAGCTTCTTCGGCTACAAGACAATGGACAAGGTCGTGCAGAAGGTCATCTACGACAAGGCACTGTCCAACTGCCGTCTCAAGGTGGAGGACCGAGTCATAGGCATCGACGACCTGAAGGTGTCGTTCAGCGCGGACAAGGACGACAAGCCTGTCGCCGAGCTGGAGAAGATGGTAGGGATGGCGGATGTCGAGCGGCGCCTCAAAGAGGTGATCGTGCAGGTCAAGACCCTGAAAGAGCTGGCCGCCCAGGGGAAGAAGGTGGCTAGCCCTGCAATACACATGCTCTTCACCGGCAACCCCGGCACGGGCAAGACGACAGTGGCCCGCATCCTGGCGCGCATGATGCAGCAGGCCGGAATCCTGCGCAAGGGGCACCTCGTGGAGGTGAAGGGTCGCGACCTCTGCGGACAGTATATCGGCGAGACTGCGCCAAAGACCAGCGCAATCTGCCGCGACGCGTACGGGTCCGTCCTGTTCATCGACGAGGCTTACTCTTTGTTCCGCGACGAGGACGCCTCGTGCCGCGACTATGGTCGCGAGGCGCTCGATACGCTCGTGGCCGAGATGGAGAACCATCGCGACGACTTCTGCGTGATCATGGCAGGATACAAGGACGACATGGACGCGATGCTCAAGGGCAACGCCGGCCTCAAGAGCCGCATCCCGTACGAAATCGAGTTCCCCAACTACACGCGCGACGACCTCGAGAAGATATTCTTCACGATGCTCGACGGCACCTTCGAGTACGAGGAGGGGCTGAGGGATGCCGTGCACGAGTTTTTTGCGGAGATGCCGGAGGAGACCTTCGCGTCCAAGGAGTTCAGCAACGCCCGTCTGGTGCGCAACCTCTACGAGCGTACGTGGGGCAAGGCCGCGTACCGCCAAAGCCTGGAGGGCGGCGGCGACTTGCGCATACTCAAGAGCGACCTCGCCGGCGCGATGTCGGACAACGAGTTCAAGAAGCTCATGAAGAAGAGTGCCGAACGCCGGACAATCGGCTTTGGCGCATAAGTGAAAACAGACAAAAGGAGAATGACAATGGAACAAGAACAGATAGTTGATGCGGTACGCGACTGGCTTGACGGCGACGACTGGCATTACGAGTACAATGCCGAGAAGCACCTGATCAAGGCGGGTGTCAACCTCAAGAGCAAGATCAAGTCGGGCAGGATTTACATAGACATCAAGGACGATTGCTATCTGGTGTATCTGTACGCTCCGATCAGCGGGGACAAGGACAATCTCGGCGAACTCACCAAGTACCTCACGATGGCCAACTACGGCCTATACAACGGGAACTTCGAGCTCGATGTGCGCGACGGCGAGATTCGCTACAAGACCTTCGTGAACTGCGACGGCCTCGACTCTCTTTCGCCAGAGGTCATCAAGGACAGCATCTACGTCGGGTGCGTCATGATGGATCGCTACGGCGACGGCATCGCCGCGCTCGCGCTCGGCTTCTCGGATGCCGACACCGAGATCAGGAAGGCTGAGCATACGGACGACGAAGGTTCTGACGACTGAAGGTCGGATTCCCGTTGGTGCTGGAGACGGGACTCGAACCCGTACGGTGTCTCCACCAGCGGATTTTAAGTCCGCTGCGGCTGCCATTACGCCACTCCAGCGGTTCACGAATGGGGCAAGAGACGGGGCACGATCCCGCAACCCTCAGATCCACAATCTGATGCTCTACCAATTGAGCTACTCTCGCCATCAAATGGTCGGAGCGGAGGGATTTGAACCCTCGGCCTTTTGGTCCCGAACCAAACGCGCTACCAGACTGCGCTACGCTCCGAATGAGGACGGCGAATAGTATACTATTTCGCGGGGGCGTGGTCAATGGTCAATTGTCGAATTTTCGCGACAGCTCGCTGTTGGCGGTGAAGATCATGATCGGTTTGCCGCGCGGGCAGATGTAGGGCTGGCTGGTGGCGGCCAGCTCCTCGACGAGCTTGGATGCGCCTTCGCGCGTGAGCTTGACGTTCGCGCCGGCGTACGAGCGTGCCAGGCTACGGGCGACCAGCTCGTCGCGCCAGCGCGTGCCGCCGCGCTTCGCACCGGCCTCCGCGATGTCGGCTGCGATGGCGGCGAGAAGATCCTGGACTGCAAGGCCTGCGGCTAGATCGGGCACGGCATCAAGCTTCCAGACATCGCGCCCGAACTCCTCGATCGCGAAGCCCATGGACTCCAGCTCCGCGAGGAACGTGCGGATGCGCGCCGAATCTGATGGGGGGAGGTGGACGGTCTCGGGAAGGAGGAGTGGCTGGGAGATAGCGGTGCGCCGCGCAAGGAGGCGCTCGAAAGCGATGCGCTCGCGCGCAGCGCGCGGATTGAGAGTGACGATGCCGCGGTCGGTTTCAAGAAGCAGGTAGCCGGTGGCGGTTTCGGCGAGGACGGTGAACCAGCGCCATAGGGTAGTGGGCGTGGCCTGGGGAGGGGTGGGCGTAGGGAGGGATTGCTGGATCGGAAGCGGTGGATTGGAGAACGGGACGGCGAATGGGGGAGGGGTAGGAGCAAGACTCTTAGGGACGGTAGGGGATTGAGGGGTAGAAGGGGCATTAGAGAGGGGCGAGGTAATAGGGGCTGCGGGGGTATTAGTGGTGTTAAGGGTGCTTGGCGGGGTGAGGGCGGCGGAGATGGCGCCGATGAGGGCCTCGCGTACATCGGCCGGGCGGCGGAAGCGGACCTCTCGCTTTGCCGGGTGGACATTGACGTCTACCTGCTCTGGCGGAAGATCGATGAAGAGTATCGTGGCGGGGCGTGCTTCGGCACGTGCGCGTGGGCAGGCCTCCCGGATCGCGTAGCTGATGACGGGGGCGGTGGACGGGCGGCCGTTCACGAACGTGAACTGGTCGTGGCGCAGGAGCGCGCTACTGTCCGGGCGCTCGATGTAGCCGTGTATGGATACGGACGAGCCCTTGCCGCCGGGAGGATTGGCTACGGGGACGAGGGATTCGGCGAAGGGCGCACCGAAGAGATCGCGAATGCGTTCCTCGAGCGTTGCGCCGGGGGCGAAGCGGTAGGTCTCGCGGCCGTCGAGCGTCAGGGAGAAGCCGATGTCGGGATGGGCGAGGGCATGGACGGTAAAGACGGAGCGGATGTGTCCTTCCTCGGTGGCGAATGCGCGGAGGAACTTGCGGCGTGCGGGGACGTTGCAGAAGAGATCGCGCACCTCCACGCATGTGCCGGGCGGCGCACCGCAGTCGGCAACCTCGGCGAGGGTGCCGGCGTTGACGACGAGGCGTGTGCCGGATTCGTCGTCCGCGCGGCGCGTGACTAGGGTGAAGCGCGAGACGGCGGCGATGGATGGGATTGCCTCGCCACGGAAGCCGAGGGTGTCGATGTGTTCGATGTCGTCGACGTCGCGGATCTTCGACGTGGCCTGCCGCTCGAGGGAGAGAAGCGCATCGTCGCGCGTCATTCCGCAGCCGTTGTCGCGCACGGACACGAGGTTACGTCCGCCGGCGACTACAGCGACGTCGATGCGCGTCGCGCCGGCGTCGAGGGCGTTCTCGAGCAGTTCCTTGAGGACGGACGCGGGCCGCTCGACGACCTCTCCGGCGGCGATCTTGTTTGCCACGTGGAGCGGCAGCAGGCGTATGTGTCCGTCTCGTTGCACCTAGCGGTCCAGTGTGAGTGAGCGGCGGAGGTATGTTGGAATGTCAAGGTCCTCGTCGTTCCAGATAGTCTTCTCGGCGCGGTGGAAGCGACCGTTGCCGACGAGTGCCGCGTGCTCTTCCGAGAGCTTCCGCTGCTGTCCTGCGGCGGACGGCGCGGGGCGCACGGTGGTAGCGCCCTGCTCGAAGATGAACGCCACGACGGCAAGCCTCCCGGAGAAGGTGGACTCGTCGTTGACGGTGCCGAGCTCGATGTCTGCATCTGATCCGAACGCGGCGGTGAGGCCGCTCACGATCATGCTGATCTCGGAGAGGCGGAGATCGTCGCCTGCGAGCACTCCTACGAGAATGGAACGCACGGGCGGAGATGACTCCTTGCGGGCGAGCAGCTTGTTCTCGGCGAACGAGGCGAGAACCTTCTGCGCGCGATCCGGCCCTTGGGCGACTGCCGTGGCGAAGTGTCCGCGTCCGCTCGCGGAGAGGATGCCGCGGAGGCGCTCTGCGTCGAAGTGGATGTAGCCCGGCTTCTCGAGGATGCGCCAGAAGAGGGTGACGCCGGCGGAGATCGTGTCTAGTCCGCGTGCGAGCGCCTCGCGCATGTTGTCAGTGCCCGCGTCCGCAACGAGGTCGTCGAGCGGAAGGAAGACGGAGACGTCCGCGTGCTGCTCGATAGGACCGGCGGCGGTGTGCGCGGCGCGGCGGCGCTCGTCACCCTCGAATGCGAATGGCAGGGTGGCGAAGATGAGCGTGACGATGCCCAGCGTGTGGAGGTGCTTCAGCAGCTCTCCGCTTGCGCCGCCGCCGGTGCCGCCGCCGAGGGCGGTGACGATGACGACGGTACGCACGCCTTCGAGGGCGGTGTCGATGATGGCGGGGTTGTCCTGGAACGCGGCGCGCGCCGAGGCTGGCTGGCCACCGGTGCCGCGGCCCGCAAGGCGGTTGCCGCCGAGGAGAGTGAACGGAACGTCTCCCACGCCGCCGGACTGCGCGTCGGAGTCGAGGATTAGCGTGCGTATGCCGGGGCCGAAGGCGCGCAGGATGCCGCGAGCGATGGCTGCGCCGCCGCCGCCAACGCCGAGCAGCATTAGGGATGAGTTTGGAGTATTCATTTCCTGAAGATCCCCTTGAAGATGCCGGTGAAGGAGTCCATGAACGAAGGCCTGCTGTCGGCGGCTGCCGCGCGCAGGAGCAGGCCAACGATTGTGGCGCACGCGAACGGCGGCACGCCAGCAACCTTGTCGAGGCCCTGGATGTCGGGGATTATCGCGCCGAGGCGCACGCCGCATCCGAACACGGAGCTGGCGAGCTGGACGACGTTGGCGAGCGCGGCGCCGCCGCCGGTTAGGATCACGCCGCCGTTGAGCTTGTGGAGCATGTCCGCGTCGTCTATTTTCGAGCGGATAACGGTGAATAGCTCCTGCATCCGTGCGTTGACTACGGTGTTGAGGGCACGCCGCGAGATGGATGCCGCCTTGAATCCAGGCATGGACGACGGGACCGCTACGCGCGTGCCGCTGTCTTCCGCCATGACGATGGCGGACGCGGACGTGGTCTTGATCTGCTCGGCCTGCGCTGTGGAGATGGAGAAGGCTGTGTGGATGTCGTTCGTGACATGGTCGCCGCCCACGCCGAGTACGCCGGCGCACGCGAGGCGGCCGTCAGTCCATGCGGTGAAAGTGGTCGAGCCGCCGCCGAGGTCGATGACGAGCGCGCCGTCGCGCTTGTCCTGCGGAGAGAGGACCGCATTCGCGGCGCATGTGCCTGAGAAGCAGGCCTCCGTGATCTCGAGCTTAGCGGCGTTCGCGGCGGTGCGGGCGTCGTTGATGCGCTGCGTGGCGCCGTGTATGCACAGGGAACGGAGCTTCAGCAGGTTGCCGTTCATGCCCTTGGGGGAGGGGATGTCGCCGAGTTCGTCGAGACCGTAGGATATCGGATGCAGCTCGAGCTGCGTGCGCTCC
>CACXPT010000096.1 GCA_902769585.1 uncultured bacterium
AGCGTCTTCGCGTCGCCCGTGGCGTCGTAGTAGTGCAGGAGGCCCATGAGCGTGTACTTCGTGCCCCACACGTCCCAGCCGCGGCTGTAGCGGTTCTCGGGCGCGTAGTTGCCGATGTAGCCGCCCGGCTCCTGCATTCCGATAATGGCCCGCGTGCTGGCGGCGATCTTCGCGCCGAGGCGTTCCGAGCCGGTGTAGCGCCAGAACGGCACCGCCGCGTGCATGTACTTGCCCCAGAACTCCGTCTGCCAGTGGCCTTTCGTCTCCTCGCGGTACAGCGCGGCGAGCTTCACGGGGTCGGTCGTCTCCACATGGTTCGCGAGCATCTTGTCGAGCCGCTTGCCGAAATGCCCGTCGGGGCGCATCTCCGCACACGCGCCAGCCGTGACGAGTGCTACCGAAAGCCATAGCAACCTTTTCATTGTGTTATCCTTTTTTCACCAGATGGGAGGGATTGTAGCATTTCATCCCCAACGCGCACAAGCGCAAAGCGGCCTACCCGATCAAGCCGCGCATGTAGCCGAGCGCGAACGCCATGCCGGTTTCCCACCAGTCGGCCGCGTCGAGGCGCGGCGTGTGGTCGGGGATTATCGTGCCGTCGAAACCGCACTTCCTGTAGATCGACATCGCCCGCTTCATGTCCACGTAGCCGTCGTCGATGAACACCTCGCTGTAGCGCGGCAGGGTTCCCGACGTGTTGCGAAAATGCACGTAGCCTATCCGCCCGGACGACGCGAACTCCTCGATGGCGGCGTAGATGTCGATGCCGCGCATCGTCGAGACCGTACCCTGGCAGAACTCCAGGCAGTTCGCGGGCGAATCGACGAGCGCGAGGAGCTGGCGCATCCCCTCCACCGAGGTGAGCGGACGGAACGTCCCCTTCAAATACTCTATCGGCGGATCGTCGGGATGCGCGCAGAGCTTCATCCCGTACTTCTCCGCGACGGGGCAGAGGTTCTCGAGGAAGTATTTGAGCCGCGCCCAATGCTGTTCCGGTGTGGTGGGGGGCAGAACGTCCACCGCGCTCCGGCGCTCGATCTCGGTGTTGAACCAGAACCGCCGAGACGGGAGGGGCGAATGGTCCACCTTGTCCTCGTCGAACTTCTTGATCGCCGCCGCGCCGCGTCCGTCGCCGTTGTTGACCTCCGAATAGTACCCCTGCACGCCGCAGCAGCTGAAGTTGTAGCCGAAGCACTTGATGCCGACCTCGCCCGCGTTCGACACGGTCCGGACCAAGTTCGCCATCTGCTCGTCCTTGCCGGGTTCGTCGAGGACCACGTGGTCGATGTGCTGCGGATGGAAGTTCTCTATTCCCTCCAGCACGAGGCCGTGTTTCTTCGCCTGGAGGAAGATGCGCTCGAAGTCCTCCGCGTGCCACACGCCGTCGCCCGCGCCGAACGGAACCCACGCGATCACGGTCTCGCAGCCGAGCTGCCGAGCCATCGCGAGATGCCGGTCACTCCATTTCTCAGGATGCATTGCCAAGCCAAGTTTCATTCCTGTACCCGATCCTTTCTGAATGTCCAGAAGAACGAAGCGGCGATCGCCGCCGCGCCCAAGAGATAGCCGCCGCCGAGAATCGAGAACCCGATCTCGAACCCGCGCACGCCGAACTTGTCCGAGAGCGCGCCGATCATCAGCGGAGAGAGCGACCCCAGCAGAAAGGCGATCATCGTCATCAGCCCCTCGCAGGTGGAACGGTGCTCGGACGGCACGACATCGAAAAGCGAGGCGTGCGCGTTGACCTCGAAGAGTCCCCTGAAGACGCCATACGCGGCGACTGCCGCCCATACGCATGCGACAGACGGAGAAAGGCCGATCAGCACAAGCGTCGGCGCGCCCAAAAGCATCGAAACAGCCTGCAGTCCCAACCTGAACCGCGGACGCCGCTTGACCATCGCATCCGTGAGAAACGCCCCCAGCATGATCGCCGCGAACGCGGCCAGATGGTGGTAGAGCATCGTGCCGTTCCCCGCCGCGCCCACGGACAGGTCGAACTTCCGCGCGATGAACTTCGGCGCCCAGCTGAGATAGGCGTTGTTGGCGAACACGATCGCAAAGAACCCTCCGCTCGCCAGCAACGCCGACGGATTGCAGAAATACGCGCGCAACGACTGGGAAAACGAGCGTCCCGCCCGTTTATGGGCATCTTGCCCGTTCACTGGGACAACGGGCGTCTCGCCCGTTGCATCCCTCCAATCCTTCAGCGCCCACACGAAGACCACGCCCAACAGGAACCCCAGCCCGCCGAACGTGAAGAACACGGGCCGCCACCCGCCGAACGCCTTGAGCGCCCACGCCACGAGCGCGCCGGAGAACATCAGTCCGCAGTAGAGCGCCGACTGGTGGATGCTCAAAGCGACGGAACGCGTCTCCTTGTGGTGCGAGGCGATCAGGGCGTAGGCGCTCGGCACGTAGAACGATTCGCCGCCGCCCGTCGCAATGGAACGGAAGAAGACAAGTCCGCACACGCCCCCCACGAGGCCCGTGCAGGCCGTCATGAGCGACCAGAACACGAGCGACGCCGTGATGATCCACTTGCGGCTGAACCTGTCGCCCAGGAAACCGGCGAGCGGAGTCGTCACGGCGAGCGTGCAGAAGAGAGACGTGTTCACGAAGCCGATCTGGAGATCCGTCAGATGAAGCTCGTCCTGGATGGGAATCGTCAGCAGGCCGAACAGCACGCGGTCGGCCTGGTGGAAGAAGAAGGCGCACGCCAGGAGCGCCAGCATCACCCACTTGTAGTTCTTGCCCATCAGCGTTCCCTCATCGTGGACGTGTCGTCTTCGCAGTCAACCGGATACAGCTGCGCGCACGAGCCGCCGTCCATCAGGAGACGCGCCCCCTGGAAACCGCGCGCACCGGGCGAAGCGAGGAACAGCACCGCCGCCGCCACGTCCTGCCCGGTCGCCTCATGGCCCGTCGGCACATTTCTGTGCCGACGCTCCTTAATCGCGTCCGTGAGCCAGTTCCAGCGATCGGACCAGATGTAGCCAGGCGCGACCATGTTCACGCGGACGCCGAGCGGCCCCAGGTCCACTCCAAGCGCCTTCACCATCGTGTCCATGCCGCCCTTGGACGTGACGTAGGCGAGCCGTTTGCGGCTCACGCGCTCCGACGAGTTCGATCCCACGAACACGACCGCGCCGCGCTGGTCGGTGAATTCATCGCGTTCCTGCTTCATGAAGAAACGGTTGCACGCCGCCTGTACCACGCGAAAGCCGCCGAGGATGTTGACGTTCAGCACGGAGAGGAACTGCTCGTCCGTCATCTCCAGCGGGCCGCCATGGCCGATACCCATGTTCGCGGCGTTGGAGACGACCACGTCGAGCCGTCTCGCCTCGCGTTCGACCACGTCCATCATGGCCGTCACCTGCTTCAGGTCGCCGACGTTGCACACGACCGGCGTGAAGCCAGAAAGGCCGCGCCGCTTCAGCTCCGCCGCGCCCTTCTCGACGGACTCCGCCGTCGTCCCGCAGAAGAACACCTTCGCCCCTTCCCGCAGGAACCTGTCCACGATTTCCAAACCCGTGTTCCGGCTGCCGCCGGTCACGAGAACCACCTTGCCTTCGAACTGTTTCATCCCGTTCACCTCACATTGTTCCACTTGTCGACGCTCTTGACCATGAAGCGCTTCGCGTCGCCTGGCGTCATCTCCGGCACAGGGAGGCAGATCGCCACCGTGGAGGCGATCTGCTTGCCGTCCCTGTACACGCGATAGTAGCGGTGTTCGGATTCTTCGCTCGGCTCCCAGACGAGCAATCCGTCCGCGATGCGAAGTCCCGTCACGGCGGCGGGTTGCCTGTCCACGTAGGCCGTGGTGAGGAACGTGATCGACTTCGCCGGCAGCGACACGCTGAACGCGCCGTCCTTCGCCGAGACCGTCCCGGACATCGGCTGCAGGTCGTTGAAAGCGTTGTAGGGCACGCGTCCGACCTCGTACACGTAGCGCCGCAACGGCTGGTGAAACGCCGGCGTGCCGTCAATGCGCGTCTTCCACGAGGAACAGTCCACGCTCACGGTCTTCGCGGGGCCGCGGTTGACGAGGGCGATGGACACAGACTGGTCGGGGTTGATCACCGCGCCGCCGCGCAGCATCGGGTCGGCGAACGCGCACGGCAGCACGGTGGCGTTCTTGCGGAAGAGCTTCGCGAGCCACCCCATCGCGTAGAGCTCGGCGTACGCCCTGTAATCGCGGTCCGTCGAGCACCAGCGGAACACGCCCCACTTGTTGTACTTGGTGTCCAAACGGTAGCCGCACTTCCCGGCCTCGTAGACGGCGCGTTCCCGCGGCGAGTGACCGTCATCGATCACGAACGGGTCGGGGTAGTCCACGAAGCTCCAGCTCACACACGCGAACGCCCCCTGGTTCATGGCCGCAAGCCCCACCTCGCACTTGCTCAGCACGCTTTCCTCGCATGTCTCAGGCTGACGCAGGTTGTAGCTCCTGTCGTCAACCATCACGCCGCGCTTCCCGAACGTGGGGCTGAACCCGAACTCGCCGAGGATGTAGCGCTTCGCATTGCTTGACAGCGCGCGCTGCACGAGGTTCGAGAAGGAGGCGTTGCTTTCGCGCCAGAGGTTGAGGTCGTCGGCCTTGCGTCCGTACACGTACCAGTGCGTGCAGTACGCGCCCACGTAGTCGCCCATGTTCGTTCTGATCCAGTCGAGCATCGGGTAGACGTTCTTGGCGGCTTCGGGATTCGGCGACGCCGACTCGTCGGAGGCGAGGAGGCGGATGTCGAGATCGTGCCGACGGAACGCGAAGTAGAGCGCCACGTTGAACTTCTTGAAAAGCTCCCACTGCCCCTTCTGCGCGAACCAGCCCCACCGGTCCCCGTTCATCAGCTCGTTCGTGAGGCAGTAGTAGCGGATCTTGCGGCAGTTGCGCGTCTTGATCAGGTACGCGAGGTTCTTGGCGACCTTCTCGGCGTATTCGTCCGCATCAAGCTTCTCCGCAAAGGCCGGCATCGCGCACGGGACGGCGTAGAGCGTGGTGCCGGCCTTTCGGAACGTGAGGTCGTAGTAGTCGGCGAAGCGGTCGAGCTGCTCCTTCGACTCGTCGGCGAAGCCCGTGTAGACGCGCGAGAATGACGGCGAGATCTCCGCGAACGTCTTGAGGACGCGCTGGTCGCGGAAGTCGTCCGGCATGAGCGCCACGAAGTTGGCCTCCGAGTTCTGGAACCCGAACCCGCCGAACAGCCAGCGGATGTACGGTTTCGTGATCGTCACGTCCGCCGACGACGCGCCGAGCGCCAGCCCGCAAACGAGCGCGGAAATAATGATGTTTTTCATAGAGGCTACCTTCTCATGGGATGAATGGATACATAAGTATAGCATCTTTGACATGGCATAAGTTCAATATTCCCGCGCATGACGGTACTTGTAAAGTCGCAAAGTGTTCGCAGGAATCGGCTCGTCCGCATCGACTTCGCCGCGCTCCGGCTCGCTCACGGAGACAAACGCACCGTCGAACGCCACGGACACCTTCGCCGGCTTCTCGTCCGCGTTCCAGACAAGTACCCCCGTCTCTCCGTTTGCGCCGTCCCAGCGGTTCGCGATGATCTTCCGGCCGCCCTTCACGGTGAATCCTTCGTCCGCCTTGAACGTGCCGGCGAGCAACATTACACCGTGCTTCCGCCGGAAGTCGCTCACGCAGCGCAGGTAGTCGCGGTTCGCGCGCCATGTCTCCGCCTTCATCAGGGAAATCTCGCTCGGTTTGGAGCGGATTTTCGCGTAGGCGTCCGGCGCCAGCTCTGCACCGCGTTCCACGTAGTCCCGGTCTGCCCGGTAGCGCACCTCGAAATCGACGCGCAGGTTCGTGACGGCGCACCCGTTGGCGCGCTTGCGCGTGCAGAGCGACGTGCTGTTGCGGTCGGTCATGACCAGTTCCGGGAACGTGTAGAACGTCATTTCGGGGAACATGTCGCACGAAACGCCCTCCACAAAGCGGTTCGCCACGTTGTAGCCGGCGTCCGTCACGTAGAAGAGCCCCTGGTAGAAGCCGACGGAATCGAGGATCGTGTCGTTGAACGCCTCGCTCCACAGCACGAATTCAGGATCGACCTTCTGCATCTCGCCGATCACGTCGAGAAGCATCGTCTCGCGGTCATGCGTGAAGACGAATGCCCCCGGCCGGTGGCCATGGCGCGCGTCGAAACAGAGACTCGGCCACTGCTTGCCGATCTGGTCGTAGAAAAAGCCCTGGAAGCCGAGCTCCTGCGCGTCGCGACAGATTTTCCGCATCTGGGCGCGCCAATCGGGCGCGGAGGGACAAGCCACGTCGAACGTCATGCCGGGGTGGTTCTTGAACTTGACCCAGTGCTCGCTCATCGTCTTCCCGTCGCGCTTCCTCACCGCGCACTTGTACCCCTTCTCGTCATACCACTTCGTACCGCCCTGCTGCTGGAGCTGTCCGTTGGAGTACACAGACACGTGCAGCCCCTTCGCCTGAAGCCGCTTGATCCCCGCCACTAGAGCCGCACGCCCGCCCATCGCCGGGTCTGGGTCGTACTCGGGATAGAGCGTGTCGTGTCCGCCCACGCCCCAGCCATGGAACTCGACATGGCGGAACCCGTGCGCCAGCGCGGCGTCGCCAAGGGAGTCGAACTCGGTGTAGGGCCACGCGATCTCGCCGTTCTGCTGCTTGAGGATCACCATGAAGAAGCCCGTGAAATCCTTTGCCGACGCGGGGAGATGCACGACCTTCCGGCAGCTGTCCCACCAGCGGCGATACGTCTTCGCCGCCGTCCGCCAGGTTCCGGAATACTCCTTCATCACCACGCGCGGGATGGAAAACGTCTCGCCCTCCGGCAGGTACATCGGGAAGTTGAATCCCATCGTGACGCGCTTCGCGTTCGAATCGTAGACGACCTGGATGTCCTTCGCGCCGGCAAGCGGATCCTCGGAGGCCAGGTAGAAGCCCTTCTCGCCGTCGTTCAACGTGGCCCACTGCATCGTGGCGAGTTTCGAAGGGAACGGCAACGGGGCGGGACGGCTTCCGGTGGAAACGTCCCATTTGCTCATTGCCGGAACGAACACGCCCTTCTCCGTCTCGCGCCACATCTGGACGCCGGGCTGCGTCACGCCGTGCTCCGGCCAGTTGCGGATTCGCCGCCCGTAGACATGCGGGAGGTAGAGCGCGGATTTTCCCTCGATGACCTCCTGTGGATCGGCCTTGACCTCGAACCCCAGCACGACCGCGCCCTTCTCGCGGTTCACGATGCGTCCGCACCATCCGCCGTTCTTCTCCGCGAACGACACGTCGATCGCATACTTCCGCCCGTCGGCTGCGGTCACGACGTTCGTCGCGCCGTCCTTCTCCACAGTCAACGACCATTCGACCGCGTGGGAAGACAACGCCGCCACGCAGATGGCCGCAGTGGACACGATTCCATACGTCAAGCCATGCATGGACTTTTCACCTGAATATGATTGTGACACCGGCCATTTTGATAACGGCCTTGATTGTCTTCATCCCCAACTCGGCATCCGTCACGGTCGTGTCAATGGCATAACCCTTTGGACGCGACGAGAAACGGATGGCAGCCGCCAGCGCGTCCGCGCCGGAAGCCGATACCGTGAACAGCGCGACTTCCTTCTTGCCCGCATCGCCCAACGAGAAATTGCGGACATCCACGTTGAGCGTCCCGACGGCCGACACCGCCGCCTCGTTGTAAAGGCCGTGCTGGACGAGTCCGGCGTCCGCCGCCTCGCAGTCGCGCACGTACGTCGTGCCGTCGGCAAAGGTGATCGGAATGCCGTCGAACGCATGCGCGGCGTCGGCGCGGAGTCCGCCGGCCGCCACGCTCAGCGCGGCCCCCGCGCCCGCCGTCGCCGTACCGCCGGACGCCAGTACGCCGCCGCCGTTCTTCGTCAGCGTACCCGTCACGGCGAGCGAATCCGTCACGGCGAGCGTGTTCGTCGCCGCAACGGACATCGACGTGCCGATCAACGACCTGAGGGTTCCGATCCGCACCTCCGCGCCATCGGCGGCCCGGGTGTCGACATGGGAGTAGGCGGTGTCGAGGCGAATCGTCCCCGGCATCGCGGAGCCGCCCAAACGCGCCGTTCCGTTCGTACCTACGATGATCGTGCCGTAGTATTCCGAAAGGTCGCCGAGGAAATCCACGTGAAAGTCAATCGAGCCGGGTTCCTTATTCGGGGCGGCGCGCAACGAAAAGGCGCGTAACACATCTCCCATGATCTTCTGGTTGCTGATCCAGTAAAGGTTGTCCGCACCACCGTAGAACGCAAACGGCCAGGCGTCCGTCAAGCGAGAAAGTACCGTCATGCTGCCATTGATGTAGTAAGTTCCCGATGATCCTGACGAGGTGAGGGAGCCATTCGCGTAATTGCTACCGCCAAGAACGCGCAAATCGGGTATATTAACGGAAACGCCTGGTTTCAAGCGAAACGCGAGTCGCTCAACGGTAAACGATCTTCCAGCGAATGTCGAATTAGTCGCGATGTAGATGCCTTGTGAATAACTGTAGTAGTTCGTATCGGCGTGCGGCGCACGCCCGTCAGACCAGATGTCGCCGCGATCGAAGGCGTTCTGGCCTTTGCCGTTCACAGCGCTGCCACCGTCAGTCTGTGTCACAAAACCGGTAGTGGCATCGTAGACATCACGCTCGGCACATTCCCATGTGCAAAGTTTTTGAATGCCGTTCTCCGTCAACACGTCAAATCTCGCGCTATCTCCAGTAAACGACCTTGCGTCAAGCCGACCGCAGCTTGTCGGCACCTCGAGCACGACCTGCGGATAGGATGCCGCGACAGGAACCTTGACCGTGATCAAGCCTGAAGCAGACCAACTGGTCGCCTACACCCGTTTCAGTTTCGTGACCCTGAGCGTCCCGCCGCCCGAGAAATCGAGCGTCGCCCCGTCCGCAAGCGCCAGATTGGCGAGCTTAACGGAACTGACCGGCGTCAAGCAGGCCTTGCCCGTAACCTTCAGCGTTCCCGGCATGTCCGATGCGAGCTTTAGGCAGGTGTTCGTCCGAGCCTCAAACGTGCCGTAGTATTCGTCGGCGTCGTCCAGTTCGACATACTGCGTTTCAAAAGAAGTGAACACCTGGGCGGCAGCGGTCACAGCTGCCTGCGACGAGTATGCGTATGCCGAAGAATTGCCCTTGAGCGCCGATTCCACCTTGAAATGCGACGGGCTTTTGCCTATGTCGAACGAAGACGGTTTTGACGCATCTCCAAGTATCGTGAGATTCCCCTGAAGCGTCAGGCTTAACTCACCGCCTCCCATGGTCATCACGTAACCGCCCTTTTCTAGCCGCAAGTCATCGACGACAATCGTCGAAGTCGCAAGGGTGATGAGCCTGTAGCCGATTACCAGTGAAGCGCCGGGGAAGGTAAAAGTCTCGTCGGCGATTTTCGGCGTACAAAGTTGACGCGACGTGCCGCAATAGTAGTTCGTCCCCGGATGCGGGTCCAGCCCGTCAGACCATCCGTAGCTAGCTCTGACGATGTTCGTCATGAACGTGCTTTCACCATTAGAGCCTGAATTGTGACCAAGCAATGTCACATAGCCACCCGCCGCATCATACGCGGCAAACGCCGGAAACTGGAGCAAGATGAACAAGGCTCCCACACTGATAAAACGAGCAACTTTTACTGTTTTCATTAAATGCGTTCCTTTTAATTGCTGGAGCAATATTATCCCACAGTCTCGCCCGCCGAGCAAGGATCGACCGTAATGTTTCAAACAACAAATAAATCCGTTTCCAAACAACGCGGAAGATGCTATACTGACGGCCATGCAGAAAAACGTGGCCATACAGCTCCGCATCGGGAACGCATCGGGGCGCAACATCCTCGCCGGAATCCTCAAGCGGATCAAGGACTCCGACGACTGCACCATCCGCATTGCCAGCGATGCCGACGACTTCCGCCGCCTGTCCGCACTCGTCCGCCGACGCCGAGACGGTTCAGGCGGCGGTTGCGGCCGGGAAGCCGGTCGTCCTGCTCAACGACTGGCGCTTCAAGGACCATCCGGCCAATCTCGGGCACATCCGCACGGACGACGGCGAGATCGGCTTCAAGGCGGCCGACTACTTCATGTCCATCGGAAGGTTCAGGTCGTTCGGCTACGTCCCTGCCTATGCGGAGAGGGAATGGTCGACCAAGCGCGGACGCGCGTTCGCCCATCGGCTTGGGCGGAAAGGGATCGCATGCCGTCCGTTCGCGCATGGCGGCAACGACGATCTCGGCGACTGGCTGAAGGCGTTGCCGAAACCTGCCGCCGTGTTTTGCGCGTGGGACGTAGTGGCCGCCGACGTGGCGTTTGCGGCCAAGAAGGCGCGCATCCGGATCCCCTCGCAGATGGTTCTGCTCGGCGTGGACAACGACGAGACATTCTGCACGTCCGCATCGCCGCAGATGTCCAGCATCGAGTTCGACGCCGAGAACGAGGGCCGCATGGCCATCGACCTGCTGCTCAGGATGATGTCGGCGCGGAAAGCAAAGACCGCACGGACAATCTGCTGCGGCACGGTCAAGCGCATCGTCGAGCGCGAATCGACGCGCCCGCCGGCTCCGTCTGCCTACCTGATCGAACGCGCGACCGCGTTCATCGCCGAAAACGCCACCAAGGGGATTGGACCGAAAGACGTCGCCGCGCACCTCGGCGTCTCGCGCACGTTGCTGGACCTCCGTTTCCGCGAGACGGGAAGCGCGACCGTCGGCGAACTGATAGCGGGGCAGCGCCTCGCCGCGCTTTCGAGCATGCTGCGTAAGTCAAAAGGCCCGATTGCCCAGGCAATCAAGGAATGCGGATTCGGCAGCGTCAACCATGCGAAGGCTGTCTTCAAGAAGCGCTTCGGCATGACCATGCGCGAGTATCGGCGCAGGCGCTAAGTCATCTGCATTTTCCAAATCCGCGCCGCGACGGCGGTGTCAAGCGTGTAGTCCGTCCCTCTCGTCCGACTACTGTAACAGCCTCGTGTACATGTAAAGCCGCAAGGTGTTCGCGGGAATCGGCTCGTCCGCATCGACTTCGCCGCGCTCCGGCTCGCTCGCCGAAATGTACCGTCCGCCGAACGCCACGGACACCTTTGCCGGCGTGCCGTCCGCGTTCCAGACGAGAATACCCGTCTCGCCATTCTCGCCGTCCCAACGGTAACGGCCGCGATGCTATATTTCAAACTCTTCATTGCCAACGATGCCCCCCATGCGCCAGACGGTT
Source organism: uncultured bacterium (assembly GCA_902769585.1). Classification (GTDB taxonomy): domain Bacteria; phylum Verrucomicrobiota; class Kiritimatiellia; order RFP12; family UBA1067; genus RUG572. The sequence continues at coordinate 11,198 of CACXPT010000096.1, forward strand.
TTCTCCTAACGGGCGGTGAAGTTGACGCGGATGTTCGCGAAGCGGAATCCCCATCTTTTTCCATCACTGAACGGCACAAGACCATCGCCCGACAGCCTCAGGTAACGCACGTCGGGCGCGCCGACCACGGTCCGAAGGTCAATCGTCAGCGGCTTCTTCCTGTCGGCGGACTTGAGTCCCGTCCGGCGGGCAAGTTCCCGGAACTCGCCTGGCTTGTCGCCACCCTCGATGGTCAGCGAATCGGGAAAGCCCTCTCCCGACGGGAAGAACGTCACGGAATCGACCGCCGCGACCACATCGAGGTCGAACGTCTGCGCGTAATGCGCCGACGCGTCGTCAAATGGCTGGGACGTGACGAAGCCGAAGTCGCGCGCCTGCGGGCCTTCGGCCGCCCCCTCCGCGAAAGTGGGATCGACAAGCTCCTCGGACGGCACGGCGCGCGTAAAGGTATGACGTCCAGGACCGTACCGGCGCAGCCCCGCCCCCGGACCGCCGGCCACGTCCGCCTCCGTCCTCTCGGGAACCGTGAAGTCGATCGTGAGCGTGCCGTCCACGCGCCGCCACGCCACCTCAACGTTGCCGTGCGGCGTGGGCACGACGCCCTCGGCGCGCGTAATGGACGGCACCATCTGCGGCCCGAAATCGATCACCTCCACGGGCTGGCTGCCGCCCGCCCGCCAGTCGAGCGAAATAGAACGTCCGCCCGCCACGCCATGAAGCACAGCGGCCATCACTGCCGTGAAAACGACTCCAAAGCGTACTCTCATGAAACGCGTCCTTTCTTTACCTTCGTACATTCCCCCACTTGTCCACGCTCTTCACGGAGAATACGGGTGGGACGCAATTTATTGCGTCCGCCGCGGTCGCAGTAAACTGCGACCCTCCCAACTCGAGCGAGGTCGCCACGGTCGAGGCGATTTGCCTGCCGTCCGTGAAGACGCGGTAGTAGACATGTTCCGGATCTTCGCACGGCGCCCAACCCAGTCGCCCATTGACGATCCTGATCTTCGTTATGGCGGAGGGTTGCCGGTCCACATAGTCAGTGGTGAGGAACGTGAGCGAGCGAGCGGGCACCGACACCACCACTTCATCCTTCACGGCCGAGACAGTCCCCTTCATGGGCTGAAGGTCGTTGAACGGGTTCACGGGCGGACATTCCGAATCGTATTCGTAGACGCGCAGCGGCTTGTCCAGCGGATGCCGCACGACGAGCGTCACCTTCTTCGCCTCGCCCCAGTTGACGATTGCGAAAGACGCGGTGCCGTTCGGGTTCGTCACGCCGCCCGCGCGGAGGGTGTCGTCGTCCGTCGTGTACGGCAGCACGCGCGCGTCCTTGCGGAACAGCTTCATGAGGTAGCCCATCGTGTAGAGGTCGGGGTACGACGAATAGTCGCGCTCCTCGTCGCACCAACGGAACAATCCGTTCTTGTTGTAGCGCACGTCGAGTCCGAAACCGGAGAAGCGCGCCACGTCGTAGCGGGCCTTCTCCTCTGGCGTGTCGCCGTCCTCGCGGAGGAAGGGATCGGGATAGTCGACCATCGTCCACGAGACGGCAGAGACGGCGCCCGCGTTGAGCGCGGCTAGTCCCATCTCGGCGCGCGAGATGGCCGCGCGGCGGGAGAACTCGCTGCCGGGATGGCGGAAGGCGTCGTGTCCGTCGTCGCGCATGCATCCCTGACCGTAGGGCGTGATCTTGCCCGTGAAGCCGAACTCGCCGAGCGAAAGGCGCTTTTCCTTGCGCAGGGCCTTGCTGACGAGATTGGTCAGGGCTGTGGAGAGATTTGCGTAAAGCGCGGGGTCGCCCGGCTGGAGGCTCCGCTCGTAGCAGTGCCAGCAGTAGGTGTCCGTCTGCTCGTTGATGTTCGTGATCGCCCAGTCGATGTCGGCCATGCGGGAGTATCCCGACGAATCGGGCGTCTGCAGGCCGATGTCGAGCCCGTGGCGCATGAAGGCGCGCTGCATCTCGCGGTTGATCTCGGCGTATTTGTCCCAGTGCTTCGCGAACCAGGCGTAGGTGGGCCCCACCGAAAGCTCGTTCGAGAGGCAGTAGTAGCGGATCTTCGTGCACTTCCGTTCCTTCACGAGGTATTCGAGGCGCGTGGCGACGGCCTCGCAGTACGACTCCGCGTCGAAGTCGTCCGTGATCACCGGCATGCGCCCGGGCACGAGGTAGAGCGTCGTGCCCGCATGGCGGAAGGTCGCGTCATAGTAGTCGGCGAAACGGTCCATCGCCTCGCGCGTCCAGTCCCAGTAGCCCGCGAACACGCGCGAGTAGGTAGGGGAGATTTCGCGGAAGGTCTTCAGCACGCGCTGGTCGCGGAACTCCTCGGACATGAGCGGCGTCATGGTGGCCTCGGAATTGTGGAAGCCAAACCCGCCCCACAGCCAGCGCTGGGCGGGCTTGTCGAAGACGACGCGGCTCTCCGACGCACCTGCCGACAGCGCCACCACGCACGCCAAAAAGGCAAATCTCCGCATCGCCTTACACTCCTTGCTCTGATTGTAGTTGGGGCTATAATATCAAATTAAAACCTTTTCCCACAAGCACAAATGCGCAACGTGAGGCCGATCATTTGCGTGAAAGCGACACGAAAATGTCGCCGAGTTCGCCCAGCATCTCGGAGATCGTGAGTCCGCCGGTGGCGGTCTTGATCGTGTCGTCCCAGTCTTCCGGGGGAAGCTCGCCCTTTCCGATCTTGTCCAGCTTCGAGTGTATTCTGCTGTAGCGGTCGTATGCCGCCTCCAGACGCTTGAGGTCATGTGACTGGCTCTTCGAGAGCGCCTTGCCGTGCTTGCCGGCCATTCCCTCCAGGCGCTTGAGCGAGTCGATGCGCGACTTGATCGCGGGAAGCATCTTTCCGCCCATGTCCTTCGCGGCGCCGCGCGCGGCCTCGCGCACGCGCACGAGGCGCGGGAATCTCTTGCTGTTCATCATCGAGTCGGCCTTGTACCGCGAGACGTCCATCATCTGCTTCGCGTCGGCGGGCGACATGTTGCGGATGAGGTTGCGAGTCTTGATCCCGCTCTCCGACATCGAAAGCGCCGCCCTGTTACGGTAGGCTTCGGGATGGATCGAGGTCGTCAGGTTCTCCCACGAGTCCTCCGCGCTGAACCCTGTTGTCTTCTTGTAGTCGGTGTTCCAGGACTTCTGGCCTTCCGTCATGTATTCGTACTTGTTGCTGGGCCTTCCGTAGCGCGTGATCGGCTTCCCCTCCACAAGGCCCCAGTCGGCGTCCATGCCGACGGTGCCCTTCGAGCTCGCGTTGCGGATGGACTCTATCTGCTGGGGGTTGAACCCCTTGGCCTCCATGCTCTTGTAGTACTGGGCCTTCACCGCGTTGTGTATGCGCCCGAGCTCCATGTCGTAGTCGGCTCCGATCTTCTTGTATCCCTTCGAGTACTTGAGGATGGCCTTTGCCGTGGGGTTGGCGTTGATCTTCGCCGCCGCCTGCACGACGGCCTTGCGCATCACCTTGAGCTCGGCGTCGGTTACGATCTTGCCGTTCGGGCGCTTGAGGACCATCTTCGTGGAGCCGGGCGTCTCCGGCTTGAACTCGAGTTCGTTGATGCGGTTCTTCTTCACGGTGTAGTCGCTGATGTCCTTCGTGGCCCGGCGCGTCTCGATCTCCATCCGCACAACGTCCGCGCTCTTGTAGGTCGGCTTCTGCCCGAAACGCGGCGTGATGTCCGCGTGCCAAGGCACCTTCTCCAGCACCTTCGGCAGGCCGTAGTTCAGGAATCCGGACCATCCTGCCGCCTGTATCGCGCCCCACACGCCGCCATTCTTGTAGCCGTCATAGCCGCTCCAGACCACGTCTATCATGCTGGAACAAGTCGTGATCGCGCCCTTTGCGATGCCCTTGGGGCCGTTCTCAATATAGCCCCAGCCCATCGAGTAGGCGTAAGCCCATACGCGCGAGGCTCCGCCGATGCCGGCAGCGGCCATGCCGAGGTCGCACCAGAACTTCGCCCTTTCGAAGCGCTTGATCATGTCCTCGGCGGCTAGTTCCTTGTCGGTGAGCATGTGGATGCGCCCCGTCGTCTCGTTCACGTCCTGGTCGTGCAGCTTGTAGATGACTTCGCGCCAGAGCTTGGGATTGAGGCGGTCGTCCTTTATGTGGTTTTCGAGAATCATCTCCGCCCGGTCCCTGTCCGCCTGCGAAAGGTGCGCCATCATGCGCGCCCATCCGTCGCGCACATGGCTCAGCTCTTCCGACTCCGCGAGCTCCCTCATGGCGCTCTCCATCATCTGCACATGGCACATGTCATCGAACGGCGTGCGCGGCGCGTGCCATTCGCCTGTTGCGACCGCATCCGCCCGCGCGAGTGCCTCGATCCGGTCGCTCTGCTTGCACACGAGCAGGAAGTTGAGCGTCTCCTTGCGCTTTGGATCCTTTTCGGCCGCGATCTCCTTCTCAAGCCGCGCCGCCTCGTCTTCCGCCGCCTTGGCGAGTTCCTGGAACTGCTGGATCTCCTCGGCCTTCATGCGGTTCGGATCGTTCGCCATCTCGTCCGTCATTTCGGCGGTAAGGGCTTCCTCCGCGCCGGCGAGCTGCTTGTCCGAATTCTCCTTGACGGCCTTGAATATCTTGCCGAAGACATCGGCGTCCAGCTCCTTCTTCATGGCAGTCTCGAAATCGGCCATCGTCTCGCGCGCGGTCAGCTCGGCGTCGTGCGCGTCCATCATCGCCCGCTCGTAGATGAAGCGGACACCCTTGCCGGCGTATCCCTGGAAGGCGAGGAAGCCCAGCTCCAAGGATATTCTGTCGGGAAGAGTCCTCGGAAGAAGAGGGACGATTGTCGACGACGTCTTCAGCGATCCGTCGCCGCATTTCTTGGTGATTGAATTGTCGCCGGCAGCGTTTGGAGCATGGAGCGTGAACTCGAGCCAGTCTTCAAGCGGATACTTCCCGCGGTGCTGCGATCCTTCGCACCGCTTGATGTCGGTCCAGACGTCTATCGTGCACTTTCCGTCCGCCGCCCTGAAGACGGGCGTCGGTATGCCCCAGCGCGCCTGGACGTCGGACTCCGCCGTGTCCATCGTCACCTTGCGCCCGTTCTTCGGGTTGATGAAGAAGATGTCGCAGGAGGTCTTCTTGCCGAAGGTGAAGCCGCCCGCGCCGCCGACGTGCAGCACCGCCGCCTGCGCCTGGGGGCGGGGTTCGTTCTTCTTCGGATCCTTCGGCACCATGCTGTCCGCCAGCTTCTCGTAGAACTCCGGCGCTTTGAGGATGTCACGCTTCTCCGGCGGCATCGGGTGGTTCGTGTCGAACGGCTCCATGCCGCGCAGGACGTAGTGGACGGTGCTCGCAAACGGGATCTCGTCGCGCGGCGGCTTGATCTTCTTGTACACTTCCGCGTAGTTCTTCTCCGCGCCGTCCCACATCTCCCCCCACACCTTGCCGAACTTCTCCTCGGTGAAGATCGCCGCCACCTCCTCGGGGGAGTCCTTGGTCGTGTCCGCCCCCGGCATGCACGTGTACGACACGCCCGTCGGCTTCATCTGCATTGTCCATGCGGAACTTTTTCCGCCGGACTCCACGTGATGCCCGCGAATCACGAGAATCTCGTTGTTGTCGTCGTCGAACTCCATCTTCAGCGTGACGCGCTCGCCCGACGGGTTCTTGAAGAACTCCCCGAACATGCCGCTATAGACGATGTACCCGCCCTTGCCGTCGTGCTTCGCCTGGAGGATCGTGCCTTGCCCGCCGCTCTTCCCGTAGTCGTACACGTAAAGCCCCGTCACGCCGGTCTTGTCGTGTTCCACGACCTTGCGTATGAAGAGCTTGTCGGCCCCAAACACCGAGCTAATGGCGCCTCCGAGAGCGCCCTTCTCAAGCGACCATTTCTCCGCCAGCTTCCCGTCCTTGCCGGGATCCCATCTGCAATGAAGATACGGGCCAGTCAGCGCATATTCGCCGTCGATCTCCGACTCGTCGCGGAACATGTCGCGGACGGCCTTCCGTGCGGCCTTGTGCGCGACGGCGTCGGACTTCTTCTGCTCCGCGGGATCCGGCATCTCGCCCAGTTCGTCGAGGGACGCACCTATCTGGTCCATCCGCGTCTGGATGGACTTCATCGTGGCGGCGACCTCGCCGATCTGCATCACGGCCGCACGCGCGCTTTCGTAGTCGCCGTAGTCGCGCGCGAAGTTCGCCTCGGCGAGCGCCTCGTTGTACGACATCACGTTGTCGGACATCGCCGCCTTGAGCATCATCAGCTCGGAAAGGAGCGGCGACGCCTTCTTCAGCCATTCCAGGATCTCGTCGCTGGGATAGTCTATGACCGCCTCCCACCGCTCGTCAAATCTCTTCGTGTCAGCGTCGGAGAGCGGCCCCTGCAGCTCGCGCATGATCTCGCGCACGTTCGCGATCACGGACTTGCGCGAGACGGAGTTCAGGAAGTCGTCTGGCAAGATGGGCTTGACCGTCTTGAACGCGCCAAGATCACGCACGGCCGGAAGCGGCGGAAGCGCGGCGAACCCGGCCTCGATCTCCTCCGGCGTCGATATCTTGACGGGCGGCAACTCGACCTCTGGCGCCGCGTCCGCCTCGCTAGGCTCAGTCGTGGTTGGCTGGTTGCCCGCAGCCCCGACAGAAGAATTATTGCCCGCCGCCCCGATGGTCGCCTCGCCGGCCTCGGCGGCGAGACTCTTCAAGACCGTCCTCAGCTTCTCGACCTTCGGATTGTCCTTATACTCCTCGACGAGCGCCTTCAGGGCGGGCAACTTCTCGTCAGCGGTGAGGCCGTCGTCTGCCGTGAACATCTTCACGGCGTCATCAATCTCGTCCGCACGCGCCCGCGGCGCGGCGACGAACGCGAACAATAACGCAGTTGTAGCCAGTACAAGCCTTTTCATGGTGTCACCTCTTTCTCTTGTGAATCGGTTGTGGGGACTTTTTTCCTGCCACTTGATTTTTGCCTCTTCGGCTTCTTCTTCGGAAGACGTTGTTCGATGAACTCACGGACCTCGGCGTAGTCCTCGCGCGGCACGAAGACGTCCTCCGATCCGCCGAACGTCTCGATTGCGATCTTGCCCTTCCTCTCGTCGCACTCCACGCCCCTGAGCATGATAAGGTCGATGTTTTTCTCCTTTTTTCCCCTGTCGTAGAGAAAGTTCTGCAACGCCATTCGCTGGCCAGGCTTCATCGGGAAGAGCACCATGATCCAGGCGATGGAACGCAGAAACTTAAGGCGTCCTTGGTTGTGCGCGATCTTGCGCCCCTTGATGCCGCGCGCGTCCATCTCGTACTCCCATTCGTCCACGCCGCCCTGCGCCCAGGCCCAGAGGTAGTAGGATGGAAGCAGCAATACCATGAGGATGAGAAACGCGAGCCCCCAAATGCTGGCTTGCGTGTACAGAAGCTTGAGCGTGAACCCGTCCATAAAACCGCAGCATATCGTGAAGAACACGAACGCGATCGCCGGTGCGATCGAGAACGCGATGACACACGTCTTGATGCTGCCCCAGTCGCGGTACAGGTGCTTCGTATGTACCCACTTGAATACGCCCTTTTCGTCACGCTCCATATGCAGTTCCTATTGGCTCGTCCCTTGGTCCGCCATTTTCCAGTTCCTTGGAAATCACTCGTCCATCGCCATGCGGAAGCCGCGAATGTCGTTGGGAGCCTTCTGATGTCCGTAGCCTCGGCTTCCGGAACGGCAAGATCCTGCCATGTCGCGCCAGTGGCCTCCTCTGACAATGCGGAAGTCGCCAGTGTCGGGGCCCTTGGGATCGACGGCAGGGGCCGAGTCAGGGTTCGGCGTTATTAGAGAGTACCAGTCACTGCACCATTCCGCGACGTTGCCGCTCATGTCGCAAAAACCCCATGGGTTTTCGCCATAAGTGCCCCCCCTTGTCATGTGGCCCACAAACGGACCTTTCTCCTTCGTGCCGCAGGGATATTCCCCCTTGCAGTTCGCCTTGTCACCGTTGAGCGACGTCCCCCAGTAGAACGCCGTCTTCGTCCCGGCGCGGCAGGCGTATTCCCACTCCGCCTCCGTAGGGAAACGGGCGCCGCCGCCAACTTTCTTGCAAAAGGCGTCGCAGTCCTCCCACGTGACGCTCTCGACGGGAAGCTCGGCATTCTTGTTCTTCGATGGATTCTTCCCCATGACACTCTCCCACTGCGCCTGCGTAACCTCGTATTTCCCAAGCCAGAAACCCTTTGTGAGCGTCACCTTGTGCAACGTTTCCTTGCTTTGCCTGTCCGGTTCACTTTCCGGCGTACCCATCATGAACGTTCCGGGCGGACAATAGATCATCTCCATCGCCGCGCCACCGGGGAGCGTCACGGTCTTCGTCTTGTTGCCCGGCCCGGACGAAGCCGGGCCCTCCCCGGGAGGGACGCGCTTTGTCGCGTCCGCGGCGGTCGAGGACGACCGCGCTCCCGTTTGCGCCGACTCCTGCATCGTCGACTCGGCTGTTTCGTCCATCGCCATGCGGAAGCCGACATACGCCTTGGGCCAGTCCGGCGGCAGCATGTCCCGCTTGACGCTACGGCAGGCAATCGCCTGCCAGTAGGTATAGAAGCATCCGCCGCGGACTGTCCTGTGGCGCACGGTCGAATCGCCGCCCTTGGGATCGGTCAGTTCCTCCGGGTGAACGATGTAATAGTCCTTATGCCTGTCGTTGCACCATTCGGCGACATTTCCGGCCATGTCGTGGAACCCCCATGCGTTCGGCGGGTACGAGCCGACCTTGACGGCATGGCCGATGTTCGGGCCTTTCTTCTCGGTGCCAAACGGCTTTGTGCCGTTGCAGTTCGCCTCCGTGCCGTTGCAGGTGTCGCCCCAGTGGAAGACTGTATCCGTCCCTGCCTTGCAGGCGTACTCCCACTCCGCGTCGGTGGGCAGACGCGCACCGTTGCCGACCTTCTTGACGAACGCCACGGCGTCATCCCACGACATATTGTTCACCGGCAGGTCGTCGCCGAGAGACTCCTCGTCGGAGGGATTCTTCCCCATGACACTCTTCCATTGCGCCTGGGTGACTTCATACTTGCCAAGCCAAAAACCCTTCGTCAGCGTCACCTTGATCGGCGGGCACACGTCGTGCGAGTCTTGGCACGGGGAATCCTTTCTTCTTCCCATCATGTACGTTCCGGGCGGACAGTAAATCATCTCCATCGTCGCGCCGCCGGGGAGCGTCACGGTCTTCGTCTTCATCTTGACGCTTCCGGAGCCCTCCGGCAACTGCTGCTGCGGTGCCGTTTCGACCGGCTTCTTCGGCGCGACCTCCGCAGGTTTCGGCGCGTCCTCTACGGGTTTCGGCGCAACCGCTACGGGCTGCGACGCAGGTTTCGCGGGCGTGGCGTCCGTTGTCCCGGTCTCGCGTGCCGCAACGGGCACGCTGACGACAGCCTTCTCCGCGCCCTTGGAGGCGCCGAGCATCTCCATCACGGCCTTTTGCTGCTCCTTGTCGTTGTGGTCGTAGTAGGGAATGCTCGCGCGCGTGTCGGCCGCGTACTTGCCGGGATTCAGCTTCTTCAGCCGTTCTGCGCACCACGCCTTCGTCGTCGCGTCGTCCGTGAGCGTCGAAAGAAGCTCGATCAGCTCGCAGCACTCGCCGCGCCTCTCTACAATCTTCTTGACGACCGGAAGCCGCGATGCCGCGGGGAGCCGGCTTCCGGGCCCGTACAGCTTGAGCGCGGACTCGACGGCGGTTCCCGGACACGGCACGAACGTGACGCGCTTCAGGATGCCACGCACCTCGTCGTCAAATCCACGGCCTTCGGGCAGATACAGGCCGATCGAGTATTCCGAGCCCATAGAGGCGACGACCCCCTGGTAGCAGTTGTTGAGGAACAGCCCGTCCTGCGGGGGAAGCATGTCGCGGCAGCGGTACGCAAAGAACGTCGATTCCCCGATCTGCACCGTGATCGACGGGAAGCGCTTCATGGCCTCAAGATAGCGCGAGATGACGTCCAGCTCGACGATCTTCTTCGGCACGCCGATCTGCGCGGAGCCACCTTCGCCCTCCTGCTTCGGCGATTCGTTGACGATATATATCCAATTGCCGTCCTTGAGCGGAATCGAGACCGCCGCTGGCGCGAAGAAGTAGTTCGTCACGCCCTTGATGCCCTCCTTCGGGTTCAGTTCGGCGGGGACGCGCATCATATGCTTTTCAAACGCGCGCGCGACGGCTTTTGGAGATTCTTTCGCTTTGGCTTTTGGAGATTCTTTCGCTTTCGGTTCGTTCGCCGGAAGATTGGATTTCTTCGCCGGTGTCGCGCGGACCACCCCGATGGTTTGAGGCGCGCGCCAAGGATTGTTTCCGGTATCCTTGCGGGCCTTGCGCGCGGCTACCCATTTCAGTCCGATCGAATCGATGAATGCCTGCGATTCGGGCGTTTCGCCGGCGAGCTCCATGTAGCAAGCGCACAACTTCACTACGCCGTCTTCGGTCGCGTTCTTCTCGATAATCGGTTTCAGCAGTTCAAGCCGCTGGGCGACTGGTATGTTGGTCGCCTCCCTAAAGAGCTTCACCGTGTCGTCGAACTTGTCAGCGTGCGCACACGCAATGGCAAACGCCGCGACAAAGAGCAGTGTGATTTTCCTGTGGAGCAGAGACTTCCGCCTCGGGTCTTCCGGCGCGGAGACCCCCTCTTCAAACCATGCGGGCTGATTTCCCGCACACGGCTTCTCGTGTGAAACTGGTGTCATCGGCAATACCTTTCTCTTGTTAGTATTTCCTACAGGAAAGAGTATACCATATTTCGCGGGCCGATAGGCAATAGGTCGCGAAAATTCCCCTCGCTGTTATGACTTACGGCGGGGGTTACTTCCACTCTATGGAGATCGTTCAGTCCGCCTTCGATGCCGCGCAGATCGCCTTCAATCCATCCCAAAGCTCCACGGGGCAGTTCGAGCAGATGCCGTCCACCCCGCGCCCGAACACCTCGACCGCATCCTCGGGACGGTCGACGCACCAGGTGTAGAACGCGACGCCGCGCCCGTGGACGGCCGAGATGTAGTCGGGCGTCAGCAGGTCGAGGTCGAACATCGGCGAGAAGTTCCGGCATTCCGGTCGGGCGTCCAGCTCGGCCAGCTGCCGGGCGACGGGGATGGGCGTGCAGCCCTTTCGCCAGCCGTCCGAATAGCAGTTGACGCAATGCTGGAACGTGGCG
>CACXPT010000097.1 GCA_902769585.1 uncultured bacterium
CGACAACCTTCTTCTCCGCACGACCTATCCGAGCGGCAAATGGAAGGAGAACGTGTACGACGCCCAGCGTCACCTGTGCGGTGTGGTATACTCTTCCCCAAACATGGACTACGAACTCCAGCTCGACGAGTACGCACGAACCACGTACGCATCAAACGGCGAGGTTCAGACGGCCTACGTTCTCAATGAGGCTGGCGGGGCGACAAATGAGGTCCGAGAGGTGGAAAATGCCGTCGACATAATTACGAGGATGTTTGATGGGGCGGACAGGTTGACAGGTCTCGCCATGCCCGAACGCGACTACGAGCAATTCATTACCTACTCCACCAATGGGCTTCTGGCTACAATCTCAAATTCCGATGCGGTTGTGACATACGACTATTCGGATGACTTGCGAGATGTCGGATATGCTATCGCCTTTGCGAATGGCGGTACGTTCGTGCGAACGATGGCCCGCGATCCGTTCCGACGTGATCTGATCATGTCCGTTACGAACACATGCGGATTGCTTTCGCATGGGATGGCATACTCGTACGATGCTTTGTCAAGACCGATCTCTCGTAATGCTGATACCTTCGGCTACAACGAACGAAGCGAAGTTTCCGAAGCGTTGATTGATGGCAATTCCGAATCGTACGAATATGACCACATCGGAAATGCCACAATCGCAACCTTTAATTTTGTCACGAACATCTATACCTCCAACAACCTAAACCAATACACATCAATATTCTGCGCCTCCGCACCGCTCCGTGAACCGACATGCGATCTTGACGGCAACATGACATTCGATGGCGTACTCTCCTACTCGTATGACGCAGAAAACCGTCTAGTCTCCGTCTCGTCCAACGGCATAACCATCGTCGCTAACGAGTATGACCACAAGGGCCGGCGCATCCGCAAGACTACACCGGTCGCCGTCACGACGTTCCTTTACGACGGCTGGAATCTGATCCATGAGCATGAGGTGATTGGTTCCGTTACGAACGAGACCTTCTACTACTGGGGCAAGGACATTTCAGGAACATTGCATGGAGCTGGCGGCGTAGGAGGTCTGCTGTACCTGAAGCGTAACGGCACGATCTATGTTCCTCACGCCGACGTCTGTGGTAACATAATTCGCTACACCGACACGATGGGAAACATCGTCGCCTCGTATACATATGTTGCATTCGGCAATCTCCTTTACGCAACCGGTCCGCTTGCAAATATCTTTCGACATCGTTTCTCGTCGAAATACTATGATGCCGAAATCGGCCTTTATTACTACGGTTATCGATTCTATCTCCCTGATCTGATGCGTTGGCTAAACCGCGATCCGCATGAGAAAGGTGGCTGCAATAATCTATATGCTTTTTGCGAAAATGTCCCTGTCAATTCGTTCGATCTTTTGGGTTTGACAAAAGTAGACCTCAAAGTAGGAACTGTCGAACTTGATAGTAATATGGGGATGCGGGATTTCATCAAAATTGAAGCTAGGGTGATTGAGCCGCCGAAAAATGGTGGCAAGCTCAATTTCATACAACTTAAAAGGCACATGGATGAAGATTGGGGCCTTGACATACAGGGCACACCTGGTCCCTACTATTATCGAATGATTGACATGCCGAAATACACAAATAAAGGGAAGGACGGCAAACAAGTAATTACATTGTATGATGCCCCCGGTGGGGCCATTTCTGAAGAAGTTTTTTTCTATACTGCAGTTGTGGAAGTCAATCGGAAATGCAAGTTGAAACAAAAGTATTCTTTCAACAGTTATGACAGGGTACAACTCATTGCATCGGTATCTTGGTCTTTCATTCCAGGTGAACAAAAACCCTATCGCTATTCTGGAAAACCAACCGCACTTGTTAAACGTCAACAAATGATCCCAACGCTCCAGCAATTGATTAATTTTTCGACTTGGAAAACAGAATTGTGCCCTTCAACCCGAATAGAGGTGATGCCATGAGATATCTCGTGTTAAGAATGATACAAGCAGCCGTGTTCATTTGTGTTTTTGTTACATTGTCCCTTTGGGCAGATATTGGATGTCCCCATTTGATGGATGGTGATTTTGTATGCTCCAACTTAGATGTTGCGGTATCCTTCGACATGCCGAGTGAAGTGCGTGACTCGTCGTGTGTATTAAAGGAAGGTGCGGGTAACACCTCGCCTGAATTGCATGCAGGCGTCTCTGACGATGGGCTAATGTTGCCCATTGGCAAAGATTCAAATTACACAAATGCAGCCGTAATCGTATACATGGTTAGTGTTGAGAACGACTCATCTGCCCCACGAGAGAAATTTGCGTATCCTTTCCAAAAGGAATTCTTAAATGATTATGTTCAAAACGATTACAAATTGAGAACGGATTACATACTTGTTGTCGAGAACCATTCGCCGTACCCGTACGCCTTTAGCCCTCAGTACACAGCTTTTGGCTATGAATGTTTGGAACTAGATTTCTTAACATCGGATAAAAGAATATTGACGGCAAGTAAGCGAATGCCTTATCTTCTTTCCGATAGGGGAGAAGAGAATCTCCTAATGCCAAATTGGCAGTGGAAATGTCTTATTTCTCTTGACATCCGCCTTTGGAAGAAACCGGATGGCTTTTCGGTTGATTTAATAAGGCATTTTCGTCCACGTTTTGCTTACGGGGCATTTTTCGTAGATGGAAAATACTATCGGACGAGTGCCGAACTTGAAGCGCACAAACGTAAAGGGCGGCCATTCAAAAGTCGCGAAGGTGAACTGGTTGGGAACTGGATGCATTTTCAACCCAAACAGCGATGTTGGCAGTCATGGAAGTGATATGCGAAGCAACAGGCAATGCAAAAAAGACAACAACAACCCAAAATGGCAATATGAGTACCAACGACATTGAGGTTATTGTTGACAGGCTATAGGAGCAGAAGAATATCAATGCGAGAGAACTGGCAAGCGATGAAAGAGAAGCGCGAGAAGAACGGCGCGCACTGCACATATTACGCAGAGTGTGCCACCTTTTTCAATTCTTCTCTCATTGATTCCAACCGCTATTCCTTTGACGCACTATACCGCCCTGTGTCACGCACAACTGGGGCAACGGGCGTCTCGCCCGTTGCATCTGTCTTCACCTACAACGACCGGAACGAAGTGCTATCCGCCGCCATCGGCACGAATTTCTATGCACATGCTTATGACGACATCGGCAACCAAATGCTCTTCGGAGATAACGCTAAGACCAACACGTTCAGTCATAACCAGCTGAACCAGCTGGTAGGGCGCGTTGTCCTCAACGTGCCGCCGACAGCATTCACCTATACGCCAGACGGCGGCCTCGCCTCAGACGGCACCTGGTCCTACGCCTACGATGCCGAAGACCAGTTGGCGTCCATGACATCCTCATCCCTCACCAACGGCGCGATCCGTGTCCTCAACACCTACGACTACCGCCATCGCCGGACGTCGAAGACCGTGCAGCGGCTCTCCATCGCTACGGCTCCGCCGCCGTCGCCGCCTATCACAACGCAAAAATGGGAGACAACTGAGACAAGAACCTTCGTCTACGATGATTGGAACTTGATCCACGAGGCCGTCTACACCGTCGACAGTGGCGTGACGAACGTCACGGAGATACAGTATTTCTGGGGCCTTGACCTCTCCGGCACGATCCAAGGTGCGGGCGGCGTGGGTTGTTTGCTTGCCGTCTCGCATAACGGCCAGTTCTATTTCCCAACGTTCGACAACAACGGCAACGTAACGAAGTACATAGATGAATCCGGTAACGTGGTTGCCGCCTACGAGTACGATGACTTCGGCCGCACGATTTCACAGTCCGGCCCCCTCGCCGACTTCTTCCGCAACCGCTTTTCCACCAAGTATTACGCCCCTGAAGTCGGTCTCTACTACTACGGCTACCGATTCTACTTCCCCGACTGGCGTATCTGGCTTAACCGTGATCCCATGGGTGAAGATGGTGGTGTTAACTTGCAAGCATTCTGCCGAAACAACGCATTGCCACGAACCGACCCTCTTGGCCTTGAAAGTTACTGTGATTGCTTTGATTATACGATATCCGTTATGCGGAGAAACAATTGGACTTGGCCTAGATTCTGGGAAGCCGATTATGATCATGACGACAGATGGGGGAATGGTGCTTCACTAATGTGGAGTACTGCTTCCTATGGTGGATTTATACATGTCAATTATATTACCCAAGTGACCGTCGCTGTTGTGCCACGGAGAATCAATTCAAAGCACTGTGGTTGCGGCACAGGGCGTCCTGACAATCTGCCCTATCGTCCATATGTGATTATTGATGGGCCTTTGTCACGTCGTATCGATGGGCAGATTATGGGCGAATATGCTTGGAGCATAATTTTTAACATAGCCGGACAGGCCGGATTTGACTACTGGATTTCGCAAAATGTACTACGTTATCAACCCGGTACTCGTACACGATACAAAGTAACGGTCACGGATGGATTCGACAATGTATGCGGAACTAAGGAGTTTAGTATCCAATATTGAGATGAGAGAATGTGTTATGGAATTGTTCTTGCGGATATTCAAAACCACGCTGCTGGGATATGTTTTTATACTTGGGCTTGCCATATCTTTTGTGGCAGGTGGACTGGTTGCAGTATGTTGTGACATCCCAGAACAGCCAGATTATCGGATTGTGCTGGACAAGATTACCCAAGACATGAGCATCCCAGAGTTACAACATCTGTTGGAAGAATGCTTTAATTGTTCTGTGGAGATTAATTCAAAGAACGAAGATTTCTCCAATGGAATCTGGGTTGCCCCAGGTTATGATAGGCACTCATGGCATCGCTGTCTGGTTGCTGATTCACAAGGTTACTTCTGGGATCATAAATATATTTTCTTCTTTGGAATTGATGACAGGCTAATGGGAATTTCCGGGCATTTTCCAACGTCGAGACTGCAATATCCCCCATGGCCGTGGAAATGGAGGCCCACATTCGCTATGTCACACGCTTCTTCTCCTAGGGACGAGGTCGAACGGCAAAATAACCGTTAAAAATTGAGGGATGGTGCGGAAGGGACTGGACATGTACAAAAAAACTCTAATCTTTGGATGTGTTCTTTGCTTTGTGCTGGGATTTTTTGTCGTCTATATAGGGCAGACGCCATTGAATCCCGATGTTCGGGCAACTGTAAATGCATTGAGCATCGGTATGGACAAGCAAGATGCTATTCCGATAATGCGTATGTCGTTCGTGCTCACGGAATCCAAAGAGGCAGTGTCCAAGGAAAACGCGAACAGCGGCACTCAAGTTGTCTCGGTAGTGACCGGCGTTATGCCAGGACGGGCGTACCGATATTTCATTAGGGCGGGCTTCGCCCAGAACGGCAAGATGGTTAAGTTGGATTACTGTTCAAAGAAGGGATGGCTGTGGCCATTCCATTACAGCCTAACCCCTCACGACTGGCCTGGAAACCAGTCGGAATCGGGTCACATGAAACCGGAGCAAGAACCATGAGAACACAGAGGTCTCTCTTTGTCATGCAAATAGCTTGCGCTATCCTGCTTATGATCGTTTCCGTTCTATTGCTGATAGTATTTGAGTTGAATCTTCGGCTGGTCGATGCTGATCAGACGAGTATGAAGATGTGCAATGAACTTGGGCGATTGGTCGCACATGTGGAGAGGGATAGCAAAAACATACTCTCGGCATCGCTCTATGATTTTGCTGAACGAGGTGCCTATCGAAGGAATTGGGACATCCCGATTATAGATAGGAATCGTAATCCCGACCATTTTAGACTCGCATTTGAGTTGTCGTTGCAAAGCGAACGAAGGCGTATGACTAGATGACATAAGGCCGTTTCCAAGAGACGGTATGTCGAGTGGATTTGCTATACTATTGCCATCTTCACAACCATGAAACGAACGCTGAACACGACGATCAACCGCTCGAAGAGCGAGAAGAATGACGAGCACTACACCCAGCTCGCCGACAGCGAGAAGGAGGTGCGGCTCTATCGCGACCAGTTCAGAGACATGACCGTCCTCTGCAACTGCATGGGTTTTCTTGTCGAGTGAAATTAGATCATCCTGCACACAATGGCAAAAATGAAATCCAAGGTTATGTTTACGATGGCATTGTCGCTTGCCATTATCGTTTTCTGCCTTATAATGCGAGGCAGTTTCATGATGTGTAACCGTAACGACGTCAACGCAAAACTCGATAAACTCTTCCGGCAATCGTTTCACGGGGAAATCCAGCCTCGAATGTTTAACCTTTTATGCGAGTCGAACGATGTGTATAGAGCTTTGGTGTTTAGGAGCAAGAACGGTTACGTTTTGTCTTATGAGATGCTTGGCGGTTCATGTTTCTGCATTCAAGCGGGCGGGCAATTGCTGAGATTCCCTGATGCCAGAATTCGAGATCGCATATTGAGCCCACAAGGAGCAATTATTCTTTATGACAGGGCAGACAGAAGCAAAGGCCATTCAGAGGCGATTCTTGGGTGGCGACATGTCGATATTGGCAACTGGGATCTGAATACAAACACAATGTCAGGTATTTCGATTCCCGCTTTGCAATAACTCGATTTGCTATACTATTGCCATCTTCACTGCCATGAAACAAACGCTGAACACGACGATGAACCGCTCGGAACTTGCCGCCATGACGGTCAGAAACCTCTACGGCTACGCCTACGACACCATCGGCAACCGCCTCTGGTCAGCACGTTATTACGAACGAATACGATGCCAACAATCTCAATCAGTATATGTCGGTAGGGCGCGCTGCCCCAGCGCGTCGCAGGTAATCTTCGACTACGACGCCGACACGGTGAAGAACCGCAAATGAAGCTTTGCCGTTTTAAAAAGGAATCCATACGATGACAACAATGATCAAGACGGTCGCTCTGGCGGCAATGGCATGCGCCGCAACGGCGGCGTTTGGGTGGGACGTCGAGCACGACGAGATCGCGCGTCTGACGGGCGAAGCGCTGCCGAGGGAAATCCGCGAGTTCTTCTCGTTCGAGGACTTCGGCGTGTTGACGGGGAACTGCCATTTCCCGGACATGACGGAGAGCGAGCCACGGCGGTGGCGCACGGTCGACGACATGGCGCGATGGGTCGACGCGGAAGACAGGGAGATTCTCGCAAAGGCAGGCTGCCGCGGCTATTGGCTGCACACCGAGGAGGGAAAGGCCGTGGTGCTGACCCTTCTCTCTCGCGCGTTCGCGACGGGCGCGCACACGAAGGCCGCGTTCTATCTCTCCCTGCTGACGCATTCCGTCTCGGACGAAAGCGCGCTGAACCATCCGACGCTCGGGAACTACCACCGCTACACGAAGTTCAAGGGCGTCCAGTATCCGTCGCGTAAGATCGAGCCTGGTGCGAAGAACGTGTTCGGATTCCGGTCGGACGGACCAGTGGCGGAGAAGGCGCGCGAACGCCTCGCGAAACGCCAGCCGTTCCGCGGAACGGACGCGTCCTTCGGCGACGCGCTTCTGCGCTTTGCGGTGGATGCCGTCCGGCAGGGCGCGTACTCGGCAGAAAAGGAAGGTGCCGTATTCTTCGCGCCGCTCCAGGTGGCGACGGAGGCGCTGGCCGATCTCGTGGCCATGCAGGTGGACGCCATCGTCGACATGGCGGAGGCTGCGTGGCGATTTCGCCGTGCCGACCAGCCGTTGCCGCCGCCCGATTTCAAGCAGCGCAGCACGAAGGCGGCGCAGAAGTTCGTCCGCACGCTTGACCCGTTTAGGGAGTCGGTATGGGCGGGGCTGGCGGACGCCCGGCTGGATCCGTCTGCGCCGAAAGGCGTGGTCGGCGTGGTGTGCGAACCGTACGGCGTACGTGGTGACAGTTACATGACATACGCGGGGAAGGTCATCGCGGCAGCGGCGGCGCGCACGCTGCGGGACAGCGGATACGCGATCAAGGCGCTGTCGTTCTGGCAAGTCGACAAGGATAAACTGCCGTCGCCCGACGCGATGCCGGTTCTCCTTCTTGCGCGAGGTTCCTGGCACTTGCCGGACGGAGTGGTGAAGGCGGTGCGCGCCTATTTGGCGGCCGGCGGAAGGCTTGTCCTCGTGGGCGGCAGCGATCCCGAGAATCTGACGGGATTCTCCGGCGCCTTCGTCAGGCGGGGGGACAAGGATGTTCCCGCCTCTGGCAGGTGGGCCGGGGCGAACGCCGGCGACTGGCGGAAGATGTCCGTTTTCTTCGACGGCAAGGTGTATCCCCAGCGGCAGGACGCGAACGTCGACGGCTACTGCAAGCCCAGGTGCTTCGTGTCGATCGAAGCGAACGCCCCGGGCGTGGAGCCGTTCGCGGAGTTCAGCGCGGGAGACTTGCGGTTTGTCGTGGCGGCGCGGAAGGGTAACGTCGCGTGGGTTCCCCAGTACCTGCTGATGCCGTTCCTCTACACGGACGAGACGACGGCGGACTGGGCGGCGCAGCGCCTCGACGCCTTTGGCATGCGCGTGCTGCTCGAGGCCGTGAAGCGTGTAACGGAACATCGCGGAAATTAGGTGCGGCGATTCCGGCGCGGGGAGGATTTGGTATACTTATCGCCACAGGAAGAGGTGACTACATGACAGACAGGATCAGATCGCTGTTGACGCGCACGTTCGACAAGGAGCAGAAGAAGTTCCGGAGGGACGTGGACTGGAAGCCGTTGCTGGACGGGTTCGTCCGTGACGGCACGGACGACTCCACGCGCGCCAGGGTCGGTCTGGTGGAGATGCTGAAGGCCGAGCAGCCCGCGTTCATGGATGGCGAGACGATCGCCTTCCTGCGGACGGTGAAGCAGATTCCCGACCTCCATTCGGACGAGGAGATTGCGGCCAACCGCGCGAAGGGGATCGCCTACGGCGAGAAGGGCGTGGTGTTCAATCTCACCGCAGACTTCGCGCCGACGATCAGGGACGGCCTGGACGCGCGCATCGCGGAGATCGACGCACGTCTCGCGCGGTGCCGCGCGGAAGGTGACGCCGAGGGCGAGCTGTTCCTCACGAACGCGAAGCTGTCCGCCCAGGCGGTCCTCGACCTCGCCGCGCGCTACCGCGCCGCCGCCGAGGCGCAGGGCCTCGCGACGGTGGCGGAGACGCTCGCGCAGGTGCCAGCCAAGGGCGCGCGCACGTTCCACGAGGCGCTGCAGTCGCTCCGCATCCTCCACTACGCGATGTGGTGCGAGGGCGAGTACCACTGTGGCCTCGGGCGCATCGACCAGTACCTCTTCCCGTACCTCGACGCCGACCTCAAGGCAGGCCGCCTCACGGAGGAGACGGCCCTGGAGGAGCTGGAGGAGTTCTTCATCGCCTGCAACCGCGACAGCGACCTCTACATCGGCGTGCAGCAGGGCGACAACGGACAGAGCGTGATGCTCGGCGGCGTCACCCGCGATGGCGCGCCCGCGTTCAACCTCCTCTCCCGCCTTGCGCTCAAGGCGTGCGGCGAGCTGAAGCTCGTGGACCCGAAGATCAACCTGCGCGTGGACAAGAACACGCCGATGGAGATCTACACGCTCGGCACGGAGCTCACGAAGGCGGGGCTCGGCTTCCCGCAGTACGCGAACGACGACGTGGTGATCCCCGCGCTCATGAAGTGGGGCTACGAGCTGGAGGACGCGCGCGACTATTCCGTCGCCGCCTGCTGGGAGTTCCTCATCCCCGGCTGCGGCATGGACATCAACAACATCGACGCCGTCTCCATGCCATCCTGCCTAGACTCCGTGATGCGCGGGGAGGGCCGCGCTCCTGCGCGGCCACAAACCTTCGACGACCTCAAAACCTGCCTCAAGGCGGAGATCAACCGCCGGTGCGACGAGCTGCAGAAGAAGTACGCGCACGTGGAGATATTTCCCGGCCCGTTCGTCTCGATCCTCACCGTC
This sequence comes from uncultured bacterium, assembly GCA_902769585.1. Taxonomy (GTDB): domain Bacteria; phylum Verrucomicrobiota; class Kiritimatiellia; order RFP12; family UBA1067; genus RUG572. The sequence continues at coordinate 9,849 of CACXPT010000097.1, forward strand.
GGCTGCATCGAGAAGGCGCGCGACATCTGCAAGGGCGCGAAGTACAACAACTTCGGCATCCACGGCACCGGCATCGCCGTGGCGGTAGACTCGCTCGCCGCCGTGCGCGAGCTAGTGTTCGACAGGAAGCTCGTGACGATGGCGGAGCTGGTGAAGCTGATGGACACCGACTTCGCGGACCGTCCCGACATCCTCGCCGCCGCGCGCACCGCGCCGAAGATGGGCAACGCGGACAAGTCCGTTGACGACATCGCCGTGTGGCTGATCGACGCGTGGGCGGACTGCCTCGCCGGCCGGAAGAACGACCGCGGCGGCATCTATCGTCCGGGCACCGGCAGCGCGATGTACTACATCTGGCACGCGAACGAGCTACCCGCCTCGGCGGACGGACGTCTGAAGGGGCATCCGTTCAGCGCGAACTACGCCCCGTCGCTCGACGTGCCGGTGAAGGGGCCGCTCAGCGTGATCCGCTCGTTCACCGAGCCGGATCTCGGCAAGGTGTGCAACGGCGGGCCGCTGACGATCGAGGTGCACGACAGCGCGTTCCGCGAGGCGGACGGCGTGGAGAAGGTGGCGCAGCTCGTGAAGTTCTTCGTGGACCGCGGCGGGCACCAGCTCCAGATCAACGCCATCAACCGCGAGACGCTTCTTGATGCGCAGAAGAACCCCGAACTGCACCGCCACCTGATCGTGCGCGTGTGGGGCTGGAGCGGCTACTTTATCGAACTGGACAAGCCGTTCCAAGACCAGGTGATCAAGCGCGTGGAGCTGGCGTCGTCGGAAGGCTGACATAGGACTGGAACATGAAGAAACTTCTTTCTCTCTGCGGACTTCTGCTCCTCGTCGCCTGCGGCTGGAACTTCGGTGCGACGGACAGAAACGCGCCGCGCGAGGCTGCCAGGCAGCCGTCGGCAGTCGTGCGCGAGGTGGTGCGCGACGGCGAGTACACGAGCAAGGACGACGTGGCGCGGTACATAAGGCAGTTTGGCACGCTGCCGCGCAACTTCATCACGAAGGCGGCTGCGCGGGCGCTAGGTTGGCGCGGCGGTCCGCTGGAGCCGTATGCGCCCGGCAAGTCCATCGGCGGCGACCGGTTCGGCAACTACGAGCGCCGCCTGCCGCCCGACGACTACCGCGAATGCGACATCGACACGCGCGGAAAGCCGCGCGGCGCGAAGCGGCTGGTATTCACGGCGGGACGGCGAATCTACTACACCGAGGACCACTACAAGACATTCAGGGAGGTCAAGTGATGCAGGAATTTGTGGTAGACCTGGCGGGAGTGAGCGACGACGAGGCCATGCACGATGCGCTGGCGGCACGGCTGCCTCTGCCGTCGTGCTACGGACGCAACTTGGACGCGCTCTACGACGTGCTGACGGAGTTCGGCAGCGGCTGGCGGATAGTCTTCCGCAACGCCGGCCCGGTGGCGGACGGCCTTCGGGACGTCTGCCGCGACGCGATGGAAGAGACGGAAGGTCTCGAGGTCATTTTCGATGACGAAAGCAGAAAGGAAGAGACGATGGACAACGAAGTGCTGAAGGCGCTGCGCGAGCGGCGGAGCGTGCGGGCGTACAAGCCCGAGCAGATCAAGGACGAGGAGCTGAAGGCCGTGCTGGATGCTGGCACGTACGCGCCCACCGGCATGGGATGGCAGGATCCGTGGATCGTCGCGGTGCAGGATCCCGAGACCGTGGCCCAGCTCGTGCGCATGAACGCGAAGGTGATGGGGACGACGAGCAATCCCTACTACGGCGCGCCGACGATCGTGCTGGTGTTCGCGTCGCCTACCGAGAAGGTGTCGTCCAGCGTTTGCGACGGATCGCTCGTCCTGGGCAACATGATGATCGCGGCGCACTCCATCGGCCTCGGCTCTTGCTGGATCAACCGCGAACGCGAGATGTTCGAGACGGACGAGGGCAAGGCGCTGATGAGGAAGTTCGGCCTGCCGGACGGACTGATCGGCATCGGCTCGATCGCGCTCGGCTACGCCGCCGTGCCGCCATCCCCGGCCAAGCCGCGCAAGCCCGACTACTACCGCATCGTCAAGTAGACCAGCGGGCGTGGGTGTGGTATACTATTCGCCCATGAACGCATTGGCAGAACAGCTGAACGCGACGCTGGGGCCCGTGGCGGACATGTTGTCCCCGGTCGGGCGTCGTATCTATTTCCCCTACGGCGGGATCCTCGGACAGGGCGCCGAGGCCAAGACCTGCGACATCAACGCGACTATCGGGATGGCTTTCGAGGAGGACGGCTCGCCCCTCGTGATGGACTGTTTCGCCGGTCAGACGAAGCTCGACCGCAAGGCGTTCCTCTATGCCGGTTCCTTCGGCTTGCTGCCGCTGCGCGAGCAATGGCGCGACATGCAGGTGAAGAAGAACCCGAGCATGAAGGGCAAGACCTTCTCGCTGCCGGTCGTCACCAACGCGCTCACGCACGGACTGCGCATCGCCGCCGAGCTGTTTGCGGGACCTGGCGACCAGGTGGTGGTGCCGGACCTCTACTGGGACAACTATTCGCTCGTGTTCGAGGAGTCGTGCGGCGCGAAGCTCGTGACTTTCAACACGTTCCGCAAGGGCGCGTTCGACGTGGCGGCGATGAAGGCCGCGCTCCTCGCGCCCGGCGACAAGAAGCTCCTCATCCTCAACTTCCCCAACAACCCCACCGGCTA
>CACXPT010000098.1 GCA_902769585.1 uncultured bacterium
CGGAAGCGCGGCTCCGCCGCCGCCTTGAAACGAACCTTTGCCCGCACGAAGAACGTGCGCGCCGTCCCGAACACGAACCGCTCGTCCATCGGCACCGTCGACGGATAGGCGGGGTTCTCTGCACGCCAGATTACTCGTTCCGGCTCCACCTCCTTATGGGGCGCCGCCGTCTCGGCGGCTTCCGGCAGATCGTCAGCGCCAAACGGGCGCTCGTAGATGTTCGCACCGTCGTCGTACAGGAGCCACTTCCCCGACGGATGCACGTCCGGGTTGCGTCCTTCGCAGATTCGCCGCGTCGCGCCCGTACGCGGATCGAGCACGTACACGCACCAGCCTGGATCGCCCTTGGAGAAACCTGTGTAGACGAGATACCGTCCGTCCGGCGTCCAGCGCGGCGCGTAGGCGCTCTGTCCCTTTGGCGTCACGCGACAGCCGCGGGCCGGGTCGTACGCGCGTGCGCAGACCAGGTGCCACGTGTCGCGGAAATTGTCGATCTGCGCAAACGCGATGATCCGGCCGTCGGGCGACACGACGGGCTGTCCGGCCCCCATGTCGTTCACCGTGCTCGGCACGAGGTTCGTCAACCCGCCACCGTCAAGACCGACCGCATACAAGCCGGAGCGCGTAGCCAGCCCCACCTTCGGCGAGGCGCAGCGCGTGGAGACGAATAGGATCCGCTTCCCGTCCGGCGCGAAAGACGGCATGTAGTCGCGAAAGCGTCCGTTCGTAATCTCGCGAATGTCTCCGCTACATGGAGAGCCGCCGCCTCGGCGGCTGTCACTCCTCCAGATACGCAGGTGGTAACCCGTCACGCCGTCCTTCGCCGCCCACGCCGTGTTCGTCTCGTTTCCGTAGGTGTAGACGAGCGCATCGCCCGCCGGGCTCCAGGCGGGATGCGCGGCATTGCCCGGCCCGGGTTCGATCAGCGTGAAACGCCCCGCCTCGCGTTCCCACACGCCCACGCGGCTTTTGCCGTTTTCGACGCGCTGCACGGCGATCTTCGATCCGTCCGGCGAATACACGCCGCACGTGCCAGTCGTTAGGGCAACGGCAAGCAGATTAACTGCGATCATCTTAAGCACTCGCTTTCTGCGGCACGCGCTATCGAATGAAAATGGCCGTGCCTGACATGCGGACAACGGAAAGCGTGCGACCGGTTGCCACGACTGCGTATAGGCTCGGCCTCAACGACTCCTCGGCGTCACCCGTCACGACCACGTTCCAGTTCGCCACGTTTTCAGCACCTGAAAGCGAACCGGACGACACGAGGAAAGGCGTGTTGCGCAAATGCCGCCCGGTTCCGTCAAGCACGATGCGCACGGTCGCGGCGGTCGGCAGCGACACGTTTCCCGCGACGGTCAAGGGTGCCTTCTGGCCTTGGAACACGGCGAAACCAGAGCCTTCCGCAAGCGTCACCTTGCTGACCGTTCCCGTGCCGCCCAGATACGCCCCGGACGCTACCGCAAACGTAGCGCCGTTGCGCGTGAAGTCGTCGTTGACCACGAGAGTACCAGCATCCACTTGCGCCGTGCCGTCAAACTCGAATGCGCCACGAATGGCACGGTTGAGCGCAAGGGTGCCGACACCCGTCTTCCTAAACCCGTACGTGAACACATACGGTTCGCCGGTGGCATTGTTCGTCTGGGAGCCGTTGAAGTAGTTGTTGTCTGGCGGCTTGCACGGCGCAAGCCAGGAAATCAGGTCGTATCCGTCGTCCCCAGTCACGTCCTCCACGTCGAAAACGCAGGCCATGGACGGATAGAGCGGAAGCCGCGGATACGTGCAGGACGGGAGTGTCACCGCCTCTGAACCGGTCACGCGGAAGGTGCCGCGGAAGTTGAACACGCCCCAGGTGTTTGAAAGATTGCTGTCATATTCGAACCTTCCGCCGTCAACGACAATCGGTCCGAAGCAGTTTGCGCAATTGTTGCCGGTGAAACGCACGGCACCGCCCTGCAGCACGAAAGGCGTGACGATATGGTTGCCGCCATCCTCGCCATACGTGTAGAACGTGAGCATGTTGCGTTGACGGAACTCGACCATGGCGTTCGTGTAGACTGTGACCGTACGTCCAGCGACGGTCATGTCGCCGAGGAACGTCTTTGCGCCCTGTCCCTGTCCGAACTGCTTGTTCGAGAAGCCTTCCATGTCAAGCAAAAGCGTTCCCTCGCGCACTTCGAGATTTCCTGAAAAGTTTGAATGCGCCTTTCCGTATGAGAGCTGCAGCGTACCCGCGCCTGTCTTTACGAAACCGCCGGCCAGCGTGCTGGTCTTTCCAGAGATCTGGTAGCGATAGTTGCCCAACCGGTAGCCGATTGTTGCATCCACCCCGGAATCGCCTGTTATATTGTCGACGCGGATTTCCGTCAGCGGGTTGTCCAGCAGGGAGATGCGCGTATTGGCCATTCCCTCGAACGGCATGAGGGTGTACGGGGAATCGCCCTTTGACGCGTCGCCGGTGAAATGGACCAAGGAGCCGAACGACATCGCGCCCAGCGCATAGTCGTTGTCGGAATGCCCTTCGAGGGCGTATTCGAATGTCGCGCCGTCCAGCACGAGCTCGTCGCCGAGATACGTATGTCCCGTCTGCCCCTCGGGCGCGTCGACGCGCAGCGTACCATGGTCGATCTTGAACTTCGTCTTTGGACGTATCGTGCCTGTCGATGAGAGCGACACGTCGCTGATCGCGTTTGTCGCGGCGACGTGCAACGTCGCGTTCGTCCCCACGTACACGGTGGACGGACGCCAGATGTCGGAAAGGGTTCCCAAGCCGGTAAACTCCAGCGTACCTTCCAGCACGTCGATGTTGCCGTTAGGCCCCACGTCGCGCGTCGCGTTGTCTGACGCCAAGCGCATTGTTCCACTACCCGTCTTGATGAAGCCGGATGTGCAGAACTGGCTTGGGCCGCGCGTGAGCGGATTCATAAACGTCAGGTCGGGCTGTTCGTCCTCCGTGATGTCCGGCACGTGGAAGCGCGTACGCGCGGCACCTGTCGCAGCACCGGTGGAGTCGGTCTGCCACGCTAGTCCCACGCGCGTGTTGAGCGTATTCGGATTGTCCGAGATGACTTGCGCCACGTCGCCCGTTACAGTAAACGTGCCGAGCACGGAAAGCGTCGCCTGAATGGTGCTCACGCCCATGCCGGCGAACACCAGCGAGCCACCGTCCAGCGTGAGGTTCCGCACGGAGTTGCCGCAGTGGGTATTGCCGTCAGGCCCAAGCTGGAACGTACCGCCCTTCTTAACGTACACGTCGGAATAGCACCCGTTGAGCGCATCGACCTTCCCGAACGTGTTGCGCGTCAGCACGCGCAACTCCGCTCCGTCCGACACGACGAACGCCTTCGGAGCTGTGGACTGGCCGCCAAATGCCGCGTAGTAGTAGGCACCCGTCAGCACGAGCGGGCCTTTTTCGACTGCCACTGTCCCGGTCAGATTGCGGAAAGTCCCGTTACCGTTGGCAGCGACGACCGTCAACGCGCCGTCTCCACGTTTTGTGAAAAGACCGGTATCGCTGCCGAAGCCAAAGTTGCCGCTGAACGCAAGAGAAAGTGAATCCGGCACGTTGAACGTCACGCTTCCGGGCGCAATAGCCGCCCCGACTGTGATCGTAGGACGTGCAACTGCGGCGAGCGAGGTGTCGATCATCACGTTGTCGCCGTCCGCGAACGCCACGGCAACCCCGTTAGCGTTCGTCCAGTTCGCCGTGGACTTGTCCCATGTCGCGCTTGCGGATCCCGTCCAGACGAGATCCCCAGCCGACACCCCAGCGCACAGCATCGCAACCATCAGCGTCAGTCTTCTCATGTCTCAAATCCTTATCAGTGACACGTCCTTATTGTACACCATCCTGGGCGGTCTGAACATCCAAGAAAATAAATAATAATAAAATGGACATTCAAGCACGAAAGTCTCGCGGGGAGCAGCCTGTCGCACGCTTGAGCGCCGTCGCGAAGTGGCGCGGGGAGGAGAAGCCAAGATGGATCGAGACCGCGCCGACGGACTCGCCCTTGCGCAGCAATTCGCACCCTTTCTTCAAGCGGCAGTCGAGCAGGAACGCGTGCGGCGGCAGGCCCGTCAGGCGTTTGAACGCATCGTTGAGGGCGACTGTGGAAAGTGCCACCTCCCGCGCCATCGCCTCCAGTGGATAGTCCATTTCGGGCGCGGCATGCATCCGCGCAACCAAGGCGACCACCTTGGGATTGCGCCGTCCCTTCGGCGAGGCCGGCACGTGCGGCGCCTCCACGAGGGCGAGCAGAAGCTCGAGCGCGGCAGATCGTATTTTCAGACGGCGCGCTGAGGAGTGGTGCCCCGCCATGTCGTAAGCCTCGAACAGACGCTCGAACGCTGTCTTCACGCGTTCCGTGGCTGGAAAGAGTCGCAGAGGGAAATGCGTCATCTGCCGCACGAGCCACCGGCTCTCGTCAGGTGGCAGTCCAAGCACGCTCTCCCCCTCGCCCGGAATCCGAAAGAGGATGCGGTAGAGCATTAGTCCTTTCGGATTGTGGCGCATCCGGTGCGGTTCCGTCGGCTGGGATACGAACACGGTGCCGGGGAGGAATGGGTAGGATTCGCCTTGGGACTCAAACATCAGGTTGCCCCGCACGCAAAGCGAAACCTCCACGCAGCCGGGATGCACATGTTCCTCCGTGCCCGTTCGCGCGGTCTGGAAGTTGCTGAGCCCCAACACGGGAATGCACGCCACGCCGTCCGGACGCAGGTCAAGCGTCCGCCGCTCCTTGCCGTCAATGTAAACAATAGGATCGGGATTGTGCATCATATCGCTATTTCACATCATTCTTCCTTCTAAACGGAAAAGACTTCCGATAGGGGAAGTTTCCTGAACGACTTCTCGCATGCGATGGTCGTTTTCCCTCCTGAAAAATATGTGCCATGGATCAGGCGATCGACGAAACCTGGCTTCGCCGTCGCGATATTCGGAAGCGCAAGGATGTCTCTCGCATGGTCACTCACCGTAAAACCGGTCGCCTCAGACATCCTTTTCAGAAGCGCCAGAGCATCTGCCTTTGACACGCCATAGCTTGCCTGAAGCGAGAAATAAGCTTCGGAGAGCGTCAGATCGGAAATCTCGAAGACATCGCCGCCTTGGATTCTTTTATCGGTCTCCGCGATTACCTTTGCGGCAAGCGGACCGGGGTGATTCGTAAGGATGCGCATCAGAAAGGACGTGTCGCAACCGTATGTCATGCCAACCCTGCCTTCCTCGCCACCACGATTTCGTCACGCATCCTCTCGCTGTCAAGCGGGTCGTCGGGATACCTCTTGATGAAAGGCACAGCCATTCCTGCCCATTCGGGAAGTTGCGGGCGCGTACGCCGACTCGCGCGCGCCGGGCGTTCCCGCGTGGCGGACTGCGGCCACTCGCCCGCATTGTAGGCTACGATGAACGAGATCACGGCGCTTCGCATCTTCTCGCCGTTTGTCGCGGCTTTTGCCTTGAACTCGCGGTAAAGCGTGTCCGGTATGTCCAATGTGGTCTTCATGGCAAACATTATATATTGTTTTATTGCTACCTGTCAAGTCGTATCAGTACAGGAATCCGAACATCCAGAGCGGGATCTTGTTGCCGACGCCGATCTCGACGTCATCGCACGCGATGTAGCTCTTGGGCAGATCCTTGATCTGGTCGAATGTCTTGCCCTTGCCCCCGACCTCGAAGAGCCATTCGCCGTCGACGAGAAAGTCGCCCTGCGCCGGACTGGACACCGTGTGTCCCGCCGCGCGCAGCTGGTTCACGAAGAACGTCTCGCGCAACGTGCCCACGTCCGCACGCGGCACGAGGGCGCGCATGAGGTTGCCGTTGTCGCAGTAGATCTTCTCGGGCGCGGACATGCTCTTGAGCTTGTCCTTTTCCGTCTTGAGAAGCGAGACGAGTTCGGCGCGTTCGAGGACGTCAAGCATCTTGAGCCCCTGGTTGCGGTCGGTCTCCAGCTCCCGGTAGAGGGCTTTCATGTTCGGCTGCTGCGGACAGCTCTCCGCCAGAACGGCCAACATCCGCTTCGTCTTTCTGATCGTGGCGGGCGTCACGTCCTCGACAATCGGGAGGTCGCTTTCGATGACCTTGTTGACGCACTCGATGATGCGTTGGTAGTACCCGCTCGGCGACTCCTTGTAGAAAGGATAGTAGCCGTACTCGTTGTACTTGGCGAAAAGACCCACGATCCTGAGTCCGCGCGTGATCTCGGCGGCGATCTCGCGATGACGGACAAGCAATTCCTTCAACGGAACGGGATCCATGGACTTGATTCCCTCAAACGACAGGAACTCGCGGAAAGACAGTCCTTTCAGATCGTAGCAGACCTGCCGCCGCGACATGTCGCCCTCGCGGTTGTCCATGCGCAGAATCGACGAGCCGCTGTATGCCACCTTCAGGTCCGAATAGAAGTCGTATATGTTCTTGATGACCGTATTCCAATGCTCGAGGTGATGGACTTCATCGATGAAAAGATGCGTGACGCCATTCTTGTACAAGGTGTCGACAAGGTCCAACGCCGAATGGTTCGTGAACCAGAGGTGGTCAAACGACAGGTAGTACACCGATTCCGACAAGCCGAACTGCTCCTTCATGTATTGACGCAGGATTGTCGTCTTTCCGGTTCCTTTCGCGCCCTTGAGACAGACAAAACGATTCCGCCAGTCAATCTTCGGGAAGAGGTAGCGCTTGAAATCAAGGCTTGTCCCGTCAATCAGCCTGTCGGAAATCTCTTTCAGCATTGAGATGTCTTCGTTCATTCTTTCTTCTCCATTTAGGATGTCTACATTCACTCGTTTTAACGAGAATCGGATGAACATAAACATTCCGTAGAAAGTGTATCACAGCAGAGTCCCCTCGGTCAAGCCCCTTGTTTTAATGTGGCATTGATCCTATTTTTGCTTGTTCAGGTAAACTTCGGCTGTTACCAGCCGCAGTTCGCGGGGGGCGAGGCGGAACGACATCTCAAGCTCCTTCGGCCAGGCGCAACGGACATCCTGTTCCTGGGCGGTGGCGTTCGCCAACACGAACGCGCGGCGGATACGGCTGGAACATGGGCACGTACTCGTGGTAGAGGTAGCCGTACAGGCTGGCCCATTCCATCTTCGGACGCGAATCGCGCAGGAGCTCGCCCTCGCCGTGCACCTTGCGGATCGCCGCGATCATGCCCTCCATCTGACGCCGGGCGGCGACGGTCTTCCAGCGTCCCTGCCCCGGCGGATGGGGGTGCTGGCGGCTCCAGCACGGCGGGAACGCGCCGCCGTTCGCCGCGCGCAACCCCGTCACGCGCCCGTTCGCGGCGTCGATTTCGACCGATACTGACGAACTGCGGACGGAGACGGCGCCGCCGTCGAGGCACAGGCCGCACGCGGCCAGCAGGAGAAAAGCTGTTTTTCTCATGCCGCCATTCTATCAAAACACCTCCCCTCCCTCAACATCTCAACCCCTCAACATCTCAACCGCTCAACCCCTCAACATCTCAACACCTCAACATCTTCTGCGCAAGAAGTGAACGGGACTGTTCACGGAAGAGCAGTTGTGGTATTCTATTCCGCGTTGACATATCGGAGGTGACAACATGAAGAAATTGAGATTTGCACTTGCAACGATCCTCGCCGGTTCGCTGGCGGCTCACGCCATTTCCGTTACGAAGGGAAGTGCCTACACGCGAGGATCGGGCGCGAACTATCCCGACCCGCTCAGCGGCATCACGTATGCTGGCGGGAATACCTATTACTCGGTGGCGGATAACGGCGCCGACGTGTGGGGACTCTATTCCTGCACAATCCAGCTGAGCGCCGACGGTAAGACCGTGTCATCCTTCCAGATCGCAACGACGAACAATGCCGTCAAGCCGACCGGCACGTCCGACATCGAGGCCGTCGCCTACGATCCGGCCACCGGAAACGTCTGGATCGCCGACGAGTCGAAGAAGACGATCAAGGAATACAATCCGACGACCGGTGCGGTCGTCCAGTCGCTGACCATCCCCGCCGTCATGAAGAACAACCGCGGCAACTACGGGTTCGAGTCGCTCACCATCAGCGGTGACGGCCTGACGCTCTGGACGTGCAATGAGGAAGCCCTCACCTGCGACGGTGACCGATCGTCCTACACCTCCACCACGACCGTGCGCCTGTGCAAGTACACGCGCGCAACGGTCAAGGACAAGTTCGCCCTCGCGGCAATGTACCCCTACACGACCGAGAAGTGGACCTACCAGTACGACTACAGCAGCAAGGCGCGCTGCGGCGTGTCCGACCTCTGCGCCCTCCCCGACGGTTCGCTGCTCGTACTCGAACGCGAACTCAGCTTCAACAGTACAAGCGCAATTGGCATCGTACTCGGCTCCAACCTCCTCGGCTGGAAGCTCTACCATATCGCCGACCCGTCCCTCGCGACGGACGTGCAGGACTACCCCGCTCTGACGAACGGCATCTGGGCTACCGAAAGCAAGACGCTCCTCGCTTCGGACGGCGGGTCGCTTACAAGCTACGGCAACTTCGAGGGGATCTGTCTCGGCCCACGCCTCTCCGACTCGACGGTCAGCGTAGTGCTCGTCTCCGACAGCGGCGACGGCTATTCCCCTCGCAAGATCTTGCCGCTCGTCCTCTCCGGACTCAACGTGCGCACGCTGAGTTTCGACACGCCCGCGCGCGGCGTTTCCTCGATCACCGGCTCGAATTACCGCTACCTGAACGGCGCGACGGTGAACGTGTCGCTGTCGGGCGGCGTCCAGACGCCGCCGACCGCCTACACGAACAACGCGGCCGCGCTCACGGACGTGGGGTGGTCCGCCTCCGGGCAGTCTCCCGCCTCCGGCGGCGGCGAGACGGCGTCGTTCGCCGTGGCGGCGGACGGCACGTTCGCGTGGACGTTCGCGGACAGCATCGCCGCCACGCCGATCATCGGCGGCGACTCGTTCGAGCCCTACGCCGTTGGCACGAACGCGTCCGGCCTCGCGGGCTGGAGCGGCGACGGCGTCGTGGAGGCCGGTACGCCCACCCGTCCCACCGTCGGTTACCCGATGCCGAACGAGGCGCACGAGAAGGTGCTCACCGTCGACGGCGAGGTCACGCGCACCTACTCCGGCACGACGAACGGCAACCAGCGCCTTGAGATGATGCTCAGCGTGCGGCGCAGCCCCGACGACGAGCTGGGGGCGGTCTCAGGCGACAACCAGGTGGTGATCGCCGCGGACAAGGACGGCTACCTGAACATCTACCGCCGCACGGCGATGGACACCTGCGAATGGGCGCGACTATCGGAAACGCAGTACGCGAACGGAGAGTGGGTACGCGTGGGCATGTACATGGACTACGACAAGGCGGAAGGCGCGTCCGTGCTGGTGAAGCTCGACGGCGCGGAATGCGGCTGGCACCTGATGCCGAACGGCGGCACGTCACGCAAGGTCTCCTCGTTCACTGTCTCCGGCTCGACGAAGGTGGACGACGTCCTCCTCACGATGACGCACTTCACCAACGACTGGCCCGTCATCATTGTGGATACGGTGCCGCCCGCCGAGTGGTTCGACCGCTACGGCATCACGGGCGATTCGCGCGTCCCCGGCGCCTACGCGGCGAACGGCTACACGATGCTCGAGGCCTACACCGCGGGACTTGACCCGACCACCAACGAGCTGTTCCGGATCACGGACATTAAGATCCTTCCCGACGACCGCCTGCAACTGACGCTCAACAGCGTGCGCGACGATCTCTCCAGCGAGGAACTGACATCGCTCTTCTCCATTGTCCGCGCGACGACACTGGGCGGCGAGGAGACGGACGTCCCGGGCACGGCCGTTGCAGGCGAGGGCTGCACCATCTGGACGAGCACTGGTGCGGCTGCGGGCGACAAGGCGTTCTACCGGGTGAAAGTCATCGTTCCGAACGAATGAACCATCAAACCAAGGGATTCCCTTGCGCATCACTTTACTTGCCAGCGAGTCGCCATTAGGCAGGTCTTCTGCCTGGGCGCGGGCTGCTGGTAGAATACGGTGAGAATGTCGCCATTCGCGAGAATGCATGAGGCGGGATAGCCGAGGTCGCCGCTGTGAGAGGGAGCAAGCGAAATTTCGTTCGCCACGTCCCACGTCTTGCCGCCGTCGTCGGAGATCGTCGCGAACTCGCCGAACCCGGGGTTCGCAAGGCGGCGGCCATAGACGCACACGATTCTTCCGTCCACGAGGCGGATCAGGTGCGGCGGCAGGCCGAGCATGTCCGTCTTCGCCATCGGTGTCCACGTCTTGCCGCCGTCCTTGGAGAACGTCACGCGCATGTAGCCGTTGCCGTGCTTCGCAAGCCCCTTCCCACCATCGTCGCCGTGATAGCGCACCATGCCCACGAGCGTTCCGTCCGCGAGCTCCACGGCATGCGGTTCGTGGAACATGTGTGACTTCGCGTTCTCGCCGTTCATGTCGGGGATTTCGGAGCAGAGCATCTGCCATGTCCGCCCGCCGTCCGTGGAACGTTCGGCCGAGATGAGCGACCGTCCCTTCGGCGCAGTGCCGACGCGGGAATTCGTGAACGAGCGCCCGATCTGGAAGAGCGAGCCGTCCTTCAGCAGGATGGGCCCGTGCGGGGTCTGTCCCTTCATGGCCAGCTTCTCCGGCTTCGACCACGTCTTGCCGTTGTCTTGCGAGCGGACGGCCCAGTTGCCGAGCGACGCGGCACGCACCTCGTCGGAAATCTTCTCGTCGTGGCGGACGTAGTCGGGATGTTTTGCGAGGATGCCTTGCGCACGGTAGGCGACGGACGTGAAGTACGTCACGAGGATCTCGCCGTCCGGCAGCTGCACGATGCCGGCATCGCGGTCGTCGATTGGTCCGTTCGCGATCGTGACGGGCGCAGACCACGTCTCGCCGTCGTCCGTGGAGCGGACCATCTGCACCTTGCCCCACGGGCAGATGTGCGAGTCGCGGTCGCCGGAGAAGACAGCCAGCAGGTCGCCGTTCGCCAACCGGCAGACGGTCGGCCAGCCGATGTAGCGGTCCTTCTCCACGCAGATTTCCCTCACCCACTTGATCTCCGCGCGCGCCTGCTCCTTCGGAGGCTGGCAGCAAGGGACATCGCTGCTTGCCGCCACGAGCGGCGCGACCACGCAGCAAGCAACAAGAGACGACAGTATTTGCTTTTTCATGCCGATATTGTACACCATTCGGCATGGACAGGACATCCAGAAATATCAATTTTTCCTTACCGCTCGCCGAGCACGAGGCGTGCGTGGTTGGCGTACGCGCGGCGCGGATCGGCGGCGTAGGCGCGCAGCGTCTTCTCCCCGAGACCGCTCGCGTCGCCGAGGCGATAGAGGGCGCGCGCGAGGCAGAGCTCGCGGAGGCAGTCGCTGCGCTCCTTGTCGCCGATACCGAGGTTGCGCGTCGTGAACCGCTCGTAGCCGGGGATGCGGGCCGTGGGACCGTCAGCGGCATTCAGGGCGTGCCCGCCAACGCCAGGCAGCTCAAGAAGCGACTTCAAGACCGGCGCCGCCCGGCGGTCGCCCATGCCCTCGAACGCAAGCGCGAGCGCGCGGAAGTGCGAGTAGCTGTTGTCCGGCCCAAGCGCCTTCGCCTTGCGCACTGCAGCCTCGAAGCCGTCGGCGACGGCATGCGCGCGCCCGAGCGCGATCAGGTAGCTGTCCGCCCAGCTGACGCTGCGTCCGAACTGGTCCATGCCCTTGTAGTTCCACCCCTTGTCCCAGTCCATCGCGTCAAGCTTCGCCGCCACGTCCTTCGCGCCGACGCCGTCTCCAAGCAGCGCGAGCACGTGGGCGTAGGCGATGGGATCTGCCTCCGAGGACTTGGCGTTCCTGTACGCGGCGGCGAGGCGCGGACGCGCCCTCTCGCGGTCGGTGAGCAGGATCGACAGTCCCTTGTAGTTGTCCGGCAACGTTCCGATCGCCGCGTCCAGTTCCGAGTCCGAGAGCGGGAAGTTGTCCTTCATTCCCGCCACCTCCGCGGGGATGATGTCCATGGCGACAAGCTCGCGCTGGAATGCGGCGATGTCGATCCTTCGCGGCGCGATTCCCTCCTTCGCGGCGGTGGCGGCAGCAAGGCCTGCCGCGTAGCCCTGGTTCTGCACGTCCGGCTGCATGCGCAGGATCGGCATCGCGTCGCGGTGCGCGCTCATGCCGAGACCGATCACGAGCAGACCGTCCGTCTTCTCCGGCAGGATGCAGCGGTACGGCAGATACACCTTCGTACCCTTGTGGCCGGGATCCTCGATGAAGAACTGCTCGTCCACGGTCTGGCCGTGCGTGTCGAAGTTCGAGTACGTGATGCCCATGATGTCGGGATATGTGCGGCCGTTCATCGTCCCAGGCATAGTCGCCGAAGTTCGACCTCGCCCGCAGCGAAAAGAACGCGAGGTCCGCGGCGTCGGTGTCGTCCACGAAGCCGGAGTCCGTGTTCTGGTAGCTGGCCCCCAATACCTTGGGCGTGGAGCCGACGCCCTGCAGGGATAACTCGTCACCGTTGATGAACTCGGTGCGCTCGCCCGCGAACGCCGCCAGGTCCGCGTTGCCGGTGGCGTCGATCGCCACCTTCGCGCGCACTATGCCGCGCTGGCCGTCCGGCATCACGCACACGACACCCATCAGCCTGTCCCCTTCCTTCCGCACGTCAACCGCCATCGCTCCGAACCACACCTCAGCTCCGGCCTTGCGGCACTCGGCGCGGAACCACTCCGCCTTCGCGACGCCGTACACCGCCCCGAAGCCCTTCAGCGCACGGTCCATCTGCTCGGTGAACCCCTTGCGGTAGCCGAAGCAGTACTGGCCGATCAGCCCGTCCGTCATCACGCCGCCCATGCGGTAGAGGTAGTCGCACACGATCGTCCTCGCGCCGTGCCGCGCGGCCGAGAGCGCCGCCGGCGCGCCGCCCGTCCCCGCGCCGACCACGAACACGTCGCACTCCGCCAGCACCGGCAGCTCTCCGTCGCGCCACGGCACCGGCGCAACGGCGCCGCGCGCCTGGGCCGCCTTCGCGGCTTCCGCGCCCACGCGCGCGCCGAGCGCGATGGCAGCGCCAGCCGTCGTCTCCTGTCCGCACGCAAATACGTACTCCACCTGCGAAACGGGCTTCGCAGGCGATGCCTCGAAAAGCGTGTCCGAGGCGTCCAGCAGGGTCGGCGTCCATGTGAGATCGCGAGCGCGCTGCTCGGCGGCGGCGTACGACCGCGCAGTGCCGTCGGGCATCGGCAACCTTACCGTGCAGGTGAACATCCGCCCGTCCACCGACGGAGGATGGTCCTTGTCGTGGTTCGGCCCGCGCACCTTCACCGTGTGGACGCCTGGCCACTCGCGCACCTTCACGCCAGCGCCGGCAGGCGCCTCCGCCGCTATCACGGTGCGCTCGAACGTGCGCTCGCCTGGCGCGTCCGCGAACGACACGCCCGCCAGCCGCGCCACGTGCCCGTGCTCAGTGGCGTCCACCACCGCCTTCGCGCGCACGAGATGGAGTCCACTGCGGTTGGCCGCCAATACGCCTGCCGGACGCCCATCGGCGTCCTTCAGCACGTCGCACGCCACCGTCCAGGTGAGGAACGGCACTCCCGCCGAAAGCAGCGCCTCGTCGAACGTGCGCTTTATGCGGAGCGGCGTGACGTCGCCAAACATGGCGGCCGGGCCGCCGCAGGCGAGCTGCAGCTGCCGCGCGAGCGGATTGCCCTTCGCCTTTCCGAGCGACATCTGCGCCTGCGTGATGCGGAGCTTCCCCGCCACGTCCTCGCCAAGGTACGGACGCGGCGCGACAAGATAGACGCGCGCCCCGGCCTGCCTTGCCGCCACCGCGGCCGCCACGCCGGCGGACGATCCGCCCACAACCACCACGTCCACGTCCGCCAGCACCGGCGGCTCCGCCGCCAACGCGAAACAGGCAACACACGCGCAACCAACGCCAAAGATTTTTTTCATGGCAAACTACCTAATTAGCAGGATCGTGCCTGGGTTGTAGTCCGAAATGCCGAAATAGAAGTAGTCGAACGTCATGTAGCCGGACGAATCGAGGAACTGCTGGTTGAGCGTGTTCCAGCCGGGCCGCACCTCGCCTTTGTTCACCTCGAAAGCAAAGGGATCGCCCTTGTTGAGCCCCTGCACGGGCGATCGGTATTTCTCCACGTCGTTCAGCAGGATGCGGAACGAGTTGGTGGTCGCGGTGGAAGACGATTCGTCGTTGTAGCGCGACGTGAACGTGTAGGAATGGTTTGTCGCGATCTCGGGCGGAATGTAGAAATGGATGTACGTGTTCCTGTTTCCGGACGTCAACGACCGGACCATGTTTGGCAAGTGCCGGTTGCCCACGTAGAAATCGTTGCCGCGTCCCGAACCTTCCTGCGAGAACTCAAAGTTGTTTCCGTTGTCCGCCCCCACCTGCCACGAGCCGTTGATCTCCACCTTGTCGATCGCGACGGACGCCGCCGGGCCGCCCTTGTAGGTGATCGTGAGCGTGTTCACGCCGCTCGTGAGAGCGCGCTTCCCCATCATCATCCACAGATCCTCGTTGGACCCGACCTCCTTGTCAGAGGCGAGCGCCCGGCCGTTCACCTTCAGCGTCAGCACGGCCTTCTGGTTCCCCGTGCCGACGGTCGCCGTCCGCAGGTGCAGGGCGTGGACAAGCTCGACGTTGTTCGCCGCCGGCGTGAAGCGGATCGTCAGGTCGGGGTGGGCGGCGTCCACCGATGCCGCCATGTCGTGCCACGCCTCGTTCAGCGTCCAGTCGCGGCTGCCCTCGCCGTCCGTCGCGAATTCGTCGCTCGTGCCGTCCGCAATGCCCACGCCCATCACCATGTTGTTCGGGTGTCCGAATGCGGCCGCGACCTCGTCCAACGTCAGCGCACGGTCCCACACGGCCACCTGGTGGATCTGTCCGTTGAAGCTCTTCGTGCCGTTGGCGTTGGTGATTGCCGCCTTCGTCGTGGCGTTGTAGTAGTCGACCGGAGCGCTATACCCTCCCTCGCCCCCGATCCGGATCTGCCCATAGGTCTTATAGGTCGTATAGGCGTTGGTGGAGATGTTCTGCGTCTGCGACTTGAAGCCGTGCGCCTTGCTGCACAGCACGGCGGTCACGGAGTCCGTCAGGTCGTGCCCCTCGACGTCCTTGCCGGCGTCGTTCACGATGAACGCGACGTCGTACCACTCGTTCGTGACCAGCGTCAGGTTGCCGAAGTAGTATGACGAATGCGCGATGCAGATCCCCAGGATGAGATTGGTGCCGGAGGTGCCGGAGGCGCCGTTGCCGTTTCGGGCAAGGCCCACCTCGTATCCCGACCAGTTGCCCCAGTCGAGCCCGTTGTTGTAGAAGTAGCCGTACACGCCCGGCAGCGCGCCGTAGTGAATCTGCGGACGGATGCGGGCGATGACCGTCGACGAGCCGGATATCGCGGCGCGCGGCATGTCGAGGCGCGTCAACCACGCGGAGTAGATCGTGTCGCCGCTTGCGTTGACCGAGACGTTCGTGACGATGGGGAAGTCCATGCAGGGACTCTGCACCGTCACGCCGCGCGCCGGCAGATAGACGCTGGTGTTCTGCCACTGCGGCCCGCCGAACGGGCCGCCCATCGCGTTTGGCACGACATGGGCACGGGCGTATGCGTTCGCGTTCGTCCCGCCCCAGTGCCTCACGTCGCGCACCTCGTTCGTCTGCACATTGCCGTCGCCGTTGATGTCGCGGTCGAACTTCCACCAGTGGACGGCGTCCGCGTAGACGTCGCACGCGTCGCGCACGGGCGTGCCGAACGCCTCCTTGATCTCGTCCACCGTGAGCGGCCGGTCCCACACCGCCAGCTGGTGCACCCATCCGCTGAAGTTCTTGTAGGTGTCGCCGTCGTTCTTCGAGATGGACGGGCTGTAGTTTGTCCAGTCCGTGCGGTTGCCCATCGACCCGATGCGCGTAGTGGTTGTCGCCGATCCGTCCGCATAGTTGGAGGCGACCTCGATGGACTGCTGGAGAAGCCCCTTGTCGCTGGAGACGACAAACGTGACGTAGTTCGTGCCGACGTCCCCGTATTGGACGTATCGGACGCTGTAGGCCACGTCATACCATTGGCCCACGGTCAGTGCCAGCTTCTTGTCTACTCCGCCGCCGGGGTATGCCCTTCCGGCAAAGATGTAGGGATAGTAGACTGCGGTCGGGCCAGTTACCGAGGAACCCTTGATGAAGCCGAACGCCTGGCTGAGCATGGAAGTCCAGTTGTATCCGTTGTTGAAAAGGACGCAGTCCGCCTTCCCCACGTCGTTGCCGTCGAACATGATGCGAGCGACGACCGTGATGTCCTTGCTGTCCACCTGGATGTTACTGAAGGTCAAGTTCGCCTGGTAGAACTGGTTCGTGGTCGTGTAACGCAATTGGTTCTTGAGATATAGCGCCGTGCTGTTGACAGTCTTCCTCTGGGTGGGGAGGCGCACGTCCATCCGCGACCAGGTCGGCCCGCAGTTCACGGCCGTCGGCACGGCCGCCGACGGGTTGCGCGCGTCGTGGATCTCGCTCGCCTGCACGACCGCGCCGTCCGCGCCGCCGTTGTCGAACTTCCACCACAGCCGCGCATCGTCAAAGACGGACGCCGCCGCAGTGCCGACGCACGCGCACGACGCAAGCAACGCCATGCGCCAACTGCCACCAAATGCCTTTATGCTAACCATAGACTGCTCCCTTCAATAAAAAATATGCCATCTTGCGTTTTGGTGGATTATACCACACCTTCCCTTCCACGGACAACCAGGAAGTTGGTATAATGGGCGCATGGAAATATTCGACACACATGCGCACTTCGGGCAGGACGGCGCGGAGACCGCCGCCGTGCTGGCACGCGCGGCGGCAGCCGGCGTCACGCACCTTGTGGCCGTCGGCGGCAGCGAGGAACTGAACGCCGCCGCCATCCAGGCGCAGGACACCCGGCCGGACGCCGTCCGCCTCGCCATAGGAGCGGACCGCGACCAGGCCATTCTTCCGGCCGACGAAGTCATGTCCGAGATACGGCGCCTGCACGCCTCTCGCCGCTGCGCCGCCGTCGGCGAGATCGGGCTCGACTTCCACTACACGCCCGAGACCTCTTCCGAGCAGTGCTCCCTCTTCGCGGCGCAGCTCGCGCTGGCAGACGAGCTTGGCCTGCCCGTGGTCATCCACACGCGCGAGGCCGACGACGCCACGTGCGGCGTGCTGGACGAGGTGCCGTGGCACGGCGACGGGCTGCGCGGCGTGATCCACTGCTACACCGGCGCTCCCGCGTTCGCGCGCCAGCTTCTCGACAGGGGCTTCATGGTCTCGTTCTCCGGCATCGTCACGTTCCGCAGCGCCGAGGAGGTGCGAGCGTCGGCAAAGTACGTACCGGACGACCGCCTGCTCGTCGAGACCGACTCTCCCTACCTTGCGCCTGTCCCAATGCGCGGAAAGAAGAACGAGCCGGCGTTCGTGGTCCATACGGTCCGCTTTCTGGCCGAGCTACGCCAGGCCAGGGAGGAAGCGCTCGCCTCGCTGACTTTCGCCAACGCCGTCGCCATGTTCGGATAGGCTCGGCGCTATTCGGCGATCCCGTCGCAGACCATAGAGTGCGCGTTGCGGTAGCAGACGTTCTCGACGATCGGCAGCAGGAGCGAAGGATCATCGGGGAACTCGCCAGTGGCCACCTTGTCGGCCAGCCAGCGGCAGAATAGCCGACGGAAATAGTCGTGCCGCACGAAGGAGAGCAGCGAGCGCGAGTCTGTTGTCATACCCACGAACGTGGAGAGCACGCCGTATGCGGCCTGCTTCTCGAACACGTCGCGGATGGCCTCCGCGTGGTCGCACCACCACCAGGCCGGCCCCAGCTGAACCTTTCCCGGCACCCCTTCCTCCACGAACGATCCCGCCAGCACCGCAAGCTGCGCGTGCGCCTCCGGGTTGAGCGTCAGCAAAACCGTGCGCGGCAGCCCACTGGGACAACGGGCATCTTGCCCGTTGCACGCTGGGACAACGGGCGTCTCGCCCGTTGCACTGGGACAACGGGCATCTTGCCCGTTGCACTCCAACCGGTCCAGGAAAGCGGCCACCGCCGCCGGGTCCACCGGTGCGCGCATGCCAGCGAACCCGCCCACCGGCCCCGCCGCCGCACGCAGCCGCGCACTCGTCTCGCGCAGCGCGCCAAGGTGCAGCAGCATCGTCCAGCCGTGCGCCGCCGCGAACGCTGCCACGCTGGCAAGCGAATCGTAGCATGTTTCGAGTTGTGCCGCGTCATCCACCGAGATGTCCACCACGCGGCACCCGGCGGCATGGAAGCGCTCCAGTACCTCTTCAGCCACCTCATCCCCCGCGTTCATCCGAAGAGAAGGCACCACTCGCACTGGGACAACGGGCGTCTCGCCCGTTGCACTGGGACAACGGGCATCTTGCCCGTTGCGTTCCGCCAGCCACTTAGCCGTTACTCCGTTTTCCCTGATGTAACGAATCGTGTTCTCGTAATGTTCTGCATTGCGGATCAGCCGATCATAGTATTCTGCCATCCAGACACGGCCGTTCGATCCGGTCAATCGGTTCAGCTCTTTCGCCGTAAAGCTCTTCCAACTTTGCACGACCTTCGCAAGATCCTCCCCATCGAAAAGCTCCATCAGCACATGTACGTGGTTTGGCATCACGACATACGCATGCAACCGATAGCGCGCATTGGGACAACGGGCATCTTGCCCGTTGAAAAACTCCAGAGCCCCCTCAACCACCTTCCGCAGCCGCGAATCGGCCAGCAGACACGAACCATGCCCGGCATCCAGCCTTTTCTCAATCCGCGCGAAACTCGCCGAATGCCATTCACTGCGCGTGGCCTCGTCCCAGGGCTCGGGATGTTCTTTCAGCCATTCCTCACGGAATGACGCCATGTCATCGAGCGCACTCTGCGGAAGGGAATCCGCCAGGCGAAATGTCACGAATACGAGTGTCGAGCTTTGCCCGACATGCGGTAGGTTCCGACAATGGAAATCGCCGGCCTGCAAGCTGCCGGAGAAGTGCGCGGACGGTGTGGCTTGCGCGCCGGGGAATTCCTTCACTTCCGCTGCGGTCCAATCCAGCGGGTGAGGCACCTGACTGGGGCAACGGGCATCTTGCCCGTTGCACACTGGGACAACGGGCGTCTCGCCCGTTGCGTACTTGACGGGGATCTTCAACGGGCGAGACGCCCGTTGTCCCAAGGGCGCGGTTTCCAACGGGCGAGACGCCCGTTGTCCCAAGGAGGAGGCGGTCATACAGGGACTGAGATACTCGACCTTAAAACGAGACAGCATCTTTGAAGGTGTCCAATCTGAAAGGGTGATGTTCTCGCCTTCGCCTCTCAGATACGCGTTGGCATCAAGCCCCAACCACTCAAGTTCCATTTTCGCCCAGGCGAAAATCGGATTGCCAACGAGCTGGGGTAGAGTGCGCATCCAGGCCGCCCACTTTTCTGATTCGGGGACTTGTTCAACGGGCGAGACGCCCGTTGTCCCAGGAAGACCGTTTCCAACGGGCGAGACGCCCGTTGTCCCAGTGCCGGTGATCAGGCGCTCCGGCTCGCCGCAGATGCGCATCGCGCGGTGCTTGTAGGGATCGGCCTTCACCCACACTTCGTAAAGGGAGCCGAGCGGCTTGTCCTCGGCGAGCATCCGCATGTCGAGGTGGTTGTGCCAGTCTATGATCGGCAGGCCACGCGCCCGCCCGTAGAGAGTTTCGAAATCCATGTGCACCTCACTGAAGCTTGAGCACCGACTTGTCCGTGAGGAGGCACGGCGAGTCGTACGTGGGCACGTCCGTGAATACTACCTCGTCGCAGGACACCTTGATCTTCGCCTTCGGGAAGGCGTAGACGCGGCCCGACATCAGGTCCACCCACACCGGCTCCTTCAGTGGCGTGCCCGCGTAGGCGAGCGTCACGGGACGCGTCTCGAAGGACTCCGTCGGGAACGTCTTGCGGCCCTTGGCCCTCTTCCCCCTTCCGTCCTGGTTGTCCCAGAACGCCACGAGCGGCGCGCCGTTCGCCTTCTGCCGCCAGGCGTAGACCGAGAGGTTCGTGGCCGCGCTCGTGAACGGCGGATTCGGCAGCCACTCGAGCGAATCGTCGAACACGCTCACCATGTTCTGCACGGCGTAGTACGCCTTCTTCACGCCGACCACCTTCATGTCGAGGTCCGTCGCGAGCAGACCCTTGGCGTTGTGGATCCCCTTGTCCCTGTAGCAGATGTCCGCGATCGTGAAGACAGAGGATTCCGCCCCGTGCCCGATGTCTCCCACGTACCGTCTGAGGTCCCACTTCGCCTGAGACCATTCGGTCCAGTCGTGATTCGCGAGCGCGTACCCCGTGAGCCGTTTGCTGGGGCTTCCCTGCTCGCCCTGGAACAGCTTCAGGTGCGGCGCGAGGCGGGCGACGATCGGCCCCCACGCCTCCGGGATGCCCTGTCCGGCGTCGGGGTTGGGCGTGTAGCCGTGGTAGACCACCCACGTGAAGAGCTTCGCGTCCGCGCCAAGCGCCGCAAGGGACGCCTCGAACTTCGTTGCCTTGCCGCTGGCGTAGACGAACGCGCCGATCCGCGCTTCAGGAACGACCTCTTTGATGATCCTCGCCGTTCGCACATTCTGGTTGGCGATCGCCTCTGGCGAAGGCTGCTCCTTCCCCGTGTCCGGCTCGTTCCACATGTGGAACTCGGTCACCCGCCCCTTGAAGTGCGTGGCGAGCGCGCGCACCCACGCTTCCCACGCGGCCCATTGGGCGTCCGTCCACATGTGGAATCGCTTGCCGTTGCCGTAGAGCGGATTGCCGTAGTCTGTCTCCAGCACGCTGCGGATGCCGCGGGCGGCGGCGTAGTCCACGCACCTGTCGATCCACGAGAAGTCGTACTTCCCCTTCTCCTTCTCGCACTTGGCCCAGCCGCACTGGAGACGGATGCGCGTGATGCCGAGCGGCTCCAGGAACTCCTTGTACTGCTCGAAGTCCGTGAAGTCGCGGTCGAGCGTCTCGCATCCGAGCATCCACGGCTGCCCGTGCGCCTCGCGCGCGCCGCGCGGAGCGATGGTGCCGATCCGCTCCATCCCCACCTTGAGAGGAGTCGGCACGCGGTCCGGCGACGTGTCCAGCTTCACCTCGTGCGCTCCTGCCGCCGCCGCGAAAAGCAGGACGGCAAACCCGACTGTCCTTTTCATGTACATCTCAGCATCCCTTTGGTTGGCCCTTGGCAGATCGCGCCCCAATGTCCTTAGGGTCCGCCGACAGTTCCGCGAAGAGGGCGTCGCGGCCGGCGCGTTCGCGGGCGGAGGTTCCAAGGAATCCGCCTGCCCAGTAGGCGACGAGGCAGGTGGCGACCTGCGCGATCGTGGCGAACTCCCACTCTAGGCCGAGCACGTTCTTGAAGACGAGTCCGCCCGCCACTCCGGCGACGATGCAGGCGTACACGCCCGTAGTGTTGGGGCGCTTCCACAGGATGCCGAACACCGTGGGAATGACGATCGGCACGCCCACGAGCGCCATCAGCGTCTTGTTCGCCTCGAACGCGCCGCCGAGCTTCGAGACGAAGAGCGCGCCGAACGCGATGAGCGCGGCGACGCCCAGTGTGGCGAGGCGCGCCACGAGCAGGGTCTCACGCTCTCCGGCGTTCTTGCGGAAGAGCCTGCGGTAGATGTCCGTGGTGAACACGCTGCTCGTCACGTTGAACTCCGCCGCGAGCGTAGAGAGCGACGCCGCGAGCATCGCAGAGACCATCAGCCCCAGCATTCCGTTCGGCAGCAGGCGGATGCACATCTCAATGTAGCTGCGCTCGTGCAGCTCCGGCGGCAGGTCCGGCAGGTACACGCGCGCCGCCACGGCCGGCAGCACGGCGAGGATCGGGAACACGAAGAAGATCGCCGCCGAGAGAAGTCCCATCTTCACGGCGTCACGCTCGTTCGGCACGGACGCGAGCCGCTGCACGAACGACCAGCTTCCGTTGTACTTTATGAAGACGATGAGGTAGTACGCGGCCAGGAACCAGAACGTGCCGCGATGCCCGTTGAAGAGGGAGAAATGCTCCGGCACCTTGTCGTAGAGCGCGCCAAGACCGCCGACGGCGTTCAGCGAGAGCGGCAGGATCGTGAGCGTCACGGCCATCAGCGCCGCGCACTGGATGACATCCGTCACGAGCACGCTCCACAGCCCGCCCGTGAGCGTGTAGACGAGCACGAGGCCCGCACCCAGCATGATGCCCGTCGCGAGCGACACGTCGAGGAACTGCGAGGCGATCACGCCGAGCGTGTAGAGGCGCACGGTGTTGTCGAGAATTCGGAACGCCACGCCGCACCAGGAGAGGACCTGCCGCACCACCGGCCCGTAGCGGCGCTCCAGGTATTCCACCGGCGTCGCCAGGTTCGCCCGCTGCCAGCGGCGCGCGAAGACGAACGTGCCGAGCAGGATCGCGAAGGCGGTGGACCAGAACACGGTGACGCCCACTAGGCCGTCCTCGTACCCGATCTGCGCGTAGGCGATGAACACGAAGCAGCTGATCATCGCCATGTACGAGCTCACTGCCCCCATCCACCACGGCACCTTCTTCCCGCCTGAGAAGAAGTCCTTCGTGTTCTTCACGAACCGCCCCATGAAGAGGCCGGCCGCCAGCACGATGGCCACGTACGCCACCACCACGGCCAGATCTAACGTAGACAATTTTCCTGTCATTTGCCCACATTATACCCCATCCCCCGCCGTTCGTCACGCCTCAAGTCGCACCCAAAGGATTGTGGAGGACGGATGGTTCTGGTATAATCGCGCGGCAAGGAGATATAGCCGAATATGAAGAAACTGTTGTGCGTCATGGTGGCCGCCGCCGCTGCAGGCGGATGGGCGGCGGAACTGCGCCAGGTGGTGATCGTTAGCCGACACAACCTGCGAGCGCCCCTTGACACGGCGATGCAGGACCTCGCCGAGTCTACGACAAACAAGTGGTTCGCCTGGACGTCCGCACCCGGCGAGCTTTCGCGGAAAGGCGCCGCCCTCGAGACCGCGATGGGCGGCTGGTTCCGCGACCGGCTCGGCGACCTCGGCCTTCTTCGAGCGGAACGCGCGCCTCCGCCCCGACCAGGTGCGCTTCATCGCGAACAACATGCAGCGCACCGTCGCCACCGCGCGCAGCTTCGCCACCGGCTTCATGCCCGAGGCCGACGTAGTGGTCGAGCATCTGCCATTTGGCGGCCCCCGCGACTCGCGCTTCGCTCTCACCGTGTCACATTCCGACGCCGCCTTCTCCAACCGCATCGATCGGCAGCTCGGCGAGACGTTCGGCGGCGGCGCGGGCATCGACCGCATCCTCGCGCCCTCGTACGCGCTCCTCTCGCGCGTCATCGACTATCCCAGCTCGGCGCGCGGACGCCGCCCCGACGCGGTCCCCTTCGCCTCGACGGGCGTGAGCTACTTCGACATCATCCGTCCCCCGCACTCCATCGGGCTCCACGGTCCGATCGGCGAGGCATATCCCGTGGCCGACTCCATACTGCTCCAGCAGTACGAGGATCCGTCCGCCGCCGCCTCGTTCGGGCATCCACTCACGTGGGAAGAATGGCGGCTGATCGGCAAGGTGAAGGAAACCTACATAAGCATGCGATACGGCACCAAGGCGATGTCCGCCAAGCTGGGTAAGGAATTCCTCCCCCTGCTGGCCAAGCGCCTGGAGCGCGGCGAACCCCGCCTCACGTTCGTTGGCGGGCATGACACCACGCTCGCGCAGGTCGGCACGCAGCTCGACGTGGAACCGTACGAGCTGCCGGGAGCGGTCGAATACCGCACGCCCATCGGCTCGAAGATCGTCCTGGGGCGCTGGTGCTGCGACGACGGGATCGACCGCTTGTCCGTCGATTTCGTGTACCAGACGACGGCGCAGATCCGCGCCTGCCAGCCAGCAGACCGCGCCCACCCTCCGAGCGTCGTGCGCCTGCGCCTGAAGGGCCTCACGCCCGACGCAGACGGACGCTATCCGCTCGCGGACGTCCTGCCCCGCCTTCTCTCCCCCGATCCGGGATCGTGATCGGCCGGTCACGCGTTCCGCGACGTGAAGTCGTAGGCGCCGGTGACCTTCATCGACTCGTTGTCCGCCGTGACGTAGGCGATGGTGTACGTCTTGCCGCCAGGCGCGACGTTCAGCACCACGTGTCCCGCGTCGAACGCCTCCGGCGCGATGTCGCGGACGAAGTCCTTGCCCTCGTCCTCGAAGCGGCGCTCGGGCGTGAACACTGCCGGCGCGATGAGACGCGGGCCGGGGTAGGCGGCACGGTCCGAGAGGCGCGCGAGGGAGTCCGCCGTGATGTGGAGCTGGTCCCACATGCAAGCCGTCCACACGCGCGCCTGGAGCGCCGCGACGAGTTCGGTGGGCATGGAGTGGTGGGCGTGGTGGTTCACCTTGGCCACGTCCACGGGATCGAGCTCCTTCGCGAGCTCGGCCTCGATGTTGCGGCGCGAGCCGTCGGGGAGCTTCGGGCTGTCGGAGAAGTCGCCGGCGGTGTAGAAGCGGAACGGGCCGTACTGCACGAGGAGTCCGAGGCTCATGCCGTTCTCGTTGAGGCGCTTCGCGTTGTGGAGCTCGGCGTAGAGGTCGCGCACCTCGCCGTTGCGGCAGCGGATCTTGCCGTTGCCCGTGATGTTGGTGATGGAGAAGGACGGGTAGGCGGCGGCGTCCTTGCGC
>CACXPT010000099.1 GCA_902769585.1 uncultured bacterium
GCGTTCATGAGCGCGATGTTCGTGTAGGAGCTGCGCACGCGATGGCTGATGCTGCCCTCGATGGCGAGTTCGCAGAGACGGTCGAACTTGGCGCGCTGGCCTGGCGTGAGCCGGTCCCGGTAGTCACGCGCGATGAGGGAGCCTTCCTGCATGCAGAAGTCGACGGCATTGTGGTCCATCACGAAGCCGTCGCGCGCGTACCAGCGGAAGTTGCCGTACGTGCGGGACTCCGGATTGCGGTCCTGCAGCTCGGCGGCCACGTCGAAAAGCACGTCCAGCTTCTCCAGTCCGACGTTCGCGCGCAAAATGTTGTAGGCTCCTGCAAAGAGTCCTACGCTTGAAAGCGTGCGGTCGCGCCGTTCGGCCTGCCGCACGAGGCCGCGCAGCGTCCCGTCGGCGCGGGCGCGCACGGGATCTGGCGATGGCCGCGCGGCGGACAGCGCGATGGGAAGCACGAAGATGGCAGGGATGAGTATTTTATGGTTCATGGCTTTTGTCAGTTAAGGCAGTCCCAGGTGATCGGCGGCTTGCGCACGAGCGGCGCAGACGAGCCAGGCGCGGCGGCAACCGGACCGTCCGACTGCTTCTTTCCGTTGAGGATCACGTTCTTGTATGTCAATCCGTCGATGCTAACCGCCTCGACGGGCGCACCTTTGCCGACCTTTACCTTGAAGTTTTCGAACGTCACCTTCCCGATCGGCTGCCGGGCCGTGCTCTTGAAGCGAAGCGGCTTGCCGCTCGAAACGTCGAAGTTCCGGAAGGTGATGTCCGAGATGCGGCGTACGCGGATGCCGTCGTCAACAAGGATCTGAGCCGCGCTGCTGCCTTGGAATCCCGTGAAGTTCTCGAATGTGATGTCGTGCGCATCGAGGAACCCTTCGTCGATGTCCTTCAGGCAGTAGAGGTGGTTGCCGAAGTAAATGCCGTTGTGGCGTCCGGCGAGCCGGATGTCCTTGAAGAGCACGTTGCGAATCGTATCGTCCGAGGGACACCCGATGCGGATCGCCTGGCAGGCGCTGTTGAGCACGCAGTTCGAGACGACCACGTCCTCGCAGACGATTTCGCGCGCCGGCTCCTTCCGCGAGCGGATCGCGCGCAGGGCGAAGCAGTCGTCGCCGTTGTTGAAAGACGAGTTGCCGATGCGCACGCGGCGGCAGCCGTCGAGGTCGATGCCGTCGCCGTTCGTGATCCGCTGGTCGCCCATGACGACGATCCGGTCCATCGTCACGTCCTCGCACTCCCGCAGGTACATCGTGAACGCCGCCGAATCCTTGAACACGGGCCCCGCGATCCGCACGTTACGGCAGCGGGCGAACTGCACGAGGCGCGGACGCGGCCCCGGCGGGATGCGCCAGAACTTCGGGTTGTTCCGCACCCACTTGGACGTGTCGTAGAACTTCGGCCCGTTGCCGTCGATCGTCCCCTCTCCCGTGATCGCGATGTCTTCCGCGTCCCACGCCGTCACGAGCGCCTTCGCGGAGAACTCGGGCGTGATCGGGCAGACGTCTTCGGGCATGTCGTCGTAGTCCTCCTGACGCGCGCTGCCGCTGATCACCGCGCCCTTCTCCAGATGAAGCTCCACATGGCTCCGCAGACGGATCGAACCCGTCTCGTGCACGCCCGGCGGAATCGTCACGCGTCCGCCGCCCGCCGCCGCCACGCGGTCGATCTCCGCCTGGATCCAGCCGCGGTCGGCGTCCGCCGCCCGTGGCACCGTGTTCCGCGTGCGCGTGGACGGCAGCGAGAACTGCAGGTCTCCCTGCCAGTGGCCGTAGTTTTCCGGCGGCATCTCGGACTCCTCGCGCAGGAAGGTGTCCGGACCGAACGCGCACGTTCCGCCCGGCGCAATCTCGGTGCGGAACTCGAAGCCGACGTCCGCCGTACCGAACTCGTGGTCGTAGCGCACGCGGAAGCGGCGCAACACGTTCGTGTCGCCGCCGGACGTGGCCTCCATCAACCTCTTCGGCATCCGCACGGTGAGGTTCGCGGACGGACCGAAAGCCGACACGTACACCGCTCGCCCGCGGTCCTCCGAGCAGCGCACGTCCGCCTCCTTGTGCCGACGCGGCGCACGGTCGCCGCAGGAGTACCAGCCCGGCACCTCTGCCTTCGCGGCCAGGGACAGTTCCTTCCCCGATGTCGGGAAATTCGTCACGCTCGCGCGTCCCACGCGGATTGCCGCGTAGCCGGGCCGCAGGTCGCCGTATTCGCAGACGGGTCCTTCGAAGCCGACGACCTTCAGCGACGGATCGTTGTTCTCCACCGTCGCCCGCCATTCGGTGCCGTCGGGGCGAGAGCGCTCCTCCAACACCACCTTCACGCGCCAGACGGCTCCGCCGTCGGTGAGCGTCTCGTACACGTAGCGCTTCGCGCCGCCGGCGAGTTCCTCCACCTTTGGGTACTGACGCGCCCCCGGCACCCTGAACGGGGCGGGCGGACGCGGCTTCGCGGCCTTGCGGAGGATGCCGTAGTTCGTGCGGGGGTCGCGCACGCGCTCCCACTCGCCGTTAGCGATCTGCTGCAGGGTGATGTGCCATTCCGGCAGGTCGCGCGGGATGCACGTCCACTTCACGTTGTCGAACGTGATGTCCTTGCCGTTGTCGAAGAGGACGCCCGTCTCGGCGGTCAGCGCGCCGCGCGGCTTCTCGATCGCGAACTCCACGTTGGAGAAGCGCCAGTTGGACACGTTGTCCTGCGGACGGAACTTGAAGATGGGCGCCATCTGCGAGACAAAGCGGCAGTTCGAGAACGAGACGTTCTTCATGTGCGCCACGCGTTCGCCCGCTGCCACGGAGATGACGATTGGCGCGCAGTGGCTTGTGAGCTGGACGTTGTCGAAACGGAAGTTCTCCACCGCGAACGGCACGGTCGGGAAGTCGGGCACGGGGATGCCGTTCCCGCGCGGCGGATCGCGCGTGTATTCCGGGTCGAACATCTTCGGCACGGAGAAGAGGATGCCGCGCCGCGTGTACGGGCAGACGATGTTGGAGAAGATGCAGTCCTTCACCGGCGCGTCGCCGGTCCAGCCGATGCGAATCGCGCCCTGGTTGGAGCGCACGGAGCAGTTGGCGATGGTCACGCGCTCGCAGGGGCGCGGCGCGCGCATCTGCTCCTGGTGGGAGCGGATGATGATCGCGTCGTCCTGCGTGTCGAGAATGCAGTCCGAGACAGTCACGTCGCGGCAGCCGCCAAAGTGGAGGCCGTCCCCGTTGGGACGCTCGCGGTCGCAGTGGACGGCGAGTCCGCTGATCTGCACGGCGTCGCAGTCGAGGAACCACGTCGCCCAGCCCGTGGGGTCGACGAGGCGGAAGTCGCGGAGCCTCACGTCGCGGCAGCCCATGAACATCATGCACTTGCCGGGAATCTCCGTGTCGCTCATGCGCGTCCACACGCCGTTGACGCGCTGGTGGAAGGTCTCGGACTTCGCGTTGCCGTCGATCGTGCCGCCGCCCGTCACCGCCACGTTCGTCTGCCCGACGGCGTAGAACATCGCACGGGCGTTCCAGCGTATCGGACGGTCCCGCCGCCACACGTCCGTCGGCGGGAAGAGCGGATACTTCAGCGGATCGTCGCCGCCCTTCAGTGTGGCGCCGCGGTCCACCTTCAGCTCCACGTTGCTCTTGAGGTGGAGCGTGTAGGTGCGGTACACACCGCCGCCGGGCACGAGCGCCGTGCCCCCGCCGTCCGCGGCCGCGCGGTCGATTGCCTTCTGGATGGCGGCGGTGCAGTCGGTGGCGCCGTCGGCCTTCGCGCCAAACGACGTGACGTCATGTACGGCCGCACTCACGACGGATGCACTCAACGCGACAACAGGCAAGATCTTGATCATCTGCAACTTTCCCATCTGGTTTTACTCGGCGGAAACATATCATTTCCGGTCTTTGTTGTAAAGGCGCAATGTCGCGCAACGGCGACTCGCCACCCTTGCGCCGCGGCGCGAAATACACTATACTTGCCGCCCATGAAACAGACATCGAAAAAGGAAACGGCATGGCCGGCCTGAACGAGACGCCATCGGGCGACCGCGTGCGCCTGGCATTCTTCGGGCGGCGCAACGCCGGCAAGAGCTCGCTCATCAACGCCCTCACCGGACAGGAGGTCGCCATCGTGAGCGACGTCCCCGGCACCACCACCGATCCGGTA
Organism: uncultured bacterium; assembly: GCA_902769585.1. GTDB lineage: Bacteria > Verrucomicrobiota > Kiritimatiellia > RFP12 > UBA1067 > RUG572. Next base: position 4,144 of record CACXPT010000099.1, read on the forward strand.
TCCAAGGCGATGGAGATACTTCCCCTCGGCCCCTGCCTGCTTACCGACACCGCCGGCCTCGACGACGAGGGGGCGCTCGGCGCAGAGCGCGTCCGCCGCGCCCGCGAGGTTCTCGCCGCCACCGACATCGCCATCATCGTCACCGCCGACACGCTCGGCCCGCTCGAGAACGAGCTGATAGCCGACTGCGACCGCAGGCACGTCCCCCACCTCGTCTACACGCGCGGAGACGACGTCGAGGCCCTCAAGCGCCAGATCGCCGCCCTCGCCCCATCCGATCCAACCCGACCTCTAGTCTCCGACCTTGTCTCACCCGGCGACTGCGTCGTCTGCGTCTGCCCCATCGACTCAGCCGCCCCGAAGGGCCGCCTCATTCTCCCGCAGCAGCAGGTGATCCGCGAAATCCTCGACGGCGGCGCGTCCGCGCTCGTCTGCCGCGAGACCGAGCTTGCCGCCACTCTAGCGCGCCTTGCCGCCCCGCCCCGCTTCGTCATCACCGACTCGCAGGCCTTCGGCGCCGTCAGCAAGGTCGTTCCGCCCGAGGTGCCGCTCACTTCATTCTCCATTGTCTTCGCGCGCGCGAAAGGCGACCTTGTCACGTACTGCGCCGGGGCGGACGCGCTCAAGAGACTGAAGGACGGCGACAAGGTCCTCGTGAGCGAGGGCTGCACACACCACCGCCAGTGCACTGACATCGGCACCGTCAAGCTGCCGAAGTGGATACAGGAATACACCGGTAAGAAGCTGAACTTCGCCTGGACGTCAGGCAATGCCTTCCCCGATGACCTCTCGCCATACGCGCTCGTAGTCCACTGCGGCGCATGCATGCTCACGCGCCGCGCCGTCCAGAACCGCCTCGCCCGCTGCCGCGCAGCCGGCGTCCCCGTCACCAACTACGGCATCTGCATAGCGGCCTGCCATGGGATACGGGTAGTGCCGGAAACGTGCATGGTGTTGAGGGGTTGAGAAGTTGAGAAGTTGAGAAGTTGAGATGAAAGTCGAAAGTCGAAAAGTCGTGCCGGCTGTCGGTCGCCGAGTGTCGAATGTCGCCACAATTCCACCACGCTATTTGCTTTGGTTGAACTGGCCGATTGGTGCTTTCCGGCTCGACGCCCGCTCCCTTGCCGTGTTCAAGGAATGTGTTACCACCGGCCAGATCACCGTCGTGCGCAGCGAGCGCGCATTCCTCAAGGCGCTCCCCTCCGCCACCCATGCGATCGTGTGGGAGTTTAGGAAAGAATGGTTCGCGCGTGCTATGAAGCTGCGCGTCCTCGCGACGCCAAGTGCGGGCCGCGAGCTGCTGCCCACCGACGCCGAGATGCCGCCCGGCATAGTGCGCGTCAACGGCGCGTTTCACGGCCAGATCATGTCCGAGACCGTCATCGCCTGCCTCTTCGCCCACGCGCGCGGACTCTACCGCGCTTACGACTTCCAGCGCAAAGGCACAATCTGGCCGAGAGCCGCACTAAGCCCCTTCTGCTCGCTCGTCTCAGGCACCAAGGCAGTCATTCTCGGCTACGGCAAGATCGGCCATGCCGTCGGCGCGAAGCTCGAAGCGCTCGGCGTCTCCGTCGTCGGCATAAGACGCGCCAACATTGCCGACCTCAAGCCCACCCTCAGGACTGCAGACTGGTTGATAGTGGTGCTGCCGTCGGACACCGGCACCGACAACATCGTGGATGCTTCCGTACTGCGCGCGATGAAGCGCTCCGCCGTCCTCGTCAACATCGGGCGCGGAAACGCAGTGGATGAGGAAGCGCTCGCGGCTGCGCTCCGCGCGCGACGCATCGCAGCCGCGTATCTCGACGTCTTCAAGCGCGAGCCGCTCACCAAAGCCTCGCCCCTCGCGGCCGACATCCCCGGTCTCGTGCGCCTGCCGCACGCCTCCGCGTTCGCGCCAGACTATCTTCCGCTCTTCTTCCGTGAACTCCAGAAAGGAGGTTGGCTCGCATGAACCAGGTCTACAACGTAGCTTCCGTCGAGGAGACGTGGGCCGTGGCCCGCCAGTTCGCCGCCGAGCTGAAGCCTGGCGACATCGTGTGCCTTGAGGGAGATCTCGGCGCTGGCAAGACCACGTTCACTCAAGGTCTCGCGGCCTCGCTTGGCGCGAAGCGCGCAGTCACCAGCCCAACGTTCTGTCTCGTGGTCGAGCATCCCGTGGAGAAGTTCCTGCTCGTACACATGGATCTCTACCGCCTGCACGATGCCGACGACGTGCTCGCGATAGGCTGGGAGGACTACCTCGCGCGCAACGCGGTACTTTTCGTGGAATGGCCCGACCGGGCCGGCGACCTGATTCCGTCCACGGCGCGCCATGTCGTCTTCACGCTAGGCGACACCCCCGACTCACGCACTATCACGTTCAGATAGGACGAAAGATTTTTAAACCACGAAATACACGAAATACACGAAAGTGCGCAGTAGCTTTTCGTGTATTTCGTGTATTTCGTGGTTAATCATGAAAAGATATCGAGCGGGCTCGTGGCGGCTGCCATGCGCCCTGCGGCAGGCGGGCCAGCCTGCAGAGCCAACTCTGCGCCTTGCACGGCAAGCTTGAAGGCCTCCGCCATCTTCACTGGATCGTCCGCCGCAGCTACGGCAGTATTCGCCAGAACGGCGTCCGCGCCAAGCTCGATCGCCTCGGCGGCGTGGGACGGAAGGCCGATGCCGGCATCCACCACAACGGGCACGTGGCTCTGCTCGACGATGATCTCGATCATGTCGCGCGTACGGATGCCCCTGTTCGAGCCGATGGGCGAACCGAGCGGCATCACCGCGGCCGCGCCGGCATCCTCGCACCTGTGCGCCAGCACGGGATCCGCGTTGATGTACGGCAGCACCACGAGTCCCCTCTTCGCGCAGGCCTCCACGGCCTTCAGCGTCTCGATCGGGTCTGGCAGCAGGTAGCGCGCGTCGGGATGTATCTCGAGCTTGATCCACTTGAAGCCAGCCGCCTCGCCAAGGCACGCGATGCGGATCGCCTCCTCGGCGTTGCGCGCGCCGGACGTGTTCAGCATCACCTCCACCTTCGTGCGGTCGATCGCCTTGAGGATGTCGTCGTGCGCGGCGTCGCCCTCGTGCACGCGCGTGAGCGCCGTCGTCACGAGTTCCGTCTCGCTGGCCGCGAGCGCGGCCTTCAGCTGCTCGGACGAGGCGAACTTGCCCGTACCGAGGAAGAAGCGGCTCTTGAACTTCCGGCCGCCGATAACCAGTTCCTTCATGTCTCTGAATTCCCTTCCTGAATGTCGTGTTCAGCCAGCACCTCCGCGAGGCCCAGCCAGTCTTCGTTGGAAAGCTCCTCCGCGCGCGCCGTGGACTCGACGACGCCCTTGAATATCGTGCCAAGCTGCTTGCGCCTGTGCTGGAACGCCTGCTTGGTCAGGCGATGAAACGTCTCCCGCACGGCGGGCGTGAGCGCGTCGTTGCGGTGGTGGCGCGTCATCCGCACCACGGTGGAGCCCACCTCAGGACGCGGCCAGAAGCAGGCCGCCTTGACGGCGCGCACAGGCGTCACGTCGTAGTCCAGCTGCATCCACACTCCCGCGAGGCCGCGCGTCTTCGAGCCAGGGGCGGCGGCAAGGCGCTCCGCCACCTCCGTCTGCACCAGCACGACCATCGTCTCCGGGATCGCCGGCACGCGGCCGATCAGCTCCATGAGGATGCGCGTGCCCGCCTGGTACGGCAGGTTCGATACTAGCGCGCGGAAACCGTCGCACGCGCCATCCTTGATGAATTCGAGCGCGTCGCCCTTGAGGACGGAAAGCGCAGGCGGCGAGCCGAGCGCGGCGGCGAGCCTGTCAGCAAGCACGGGATCTTTCTCTATGGCCGTGACCGAATGGCCGCGCGCTAGTAGTCCTTCCGTGAGGACTCCCAGACCGGGGCCTATCTCCAGGACGCTAGTGGGCTCGGCGAGACCGGCGGCGTCCAGGATGTCGTCGAGGGCGTTGCGGTCTATCAGGAAGTTTTGCCCGAGCGTGCGGTTCGGGTGGAAGCCGTTCTCGATGCACCACGCCTTTACCTGGCTGGGACTCGTGAGGTTCACTTCGCTTCGTCCGGCATCGGGTATATCTTCACGAACGCCTGTTCGCGCAGACGCTTCATCCAGGCGTCGTACTCCACCTTCGCCTGGGCGTCCTTCACGTTGCGGGCGATCTTGTCGTAAGCCTCCGAGAAGGTCAGCTGCTTGCTCTGCGTCTCGGCGTCCTTGCGGACTATGAAGCCCCACCCGTCGAGGTTCACGAGGTTGGAGAACTCGCCGACCTTGAGCTTGGCTATCGTCTCGGCTATCTCCGGACGGAATGCCTCCTCCGGCTTAACGTCCTTCCACACGCCACCATCCTTCGCGTGCGAGTCGGCGGAGTGCTTGCGGGCCAGCTCCGCGAAGTCTTCGCCCTTCTCGAGGCGGGCCAATATCTCTTCGCCGCGCGTGGAGACCGACGGCGTCTCCTTGTCGTCCGCGCGCGGCGGACGGAGGAGGATGACGCTCACGGTCGCCTTGTGGTCGGTCGCGTAGCGCTCGGGATGCTCCTTGTATTCCTTGCGCATCGCGGCTGGTGTGGCCTGTACGTACTTCTCGACCATCTGGTAGCGCATGGTGCCGATGACCATGTCGTCGCGGATGGAGTTCCGCCAGTCGGTGAGCGCGATCTTCTCCTTCGCCAACACGGCGGTGAGCTTGTTCATGTCGCCGCCGAACCTGTCCTTGACGATCTCCCGGACGCGGTTGTCGACCGTCCATTCGGGCAGCTGCGCCTTCTTATCGGCGGCGGCCTGCAGGATAAGCTTGCGGTCGATGAGCATCTCGAGCGTCTCGGAGTAGATCTTTCTGGCGGCATCCTCGCTGCTGGCGAAGTGCTCGCGCATACGCGCGAAGCGCTGGATCTCAGCCATCACGTCGCTAACGGTGATGACGCTGTCGTTCACCTTGGCGGCAAGCCCGTCGAGCGTGGCCGCGCCGGCCAGGCCCGCGAGGAGCACGGACACGATAAAAGTCGCTTTTTTCATGGCGGAAATGATAGCAAAACCGCCGCCCGAACGCAAGGACACCCCACCGCGCGGTCAGTCGTCCTGCTTGTGTGCTTGACGGCAAAGTCCTCGTCAGCCAGACCGTTGAACCGTCTGATGAGCTCGATCTCCTTCGGGTCGTACGGACGGTGGGACGGGCGGTACAGGTCGTGGAACCACTTGGTCATGTCGTACTGCTTGCCGCCGCCGCGTTCGATCTCCTTCCACATCCCTTCCCATGGCTCGTACGTCTGGAACCTTCCCGCCACGAAGCCCCAGTTCACCGCGCCCACCTTCGCGACGTAGAAGAGCGGATAGCAGTCCGACACGTTGCACCCCCTGATGCGCGCCAGCCATTCGGTGTTCACGAGCGGACGTCCATAGTGGCGGCGCAGGTCGCGGATGAGCATAACTTGGCGTTCGTACGGCTCGTAGCAGTGGAAGCTGATTATGTCCGAGAGTTCGCCTGCCAGTTTCTGCGCTGCCTCTCTGTCGGCCCGCGGCCGGGGCACCTTCGCACCTTGCGGAAAACCCATCCCGTAGCGGTCGCACCACACGTCGGCCGCAAGTGGCTGCACGGGATCGATTCGCCAGCACAACTCGAAGAGCTTGCGTACGTGCGGAAGCGTGATCCTCCCGCGGTTGTTGTTGCCGGGCTCGTTCCAGAGGTTCCAGAACGCGATGCGCGGATCGGTGCGGTACTTCGCCACGAGCTCCTCGCACATGGCGTAGAACTTCGGGTTCAACTTCGGATCGTCGAGGATAGTGTAGCCGACGGCGTCCGGCAGCGAGCCGTGCTCCGACACCTTCTTCCCGCCGTGGTAGCCCCAGTCCGTCGGCTGCGGGCCGGGCTTGAACGGCTTCCAGAGCTCCTTTGGGCTGGAGCAGTCGTTGCCGAGCATCACGATGGCACGCATTTTGTGCTTGCCGAGAAGCGCAAGGCACCGCTCGAAACGATCCATGAACCCGTCGTGCTCCGCCATCCACACGCCCGGGCTAACCAGAAAACGAACCACGTTGAAACCGGTCTTCTCGGCTAGGGCAAGCTCGCGGTCCATCTCCGCGAAGCGCGCCTCGCAACCGTATTCCTGCCACATGTCCGCAAAGCCAGCTGCACTCGCAGGCATGTAGTTGCATCCGCGCAGCCACGGCTGCGCGTCATACCACTCCCAAGCCCTCTCCTTGGACCAAGGTCCCGTGCGCTCCGCCAGGACCGATGCCGCAAGCCCGGCCGCAAGGCTTATCGTCGCCATTCGCGTCATGTCATTCTCCTTGCTTTCCCTTGTCCGGCGCATCCTCGTCCGCCAACGCGTTGAACCGCTTGATCAGATCGACTTCCTTCGGATCGTACGGGCGGTAGGACGGACGGTATATTTCGTGCATCCACAGCGTAAAATCGAGGTCGTTCCCCTCGCCCTTCTCGTATCTGGTCCAGAGCGCGGGCCACGGCTCGCTCGACGACGGATGCCGCCGCGACCGAACGAGTCCCCAGCTCACCGCGCCCACGCGCTCCAGGAAGAACAGCGGATAGCACTCCGCGAAGCGGTTGCCGGTGATGCGGTTCATCCACTCCGTGTTGACCAGAGGGCGCCCGAAGCGCCGGCGCAGATATGCAATCCGACGCACCTGGAACTCGAAGTCCCGGTAGCAGTGGTAGCTCACGATGTCCGACCGGGCGGCGGCCACGTTCTCCGCCATGTTGACTTTTCCGCGCCCGAGCGTCCCGAAGAGGTCGGCCGCCAGCGGCTGGTCGGGATCCACCTGCCACCCGATCTCGAAGAGGCGCCGCAAATGCGGCGCAGCCACATTGCCGTGGCTGTTGTAGCCCGGTTCGTTCATGAGGTTCCAGAAAAGGATGCGCCTGTCGTGCGCATGGAGCCGCATTATCTCCTCGGCCATCTCGTAAAGCTTCGCGGCATGCTCCGGCATGTCGAGGATGTTGTAGCCCACGTCCCTGCCGCCGGTGTGCGGACTCCTCGCCCTTACGCCCAGCCCCTTGTACACCTTGCTCTGGTCGCCCATTCGCTTCAGGAAGAAGTTCTCCTTCGATGGGGCGCAGTCGTTGAACAGGACGACGATCGCCCGTATGCCGTGCCTCTCGCAGGCGGCGAGATAGCGGTCGAACCGCGCAAGGAAACCTTCCCTCTCGTAGAGCCACACCTCGAACTGGAGGAACAGCCGCACCGTGTTGAAGCCCGTCTCCGCAGCCAGCGCAAGTTCGCGGTCCGCCGTCGCAAACCTCTGCTCGAAGCCATGCTCCTGCCACTGGTCGACAAAGTTCACGCAATCCGACGGGACAAAGTTCACGCCGCGGATCCACGGCTGGGCGTCGTACCATGCCCACGCCTTCTCCTTCGGCCACGGACCGGTGCGCACGGCCGACACCGCCCCCGCCACGAGCAAGGCACCCGCCCAAAAGAGCCTCTTCCACAAACTGTTATCGTGCATGATCGTTCGTCATTAGCGGGACAAGTTACGCAGGAGCCGGACCTCAGAGAATGTTGGGCCTTCGCTGGCGTCAAGGATCTCGATGCGGATGGTACGGGCCGTGACGGGGGCGAAGGATGTTTCGAAATGCGCGCCTATCCGCGTACCCGCGTACACGGTCGTCCATGTCTCGCCGTCGAGCTTTTGCAGTTTCCACTTGTTCACGCGGCTGGAATGCCTGCAGCATTCTTCCTCGATGTGGATGCCGGAGAACGTCGTCTCCGCCGCCAGGTCGATGCGCAGCCATGCCTGGTGCGTGTCGGCGGGCGTAGCCCACCGCGTCGACTTGTCGCCGTCAAGCGCCATCCCGGGCGCATACTCCGGCTTGCCGCCGAACACCGCCGACGCCGTGGCCGTCGCGCCGGGAATCGACGGTTTGACGAGTCCCGGGAGCGGCTTGACGGACATCGCGTCGCCCGCGACCGTCAGCTCCACGACAGTGGCGATGCCGTCCCACGCGCAGTCCTGCACGTGGACCGTCAGCTTCCCCCTCTCGTTTGACGTCCGCACAGCCTTGCCGTCGAGCGTGCGGGCTGAGACGATGGCCAGCGGCAGCCCCTGCAGGACGACTGGTTCGTGCATCTGCTGCATGAAGTGGAGGTACACCTTGTCGCCCCTGCGCGTGGAGACCATGAGCGACGACGTTTTCCACGGTCCGCCGCGCGTCCCGTAGATCGCCGCGGCGTGACGCCCCACCCAGTCGCCCATCTCCTTCAGGCGAGCCACCTGGCGCGGCTCGATGAGGCCGTCCGGCTGCGGACCCACGTTGAAGAGGAAGTTGCCGTCGCCGCCGATCGTGCGGAGAAGCGCGTGCACGCAC
>CACXPT010000100.1 GCA_902769585.1 uncultured bacterium
GAGCGCCCGCTTGTACACGCGCAGGGCGTGGATCGTGCCCGTCAGGCGGCGGTTGTTCGTCTCGCCCGCGCTCTCCGGGAAGTACACGCCGCCCACGTAGAACGGACGCCCGGTGAGCGCCTCCCAATTGTACCGCCAGGTGCCCGCCCATCTTCCCGGATCGGGGACCGCGTCCTGGAAAACCGTGTACTTGCCGGCGGACCAGATGGCCGTCATGTACTTGCCCGTCCACGTGCCGGACATTTGCTGGCGTCCGCCGGTGTAGGTGGTGATGACGTTGTTCGCGTCCTTGACCTGGGCCTGGTTGTTGAAAATCTTGAAGACAATCGTATTCCCGTTCCCGTCGCCCGTGTAGACGTTGAAGAAGTCGTTCGTCGCGCCGAACAGCATCTGCCAGGAGCTGCCTGACGTCTTCCCGGACTTGCCCACGTCGCAGACGGCCTGGATCGTCACGACCGAGCCGAAGTTGAGGGTCGACGCCCGCGTTGGCGAAGTCGAACGTCGCGTCGTTGCCGTTCGCGAGGTCGGCCCACGTCGTGGCCGCGGCGTCGTGGTCGGCCGTCGCGCCCGCGTTGCGGATGCCGTCGAGGTGCAGGTAGAGGTCGGTCTGCACGTAGTCGCCCACGTCGTAGTCGCTGCGGATGGGCGTGAGGCGGCTCTTCACGCGCCAGTTCCACGTGAGGCGCCGGGAGGCGGCGGAAAGATCTGCGAGATAGGAGCAAGACTCGTAGGAGACAGGAGACCCCCACGCCGAACCATCCCAGGTTTCAAGGGTGTAACCCGAGCATTCGTAGGGCGTGCCGTCGAGCCACGCCTCCGCGGGCGCGGTGAACGTGTACGCGCCCGCCGGGCGGTACATGCCGCACGGCTGGTTGCCGACCAGCCCCTTCACGTCCGAGGCGACCACCAGCTCGCCCGTCGCCGCCGGCGCGCGGCCGAAGAAGCGGATCTCGTCCGCCGCGCGGTTCCGCGCCAGCTCCGCGTCCGTGAGCGCGCGGTTGTAGAACCGCACGCCCTTGATCGTGCCCGTCAGGTAGCGATCTGCGTAGCCGCTGCCCCCGCCGTTTCCGCTACCGAAGGTGAACGTCCGCGTGCCCGGCACGTTCGTGAAGTCCTTCCACGTCACGCCTTCCGTCGTCGCGCCCTTGAAGGACGCCGTCTGCGTGCCGTTGAAAATCGCCGTCACGTAGTCGCCGCCCCAGCCGCTGATCTGATAGAGATACGTGTTCATGACCTTGAGGCGCACGTCCGGCGTTCCAACGCTCGGCATGTTGTAGTAATAGGCAAGCTTGTCGCCCGTGTCCGTCGTGCCCATCAGGCCCGGCCACGGCACGTTGATGCGGTTCGCCCTCTCGCGGTCGAAGTCCAGCACCTCCTGGATGGTGTACGGCCCGTCGAGCGTCCGGGTGCCGTTCATCTGCACGTAGCTCCTGCCGCCATAGTACTCCTTGCCGCCGAGCGTGTAGCCGTCCGCCGCCCACGCGCTCCCGTCGTCCGCATTGTGAATGATGTGCGCGTAACCGCCCGAATCGCTCAGGTCGGCCCAGGTCTCCGCCGTGTCGTCGTGGACGGGCGCGAGGCCCGTGTTGCGGATGCCGTCGAGGTGGATGACGAGGCCGTCCGTCACGTAGTCGTTGAACGCCGCGTCGAAGCCGGGGCCTGCGGTGTGCGTCCATTGCCAGGTAAGGCGCACCTTGGCGGTGGTATCGGTGGCGTTGTAGGAGCTAGACGCATAGGAGACAGGGGCTGACCATGTGCCGGTCGCGTCGTCCCAGGTCTCGAGCGTGTAGCCTGTGCAGGAGTAGGTGTCGTCGCCCGACGTCATCGTCGCGGGCGCGGTGAACGTGTGGCCGCCCGCCGAGAGCATGTACGCGCCCTCCGGCGCGTCGCCGGAGAGCCCGCGCACGCCCGACGCCACCACCACGTTCGTGACCGGCAGGGCCGCGTTGAAGAAGCGCACCTCATCGATCGCGCGGTTTGCCGCCAGCTCCTCGTCCGTGAGGACGCGGTCGTAGATGCGCACGGACTTGATGAGGCCGGTGAACCAGCGGTCGCTACGCGTGCCGAGGGAAGATCCCGCGCTGCCGATGCGCACCGTGATGGTGCCGATGTTGCCTTTGTCCGTCGCCACTTTTGCCGCCTCGGCAATGGACGTTCCCTGCATGATGTAGTTTGTCGTGCCTCCGCGGATCGCCGTCGCGTAGCGGCCGCTCCAGACCCCGTTTCCAATCCCGCAGTTGCCGCCGGTCGCGTTCTTGAACGTTAGGCTCGTCCGGCTGCCGTTCAGGTCGTAGTAGACGCCGCAGGCATCGTTGTCGTTGCCGCTGACCAGGTTCGGCCATAGCGTCGTGCCCTTGAGCGACGCGGGAAGCACGTCGCACACCACCTGCACGGTGACCGTGTTCGTGAGGCCCGTGAGCCGCGTCGCGAACTCCGCGTAGCTCTTGCCGCCGAAGAAATAGCCGTCGTCCCTCCATGTGCTCGCATCGCCTGCGTCGTGGTAGAGCGACGCGACCTTGCCGCCCGCGAGGTCCGTCCACGTCATCGTCGAGTTGTCGTGCGGCTTGTCCGCGCCGACGTTGCGAATGCCGTCCACGTGCAGAATAAGCCCGTCCGTCACGTAGCTGTCGAAGAGCGGATCAAGGTCCGCGCTGGCCACGCCCCCTGTCGCGCGCCACTGCCACGTGAGGCGCACGCACGCGTTCGTGTCGGTGGCCGTGTACGCCGTGCCGGAGAACAGCTGCGCCGGACCCCACGCCGTCCCGTTCCAGCGCTCCAGCGTGTAGCCCGCGCAGACATAGGACATGCCGTCCTTCACCATCCTCTGCGGCGCGGTGAAGGTGTAGCCGGAATCGTCGTAGGCGTAGGCGCCGGACGGCTCGTTGCCCTCGATGCCGGGAACGGACGCGGCCACGACGACGTTCGTCACGGGGATGCCGGTGAAGAAGCGCGCTTCGTCGATCGCGCGGTTCGCCGCCAGCTCCGTGTTCGAGAGAACCTTGTTGTACACGCGGATGGCCTTGATGGTGCCCACAAGGTAACGGTCGTCAAGATCGCTCTGATTGAGCGCCCCGCTGTTGCCGGCGCTGCCGATCGTCCACTTCGGCGACCCGATGGAGTTGGTCTTGTCCCTCGAGCCCTGTTTCCAGCCCGTGGCGAAGTCGCCCTCAGAGAGGATCTGCTTGAAGGTGGCGGCTTCCAGGGCGGCGTTCAGGTACTTGCCGCCCCAGGTGGACAGCTTCGAACGGCTTTCCCAGTTCAATCCAGTCGAGTAGTCCGCCTTGAAATGGACGTCATTCCCGTTGTAGTAGATGTTGGCGGAGTCGTTCCAGTTGCCGAAGATCGTCGGCCACGTGGTGGTGTTTTCGCTTCGCGTAACGTCCGAGACGATCTGGATGGTGAACGTGTCGCCGAAGACCTGCTGTATCTTGAGCTTGCCGTAGCAGCCGCCCGCGAAATGGTAGCCGTCCGCCGTCCACGCGCTGGCGTCGCCTTCCTTCGCGATGAACTCGACGTTGTTGGCGGTGTGGCTCAGGTCCTTCCACTCCGTCGCCGCGCCGTCGTGCGCCTTCAGCGCGCCGACGTTGCGGATGCCGTCGAGGTTCAAGATCACGAACGCCACGCGCGCACCCGCTAAAGCGGAGATGAAACAAGCCAATGCCATTCTCTTCATTCTGTACCTCCCTCGCATCGCGAGCCTTTCGTGTATTTCGTGTGTTTCGTGGTTAGAAATCCCCACTCTACTTGAGCAGTATCTGCGTCCCGCGCATCGGGCCGAACTTCAGCTTGCGGCCGCCGTCCGAGAGGTAGACGCGCCACTTGCCGCCGTTCTCAAACGGAGTGCCGTCACTCGCCACCAGCTCCAGCGTCGGCGCGGCGGTGATCGGCGAGGCGGACTCCACCAGCGTCTTAGACGGACCGAACGTCTGTCCGTCCAGCAAGTCCGCCCCCGTCACGCGCAACTTCGCCTTCCCCGCAGCGAACGCGAACGTGCCAGCGGAAAGAAGCGGCGCCGCCGTGCCGTCCTGCGTGGCGGAGGCGATCTCCAGCTCACCGCCGGGATACGCGCCCGTGAAGGCGAGCGTACCGCCCAGGAGGCGCGTCGTGCCCGTGTAGGTGGCGGTCGCGCTGACGGTCATCGTCCCCGCGCCGGCTTTCGTGAGGCCGCCCGTGCCGCTCAGCACCTTGCTGACGTCAAGCGCGTATCCCGCCGTGTCGAACGTCACGTTGTTCGCGCCGTTCGTGGAGGTGAGCGTGGCGTTGACCTTGAAGATCGTGTCCGCCGTTGCGCGGATCGTACCGCCGCGCAGCGAACAGGAGTAGGGTTCGCTCGCGTTCGTGCCATTGCCGACGATGACGCCGCCCTCGCCCACGTTCAGCTCACCCCCTTCCATGTTGTACGTGCCGCGGCCGTTCCCGTTGTTGCGACAGTTGAGGTCGAACGTCTTGCAGAAGATCTCGCCGCCCGTCTGGTTCAGCGTGCCCTGGCCGTCCACGGCGATGGCGAACTTCCAGCCGTTGTCGACGACGATGCTTCCGCCCGAGAGATTGTAGAAGCAACGTGCCTGCGGCCAGTGCCCGAAGTGGAACCCGCAGTTGCCGCCGCTCGCGTCGGTAGAGCCTCTCGTCCGCAGCCGTCCGCCCGTCTGGTAGACGATGCCCGTTATGAAGCCGGCCGCCGATCCGCCCACGTTCGTGACGTTGGGGCCATTACCGCCTTCGAAGATGTTGCAGTAGATGTCGCTCCCCGCTTCAATGTTGAGAACACAGTAGGTGTTTGTCGCATACGGACGGTCGAGGTTCGTGTAGCGCGTGCCCACGCAGTAGTTGCGCGCGGGGGCATCTATCTTCGTGTTGCGGAGCGTGAAGCCGCCCACGGCACCGTTGATGAGCGTGTTCGTCATCGTGCAGTTGTCGAACACGAGCGTGCCGCCGTCGAACACATGGAACATGCCGTTCGTGATGGCGCAGTTCGCGAGCGTGGAGGTGTCCGCCCGCTCGTAGACGAAATACGAGCTGTCCGATTCGCCGTAAATCGACGAGACGTTGCCGAGTGTGCCCTTGGTGCCCTTCCGCGCGCCGATTGCCAGGTAGCGATCGTTCGAACCACCGGCCACGGCCAACTGGCCGCTCCACGTGTTGTCGGTGGTGGTGAAGCGCAGATGCCCGCCGCCCAGGCGGATGCGTCCCTTTCCCGACATCGGGCCGGCCAGCTCGATGTACGACTTGCCGCCGGCGGACGTCGTCACGTTGGTGTTGATCGTCATTGCGCCCGCGACGTATCGCCCTGGCTGAACGTGGAGGGGCCGTCCACGACCACGGCCGCCTGCACTGTCTTGGACTGCCATGAGTTCAGAGTGCCGCCATGGAGGACGAACCGCCCCTTGGTGCCGGCCACGCCGCCGCCGCTAGTCGAGATGACCGTGTACTTGACGCCTGGCTCGACGTACACCGTCTCCGTTCCCTTGAAGTTCAGCGTCGCGACGCACAGCTCCGAGATGTTCGAAACGGTCAGGTTGTGGTTCAGCATGTTGAAATTTGTGATATCGATGCGATTGGGACCGCAAATCATGCAGTCGTAGGAGTCCAAGTTGATTTGGGTGATCTGCTTGTTGGTGAGGCCGGAGCCGGTGTTGGCGAGCGCACCCATGCCGTTGAAGCCCGTGCCGTAGGGGTGGAGGGTCGGAGGCGAACCGCCATTCACGGTGCAGCCGTTCAGGTCGAGCGTCGCGCCGGGTGCGATGGTGATGTCCTTCGAACCAAGCGCCTTCACATTGCCGCGCGTCAGCTTGAGAATACCCTCATAAGCCCCGGAGTCGCCCATGGACTGCACATAGACCGTCCGGAACGTGTTCGTCGAGCCGAGGACGAGCGTCCCCTTGCCGTACTTGCGGAACGTGGCGCCCTCCATGCGCAGCGGCACGCTGCTCGTGGCCGTCATTCCCTCGGCGACCTGCAGCCTGAAGTAGGCCGTCGTGGAACTGTTCGTGATGACCGCGCCCGACGCGCCGTTGATGGTAACGCCGCTCCCGTTGAACGTGATGCCGCCCACGTCCACCTCACCCGACACGGTCACGGTGCAGCCGTCGTCATCAAACACGGCCGTCGAGCCGGGAATCCAGGCCGTCGTGCCGTTGTTCCAATTGAGGCTCGTGGTGTCCCACGTGCCGTCGCCGCCGCTCCATGTAAGCGTGTCCGCGACCGCCGCGCTCGCCGCGACCGCCACCAATCCTGCCACAAAGGCCAATTTCTTCATTTTCTGCTCACTTTCTCATCGGAGCGCTCCGCTTTCGCGGTGCACAGACCTCACCTTCCTACAGTTTTACATGCGGCTATCATATCACAATCCAGCCTTTTCCCGCAAGCCGAAATTGTGGTATAATCGTCGCATGGCAAAGAAACGCACAGACCTCAAGATTCCCTACGGGATCATGGATTTTGGGCGACTCCGCAGGGAGGGATACTACTACGTCGACAAGACGGAGTACCTCGCGCAGATGGAGGCGCGCGATAGCTTCATCTTCTTCGTGCGCCCGCGCCGGTTCGGCAAGTCGCTCTTCCTCTCCATGATGGAGTGCTACTACGACCTCAACCGGAAGAAGGACTTCAGGAAGCTCTTCGGCGACCTCTGGATCGGGAAGCACCCCACAGAAAATGCCAACCGCTTCATGACGCTGAAGCTCGACTTCTCTAAGGTGGGTGGCACGGGCGAGGAGCTCCAGGAATCTTTTGAACGGCATATTAACGATCAACTCATCGGGATGGTGGCTCGTTATGCGGAATTGTTCGAACCGAAAACACGGAAATCGTTCGATGCGCTCCATGTCGAAAGCAAACTGGCGACAGTTGTCAATCGTTCTAGGCTCATCGGCATCCCCCTCTGCCTGATCATAGACGAATACGACAACTTCACGAACCAGATGATCCGCGCTGCTGGCGTGACCGACTACCGCGAGATCACGCACGGCGCTGGATTCTACCGCAACTGGTTCAAGAAGTTCAAGGGCGACTTTGACCGCATCTTCATGACGGGCGTCTCACCCGTGACGATGGACGACCTCACGAGCGGCTTCAACATCGCGACGAACCTCACGCTTGATGCCGCCTGCAACGCTACGCTCGGTTTCTCCGAGGCAGAGGTGCTGAAGATGTACTCCGACTTCAAGGGCACTGGCAGATTCACGACAGGCGACCCGGCTGAGATCGTAAAGTCCATCAAGCCGTGGTACGATGGCTACTGCTTCGCCGAGAGAAAGGTGGGCGACGAGTGTGTATTCAACTCCGACATGACGCTCTATTATCTTAAAAGCCTCGTCGAGACCGGCGAACCGCCAAAGAACATGGTGGACGCCAACATCAAGACGGACTACGAGAAGCTGAGGACGATCTCGGACCTCCAGCGCGTCGTGTTCAAGATGGAGCCGCTGGAGGCCTTGCCCATGACGGAGCAGGCCGTCGCCAAGGGCGGCGTCCAGTTCCCGCTCGTGGAGTCGTTCCCCGCCGAAGCGATCATCAAGCCTGAGAATTTCCGTTCGCTCTTTTTCTACTACGGGCTTCTCTCGATGGCTGGCAGGAGGATGGGCGCAACCGTCTACGCCGTGCCGAACGCCTGTGTCGAGAAGCAGATATACGGTTATCTCCGCGACCGGTACTTCCCGCCGGCGAAGAGTTTCCTCGACTGGGACGCCGCCGCGCAGTCTTTCGCCTACGAGGGCAAGTGGCGCGAGTTCTTTAATCTCGTGGCGAAGAACTTCAAGGAGACGACGCCGATACGTGGAGGAATCGACGGCGAGGTGCGCATGCAGGGCTACTTCCAGTGCGAGATGGGGCACCTGCCGCAGTTCATCACCTGCCCCGAGCTTGAGATGTCGCACGGCAACTGCGACTTCTTCCTCTTCCCCGAGCGCACGTACTACGGCGATGCGACGCACAGCTACATCGTTGAGTTCAAGTACCTCAAGAAGGGCGCGAAGAAGGCGGAGCTGGAGGCGCAGCGCGCCGAGGGCGTAAGGCAACTAAAGGCCTACGCGAAGGACAAGAAGGTTCCCGCCCTCGCGATGGGCACGACGTTGCATCTGATCCTCGTCCAGTACCGCGGCCCCGTGATGGCCAACTGCGAACTCGTGGCCGAGAAGAAGTTCTAACGGGCGCAACAAGTTGCGCCCCTCCCGGATGGAGAGCCGCCGCGAGGCGCGGCGAAAATGTTTATGGCGCGTTAGCGAAGTCTACTTCAGCATGATCATCGTGCCGATGACCGCGCCGAAGTTGTAGGTCGTGTCGCTTTTCTTGAAGAGCGACCACTTGACGCCCTGGGGCGGCTCGCCCTCGAACGCCACCTCCGGCGTGCCGTTCACCGCCGCCGCCGTGAACGCCGGCTTTGAGCCGCTGCGCGCGTACGCCGCCAGGTTCTCCGGATCCGTGATCGTGAACGTCGCGCCCGGCGCGAACGTCAGGTTGCCGCCGAACGTCGCGTGCTTGTTCGCGAACAGCTCCGCGCACGTCGCCCGCACCGCGTTCGTCACCGTCACGGCGCCGTTGTTCACCGTCCCCGCGCCCGTGAAGGTGGAAACCGTCACCGGGAAATTGTTGAGGTTGAGCGTCGCGCCCGACTCCACGCGAACGGGCGTGTTGGACGGAATGACGCCGCCCGTGTAGGTAATCAACGTTCCCTGCTCCACCGCAATGCCGCCCGTGATCGTGTTGGTGGCGTAGAGATAGAGCCACGGCGCGCCGCGCTTGACGAGCTCGCCGCACATCCCCGCGTTGCTTGAGAGCGTAAGCGCGCACTCGTAACGCGTCGTCCGGTCAGGACTTTCGAGGTATGCCTTCGCGTCGGCACTGTAGTCGCAGCCGCGCGAGGTGACAACGATGCGCGTCACCTTCTTCGTTCCGAAGTCGTACTCCGCGTACGCACTTGCGCCCCAGCCCGTCGCGTCCTCGAATACGACGCTGGCGATGCCTAGGTAGTTGGACGCGACAAATCCGCTTGCTGTCGGCAACGCCACGCTCTCCACGCCGTTGCCCGTCGGCGGCTCGAACCAGAACGAGATGGACGAGCTGCCGGCAGAGCTGTTGGCGCTGTTCTCCGAGGTGTCGATGACAAGCCCCTTCTTCCATACCACCAAATGGTCAGGGCTACGCTTGTAGAACGTTGCATGGGTGCCGTCCGCCGCCCCCCAGCCAGAGAAGAACGTCGGCATCAGCGTTCCGCCATCCGCATTCACATACGCGCGTGCGCCGTCCGCTGCTTGCCACCACTTTCTGAACCGGTTCGCCTTGACAACCGCCCCGTCTTTGATGTTGAGGATGTTCGTGCTGAGGCTGCCCGTCTCGCCCATCTGGAGCAGCGACGTGCGGAACAGCGTACCCGTGCCGGAGATCGTCGCCACGCTTTGGCCGTTCGTGCCCATGTGGAAGCCGCCGTCCTGGACGGTTGCCCGTACCAGCGTGTCGTTTGTGCCACCCGTTTGCACGAAGAGACCGTTGCCGCCGTAACCGGCGCAAAATGCACCCGAAAAGGAAGGATTCCTCAGCTCCATCAATCCGCCTGTCTGCTTGAACGCGCCGAAGCTTCCCGGCTTCTCCGCCAGATACAAGGTGTTGCTCGCGTGAAACTCGCCGCCCTCCAGCGTGTAGTACCCGCGTGAGCCGTTGGATTCGCCGATGCGTCCGTTGTCGCTACTTACAACCGCGAGAACGCCTCCGAGCTGCCGGTACGCCGCGCTAGTCGCGCCGCCGTTCGCGATGCGGAGCATTCGCATGAGCGTATGCCCGTCCTCCTGGGTAATCAGGCTTTCGCCGTACTGCACAAGACGGAGGCTGCGCGACTTGTTGCCGGAGAAGTAGAGCGTTCCGGCTCCGACCGAGAAATTCTTATTCCCACCAGGCTGGTTCACGTCGCCGTTCACCCAGAGCGTCCCTACGCCAGACTTATAGATGCCGACGGTCGAATCCGAGGACAACGTCCCGTCGATGGAGATCGAGCGGGCGTTGTTGTTGTACACAGTTGAAAGCTGGCCATTGCTGTTGTTGTTGCCGAATACATGCACGGGACCGAGGTGGTTCGCTGTCTTTGACGTGCCGGACTGCGCCTGGATCGTATTGGCCGAGTAAAGCCGTATCGTTCCCTTGATGTCCGCATCGCTGGCCACGCCCCAAAGCCCCATCGTACTGTTGGTGACGACCACGGTCACGTTCTGGTCAATGATCACCGAGCCCTGCAACGTCATCGTTCCGGACTTGTTGATGATCGTGCCGGGTTCGCCTGTTGACTTGAGGTGGTTATAGACCATCCAGTTGTTGCCGCCAATGCGCGTGAGCGTATGTCCGGCCAGATCCAGAACCTTGGTGTTGCCGTACATGCCCCAGCGGTTCTCAACGGCAATGGTCGCGTCATCCGAAAGTGTTATATTACCGAAAAGGTTGTCTGCCATCCCACTGCCGCTCGCCTGCTTGTAGCGAAGCGCGCCATTCCCGCCCACGCCATTTCCCGCGATCGTGATATCATGTCCCGTGAAGAGGGCCGTTGTCTGGCCGCCGGTATGCGGCGTTTTCAGATAGAACGTTGCGCCGTTCTGCACGGTGATGGGCGTGCTGGAGCCGACCGCACCAAGGTCGGTGATGGTGAGCGTGCCCGTCTCCACCACCACCGCGCCCGTGAACGCCGTAGTCTTGGCCGTCAGCACCACCTCGCCGTCGCCCTGCTTCACGAGCCGCGCATAGTTGCCGATCGCCG
Organism: uncultured bacterium; assembly: GCA_902769585.1. Classification (GTDB taxonomy): domain Bacteria; phylum Verrucomicrobiota; class Kiritimatiellia; order RFP12; family UBA1067; genus RUG572. The sequence goes on from CACXPT010000100.1 coordinate 10,736, forward strand.
TGCTGATCGTGTAGGTCTCGCCGGCGTCGGCCGTCACCACGAAGTCCGTGCCGTCCGGCTCCGCGCTCCCGGCAAGCGCCGGAAAGGTCGCGCTTGCCGCGGCCGCCAATCCTGCCACAAAGGCCAATTTTCTCATTTTCCGTTCGCTTTCTCATCAGCGCGCACCGCTTCACGGCGCACAGAATACACCTGACTGCAAGTTTATTTGCGGTTATCATATCACAGTCCCCCCCTTTGCGGCAAGCCTATTCCACGAACAAGTCATCGAGCGTCACCTCGCGGTGAATGACGCCGGAATGTTTTGACCGCCTCATACCGAAGTTCGTAATCAAGACGTTCTGGATCGCCTTGCGCAATTTGGCCGCTCTCGCAAAGAGGTTGCCACGGCGACGAATATTTCCGGCCTCTTCGGCCGTCATGTCGTACTCGTCCTGGGAATACTTCATTTCGCAGACGCTGACGGTATTGTCGGCACGATCGATTAGCATGTCAATCTGCGTACCTCCTCCTTCGGGATCCGTGCCTCTCCACGAATACACGTCCGCACCGATCCCGGAGATTCCCAACGCCGCCTTGATCTGAGGGATGTGCCAAAAGCAGATCCGCTCGAATGATATTCCTCGCCACGCATTCAGTCTTGGAGAGAGGAAATGGTGTGTCCAGAACTGCGGATCGTTGCCCTTCCATCCGTTGAGGAACTGGAAATAGAATAGCGTGTAGTTGTCGATAAGCTGGTAGACGGCCCCCCTCTTGACCCTGCCGGGCTGGCTGTATCTGCGGACAAATCCGCACTCCACAAGTTCTGACAGGCACTCGGAGACATCCCCGTTCGATGACTCTCCCAGTGCCGCAAGCACCTCTTCCCGCATCATGCCGGACTTCTTCCCGGCAAGCGCCTTCACGATCTCCACATGCCTACGCTCCATCTTGAACAGCGACGAGAACAACCTCGTGAATTCATCTCGCATGACGGCAGAATCGCCAAAGAACAACCTGTCGAAGCCCTGCGCCACGCTTTCACCCTCGCGCAGCAGACTCCAGTAGTAGGCAACACCCCCCAGCGCCATGTAGCACTCGGCTATCTGCCATCTGTCGAACCCGAGGTTCTGGGATGCGGCATAGTCCTCGCACTCTTTCAACGTGAACGGTGCGATCGGCAACTGTACGGTCACGCGGTTGTGGAGACCGCCCCTGGCACGGAGCATCTTCTTCAGCATCCATGTCGTTGCCGAACCGCAAACCACCAGCAAGATGTCATTTCGCGCCGTCGCCCATCCATTCCAAAACGCCTCAAACGCGCGCAGGAATCCCGCGCACGGCGTGTCAAACCACGGAAGTTCGTCAAGGAATACGACCTTCTTCTTCACGTCAGACGCCTCCAGCAGATCCTTAAGTCGTGAAAAAGCCGCAATCCACGACGTCAATCTGGGGCATTTAGGCACCCCCTGCCGCTTAAGCTCCTCGCGGAACAGATCCAACTGCTCCCGCTTTGAGCCATCTTCGATTCCGGTCGCACGAAACGCGAACTGGCCCTTGAATAGCTCGTTAACGAGGAACGTCTTGCCGACCCGTCGCCTACCATACAATGCGACGAATTCAGACTGCTTCGATTCAAACGCGCGAAGTAGTTCCTTCTGTTCTATTCTCCGACCAATCATGAGGCCTCCAGTTTTCCCCGTATTATACCACAAACTCGGACTTGTGGGGGAAAGTCGCGCATTTTTTGCGAGAGTTTTCCCCACAACTCATGAAAACCAAGAGTTATGGGGGAAAGTCTACTGCGCCAATTGCCTACTTGATCAGCAGCATCGTGCCGTTTGGGCGATCCACCAGGTACAGGCTGATGTAGTCGGGAGACATGTATACGCCAGAGACATACGGTCTCACGTTTGAGAACCGCAAGACGTTCTCAGATTGCACCACACCGTCAGGGATGACAATATTGTCCTGTGTCGTGTTGGAGCTCCAGGTCCCAAGATTCGTTCCGTTGAGTTCCATGTTCACCGTACCAGTTCCGAATGTGCGGAACTTCATGCGCCAGTCGTAGTGCGCAAGTATTTCTGCAGGAACGCTAAAATGGATAAGCGTGTTGGTGTGGACGGTACTCTTGCCGTTACTGTCCGTTCCTGTCCCGAACAGAGCCCTGCATCCGTCATACCAGTTGGCCCCGACGAGCCAATAGTTGGCGTTGTCCTGGTAATGCCCTTCCCAGCCGAAATCGTATAGGCTTCCATCCCTCTTCCCGTACTGGAGCGATCCGCCAAACACGGCGGAGTCGATCTTGACCGGAACCGATCCCGAATCCGTCCGCGCGAGCTCCAATACGTTTGTGGTGCCGGCGACAAGCAACGTCTCCGGCACGAACCATCGCGCCGTCTGGCCTGGCGCCACGAGGCGAGTGTCAAGTAACGTACCATTGACGGTCACGCAGACCGTCCCAGAGCCGGAATTGCTTGTGGGCTTGATACGGAACACCTGCGGCATGGCCGCCTCGCCGTAGGTATCGAGAGGAAAGCGAAATGTCACCTTCCCGCCCGACGGAAGTGCCGCCGGAACGTTCCAGCGGTCCTCGTCCACGTCCACCGTCGCCATGGTGCCCGAACCGTTGAATTCGGTCGTTGCATCATTCTCCACGCCCACGCGCCACAGGTCGGTGCGCGGCCACGCCGCTGCCTCGCGCATTTCCGCCTCTGTCAACGCGTTCGACCATACGGCAAAGCTCTGGATGCTGCCGCGGAACGTCTTTATGTCGTTGTATTGCGCACTTGGATTGATCCCCAGCCAGCCTACTTGGGCGCTCCTGTAGGCCTCGCCGCCCATGGCCATCGTCGCGTCTTGCCGTGGCGAGGCGTCATAACCTTCATTGAGCGTGTGCGTGATGAATGTCGTGGACCAGTTCGCCGACGCGGAGTTGCTGGAGCAGCTCTTCGTATCCCAGATGTTGCCGTAGCGGGACATGAGGAACGACACCTTGCGTCCGTCCACCGACACGACGAGATCGTTCCACGTTCCCATTCCCGCCTTACTGCCTCCGTTGTTCACGTAGAAGGATGCCCCACCGTAAATGAACATGACATTCGCCAGCTTGTTCGTGAAAAATGTCTTGCTGTTGTCAATGGTCCGCACGTCATTTCCCGTCGGTCCCAGCCCCACCATAAAGCCGCGCTTCGCCGAACCGTTGTTGCCGGCGTTCAAGATCCAGGCGTAATCCTTGTGCGGACGTGTCAGGTCCGGACGATATCGGATGGCAAACGCGAAACGGGTCCGGTTCGTGATCGCCTGCACGGCATACGCCGGCAAGCGGAACGTGTTGGGATTCATGTATCCCAATTGTGCCTCATCGTTCGTGACAGTCACCGTCTGGGGCAGGTAGAGACATTGCATCTGCCGGGAAACGCCGCGGTAGGGCATGTTGACCGTCTCGTTCGTGAACACGGTCGCGCAGCTGCCGTTGTCATGGCTTTCGGTTCCATGGAGGTTCAGGGCGTCACGCAGCTCGCCTGAATCGAGAATGCCGTTGCCATTGGCGTCCACGCCCATGCCGCGAAACCAATAACTCGCCTTGGAGTAGACATCCGCCCGCGCTGTCGCACTAGAAAGCGACACCATCGCCCCGATTGCAACGCCTGCCACAAAGGCCAATTTCCTCATCACTCAGATCCTTTCGTGTATTTCGTGTGTTTCGTGGTTTAGAATCCACGCCCCAACGTCATGGCAACTCGCCCTTGGACGCCTTCGTCAGGAACTCTATCGCCTTGTCGACCTGCCCAAGCAGCGCGGCCTTGTCGTCGGCGATCGCCTCCGGCGCCTTGTCGGCCACGAGGTCTTTCCGAAGCGCCTGCATGTCGGCGAGGATCGGCCCGACGATCGTCGGAAATGCGGCTTTGACGGCCTTCTCCTTCGCTGCCCTGTCTCCCGTCGTCTTTGCGGCTACGGCGCCAGCGGCCTTGCTGAACTTCCTGCCGATCTCCTCGAACCTCTTCTCGTACGGCTTGATGTACTTCTGCAGCAGAGGGCCGTTCTGCACAAGCCCCTTCAGGTGCGCAAGGTACTTCTCCGGCCCTCCTTCCTTGTAGCCGGTCTGTCCCAGCACCTCGCCATTGGCGTCAAGCAGGAGCACCGTCGGATAGCCGCGGACGGCATACTTCTCGGAGAGTTCGCCGTTGCGCTTCGCAGTCGCCTCCTTCACGAGCGACTTGTCGCTGGGGAAGTCGAGGAACACTGGCACGAAGGTCTTGCCCACCTCGTCGCTGAACGCCTTCTGCGACAGCACCTCGCCCTCGAGTCGCTTGCACCAGATGCACCAGTCGCTGCCAGTGAATAGCGCAAGCACCGTCTTCTTCTCCGTCGCGGCCTTCTTGAGTGCGGCGTCAAAATCGTCCGTGAAGCCCGCCGGCATCGCGAACACCCCTGCCGCGACAGCCGCCAATCCTGCCATAAAGGCTAATCTCCTCATCACACAGTTCCTTTCGTGTATTTCGTGTGTTTCGTGGTTAAAAATCTCCACACTACCTGATCAGCATCATCGTCCCGACTAGCGCACCGAAGTTGTACGTGCCGTTGCCCTTGCTTATGAGCGCCCATTTCGTGGGTCCGTGTTCGCCCTCGAACGCCAGGACGGGCGTACCGCTTACCGACTGGGCCGTGAACGCCACCACGGAGGCCCGCTTCGCGTATGTCTCCAGGTTCTCCGCGTCCGTGATCGTGAATGTCGCACCCGGTGCGAACGTCAGGCTGCCGCCGAACGTCGCGTGCCTGTTCGCGAAGAGGTCGGCGCACGACGCCTTCACGGCCCCAGTCACCGTCACGTTGCCGTTCGCCGTCTGGCCCGGCCCCGCGAACGACGCGATCGTGGCGGCGTTGCCGTTGAAGTTCGCCTTCGCACCCGCCTCGACGCGAATGGCCGAGTTGGAGGGAACCGTCCACGGGCTGCTGAAGATCAGCTGTCCCTGCTCGACAATCGTGCCGCCCGTGTACGTGTTGGTGGCATACAGGTAGAGGTCGGTCGGACCGCGCTTGATGAGCGGACCGCCGTGGCCCGCGTTGTCTGAGAGTGTGAACGCACAGGCGTAGTGCGTTTGCCGGTTGGGACTTTCAAGGTACACCTTCGTGTCGTCGCCGTAGTCGCACCCGCGCGAGGTAATCACGATCTTCACGTGCTTCTTCGTGTCGTAGTCGTACTCCGCGTACGCGCTCGCGCCCCAGCCCGTCGAACTCTCGAACACGACGCGCGCGACGCCATAGTAGTTGGCCGGCACGTAGGCGCTGTCCGTCGGCAGCGAGATTGACTCGAAGCCCTTGCCCGTTGGCGCCTCGAACCAGAACGACGGCATGCTCTGGGCGAGAGAGCCAGACGCGTAGGATGTGTAGGACGTGTCGAACACGAGTCCCTTGTCCCACAGCACGAAATGGTCGGGGCTGCGCGGGAAGAAGGTCGCCGTCCCCGGGTTCGCGGCCCCCCAGCCCCAGCCGAAGGTGGGCGCCATGATGCCGCCGTCCGCGTTCACGCAGGAGAGGGATCCGGCCCTCACGCCCTCGTGCCGCCTGAAGCGGTTGGCCATGAAGAGCGCCCCGTCGCTGATGTTGAGGATGTTCGTGCAGAGGCTGAGGTTCCAGCCCATCGAGAAGCCCTCGGCGCGGAACACCGTGCCCGTGCCGGAAATCGTCGCCTCGCTCGTGCCGTTCGTCACGTTCATGATGGTGCGGAGGTCCTGCCCGCCCTGGACGACGTGCGAATCGTTCGTGCCGCCCGTCTGGATGAAGAGGCCTTCGCCCTTCTGCCCGATGTAGAGCGTGCCGCCCGCATCGGACCGGTACGACTTCATGAGGCCGCCCTTCTGCCGGATCACGCCGTAGCTGCCAGGGTTTTCGCCCATCAGGATCAGGCTCCCGAGATTCGCCGTACCCCTTTCCAGCACGTACCAGCCGTAGCTTTTGTCCGATTCGCCGATGCGTGGCGCATCGTTGCCGTTCGAGAGCGTACCGCCCGTCTGGCGGAAGAGTCCCAATGCGTTACCGCCGTTCGGGACGCGCAGGAATCCGGAACGGAACGCACCGTCCGCCAGCCACACCTTGCTGTTCTTGATCGAGACGCCGTTGCGGAACACGCGCGTCGCCGCGCTCGTCATGCACAGCCAGCCGCAACGCGGATACACGTTGCCCTCGAAGTCGACGGGGCCGTTGAGCCACAGCGTGCCGCCCCCGTTCATGATGAGGCGGCAATGGTAGTTGTAGCCGAGACCGTAGTCGCTCGTGAGCGGCCCGTTGAGGTGGAGGGCCGTGTTGTTGTACTGCGTGCTGACGTCGATGAACGCGTCGGTCGGCCCGTTGGTGGGCGAGCCGTGCTTGGCGACGTGCAGGGGACCGCTGATGGTGTTGGCCGCGCCGGAATCTATGCGGATCGTGCGGCCCGTGTTGAGCCGGACGGCGGCCCGAATCGGACGGTCGGCCCGCTGGCCCCAGAACGCGAGGGTGCTGGCGTTGGTGATGACGAACGTCGTGTTCGTGCCGTCCGGGAAGTTGGCCGTGCCCTGGAACGTCAGCGTGCCCGTCGAGTGCATGATCGT
>CACXPT010000101.1 GCA_902769585.1 uncultured bacterium
GACGATTTCCTTCACGGCGCCCGCGCCGTGGTAGCTTGTCTCGTTCAGGATGATTCTGTTCATGTCTTTATCCTTAGTTCGGTTTCGCAGATGGAACGCATACATTTTAGCCGATGGCCCCCGTGCGTGTCAAACGGCTGTCAGCGCAAGAAGATCGTCGTGCCGCCGGCGGGGATGAGGCGCAGCGTCTTGCCGTCGGAGGAGAGCGATGTCGTCCACCCCGCCGCCATGAGCGCGAGGCTCTTCTTCGGACGGCCGGAGATCGCGACGTCGGACGTGGCCAGCACGTAACCTGTGTCAGTAAGGGGAAGCGACTCCGCGTCCTCCACGTCCGCCGTGCAGGTCGGGGCGAATGCCAGCGTCTTCTTCGCGGTGATGTGCTTGTCTGCCAGCAGGTCGCTCGCTCGCGCGATGTAGTTGCTCCCGATCGTGAGCGTCACGTTGGCGTTCACGGTGGGCGGACCCTTGAGACGCGACACCCGAAACGTGTTGTTGGACCTGCAGGTGAAGATCGCCCCGGGGGCGAACTCGTAGAGGTCGAACACGTCGCAGAAGGCCTGCGTGTCAGGATAGAAGCGCGACCCCGTGCCGAAGGAGAGGAGCGGCGGCTTGCCGTCTGGGCATTTCCAGCCGGTGCTGTCCGCATAGCTGGCCGAGACGGTGGCGTTCGTGACGTAGATCGGCCCCGGCGAACGGAACGTGTGGTTTTCGCGGAAGCGGAAGTCGGAGTTGATGTTCATGCCTTTCAGGACGAGCGCGTGCCCGTTCTGCTCCGTGATGGATTGGCTGAAGACGCCCGCCTGCGTTTCGTCCACCTTGCCGAAGAACGTGTCGTCGCGCAGGACAAAGCGGCAAAAGTAGGTAACTCGCCAGCTCGGGCTGCGGAAGGCGAGAGAATAGCCGCCGCCAGACGTCGCCGCGCCGCCACGGCCGACCTCGAAGATGACATGCATCGCGCCGTGGCTGTCTCCAGAACCCTCAACAAGCGCCGTCGCGCCGTCCTCCACCTTCACGTACGATTTACCGGTGGAAGAATCTATTCTGCCCCATGCGTTCGTATAGGTGCCGACGTAGGTGCCCTCACGCACGACGATCTGCTTGATGCGGTCACGGATGGCGATGTCGTTCGTACCGTAGAAGCGGCCGAGGCCCGTCTTGACGAGCGTCGTGTCCGCCGGATACTCCGCCAGCCCGAGACGCGCTAAGACTTCGGGGAAGCGTTCGGTTCTCGACTCGCCCTCCTTGGCGTACACGAAGAACTCCAGCTCGCCGGAATCCGGCTCGGAGCCCTCCTTCTTCGTGGTCGTGCCCGAGACGTAGGCGAGCTTCGTGTACGCGGCGCCGCCGCGCACGCGGTTGTTCTTCACGTAGAGGTCCGTGCAGTCCGCCGCCGAGACGGGATACGTGCCGTCCACGCCGCTCACCGCGCCGACGACGTTCGTGAACACGTTGTTCGTGACGGTGAGGTTGGCCGTGCCGCTTGCCGCCACGGCCACGCCCACGCAGTCGGCGAAGCCGAGACCGGTCACCGTCACGTCCGAACCGCCCGTGACCGAGAGAATGCTCGTCGCCGCCGGATCCGTCACCCGGAGCATCGACCAGCCGTTGTCGCCAAGAAGCGTGACCCCGCTTGCGGCCGAAACCGCCACCGGCGACGAGAAGTAATACTCACCCTGCGGGAAGAACACGACGTTGCCCGTGCCGGAGAGGTTCGCGAAGCCGGCCGCGAACGCCGCATCGTTTGCGGCCGCGTTCGCAACGCCTGGTAGCACGCCCCAGTCGCGCACGTTGATGACACCCGACGGCATATCGTAGACGAGGGAAAGTGTCTTGGAATCAGTCGCCACGGTCTTCCAGCGCTTCGCCTCGTCGGCGTTCGATCTGAACGTCGGCATCCCCGCGACCGCGACGAACGAGGTGGCGACCACGTAGGACGTACCGGCATCGAGCTGGTCGAGATTCTTGACGGCGAGCGTCGCGCTACTGCCGAACGTGAGCGTTTTCCGCGCGCCGAGCGAAACGCCCGCGGCGATTTCGTCCGCCCGCACCGTCCAGGCCTTGTTGATGGTGGGTGTGGCATTCGCGCAGATGAATGGGCAGCCTTCCATGGGCGGCAGGGTGAACGTTGCGCTACTGGCAGGAGCGACGAAAGTGCCAGGCTCGAAGGAAACGAGGTTGAAACAGTCGGCGAACGACTGCCCGTCCGGGCCGAACGCACCGCGGTTCTTGACCGTGCACAGCGGTACCTTGCTCGGACGGGCCCAGTACGTGGTGCTGTGCGCCACGAACGCGCCGCCGTCCACGACGATCTCGGCTGTGTTCGTAAAGCCGTAGCCATAGCGGAAGCGGAGCTGATAGAGTCCGCCAGCTGCGTTGCCGTCATCGCCGAGCGTGTGCCCGAGGCTGAGCAGGGTGAGTTTGTGGCCGTTCTGGTTGATAATGCCGTATGTGAACATGCCAAACTGCCCTTTGATGCCGAGTGCGATTGTCGCGTCCGACTGAAGTTCGAAGGTGCACTTATACATCACCTGGTAGTTCTGGTTGCCGCCGAAGATCAGCGCGCCGGTGACTCCGTTGACGGCGGCGTCGGCGTGGCCATGGCCGTTGAGGTAGAAGCGCTTTTCGTTGCACATCGAGGAGCCGTTGGCGGCCTTGTTGTTGACGAGGAGCGACGCGCCGTCGGAGACGCTCACGAAATTGCCGGCGAACAGGTCGCCGAGGAAGCGCGCCTCGTAGACGCCTTCCTTCACGCGCAGGCCGATGTCGGCGGTCTTCCACGTGTTCGTGCCGATCAGCCGTCCGCCGCCTTCCTTTTCAATGATGTCGCCGCTTGCGAATTCGTGTCCCTTCGCGGCGATCAAGGACTCCACCTCCGTCTGGAGATACTTCGTTTCGCCGGCCGGGACGGAAATCGTCCAGATCTCGCCGAACGCAGCCGTCGCGGCCAGAAGGGTAATTGCCATCAATTTCTTTTTCATGCGTCACCGCTCCTCAAGTTTCAAAACCGTGCATATTCTACCATCTCCTCCCTCGTCTTACAAGCCATCAGGCGGCAACTGTCTTCAGGTGGTTATGGTATAATGCAAAGGTTTTCAAATCATTCGCATGAAAGTCCTTCCATGAAAACAACAATTGCTTCTGCCGTTTGCCTGACGGCGGCGATTGCCGCATACGCCACCTGCGACAAGTCGCTCGACGAATTCCCCGCCTTGCCCGGCGAGGACGACGACGCCCGCATCCAGCGTGCCGTGAACGCCCTGCCCGAAGGGTCGCTCTACATCCCGAAGGGCGTCTACCGCATGTCGTCGACGCTGATGGTGACCAACCGCGGGCGGTGAAGGCGCTGGAGTACGTGGTCAAGGTTGACGCGCGCCCCATCTGGCGGACCTGGAACCTGTTCTTCAACGGCGGCATCATCGACGGGAACGGGCTGGCCTCCTGCATGGCGCTGGACGGCTTCAGCCCGTTCTACATGCGGAACGTGACCTTCCTCAACGGGAAGAAGTTCGGCCTGCGCGTCAACGGAGAGGCGGGCGGGGGCGGAATCTTCGCGAACGACCTGTATTTCCGCTGCACCATGCGCGGACTGGCCGGCAACACCGCGCTCTACTCGTCCGGATGCGACGGCACGTATACGGACTGCCTGGTGGTCGACTGGACGACCGGTTTCAGGATGGACGGCGGGGGCAATCGGCTCACCGGATGCCATGCCTGGGGCGGGACCGTGCCCCCTCGGGCGGGCGGACGGTTTCCGGAGATGCTTGAATCGTCGGTCTGCTTCCACATCGCCGGCTGGCACAACCTCGTGCGGGACTGTTACGCCGACACGGCAACGATTGGCTATCTGGTCGAGGGCAGAGGGGTGCAGATACTCGGGTCGTGGTTCCTGAACAACACCACGTTCAAGCTGGACGACATCGTGATCGTCGACCAGCGCGGAGGCGATCTCGTGGTGGCGGACTGTCGCTTCTCCAACAGTCCCGGCACGAAGGTCTACCGCGGCCGCCCCGGCACGAAAGTGAGCTGGAGCAACAACGTCTATTGCGGGTTCGGGGACGGCGACGACCTTCCGGGCGCGGCGAAGTACGTCTGCAACGACAGGAACCTCAAGGAGCCGGTCTGCACGGATGCCGACCTCTGGGAATACGTGCAGGACGAGGCCGGGATCGTCTACGAATCGCCGGCCGGCGAATACCTCGGAAAACGCAAAAGCCGCCCCGTGGTGATTCACGTCGCGTCAAAGGAGATGAACCGCCTGTTCCCGAACGCCGGCGCGGGCCGCGAGATGGTGATACGGGCGCGCGCGACGACGCCGGACACCAAAATGGTCGAGGTGTCCTTCACCCAGAACGACGGCTTCACCTGGGGGACGAACCTGGCGTTGCGCACTGAGTGGACCGAGACCCGCATCCCCCTGTCGAAGCTCAAGTATTTCTCACACTGGAGAAAGGCGGGCGGCGAGACGCCCCCGGCCGGCGGGCTTGACGCGCGTAAACTCGACCGCATCACGCTCTTCTACGGCATTTGGCTGTGCCGTGACTCGGCGGAGCGTCCGCATGGCTTCGAGGTTTCCTCCATCCGCATCGTCGGCAGAGAGGCGCATTGAGACGGCAGCACACGGCGCAAGATGATGATGGCCGAGAAGTAGACGGCACCGCCGAGCGCGATGAGGGCGGCAAGCTGCACGATGGCCGACCAAGGTACGCCCCAGCCACGCCCGGCAGCGAAATTCGCGAGCGGCGCACGCGCGAAGACGAGCGCGGCACCCATTGCCGCCGAAGCAAGGCACGTGCGCCCCACGGGTCGCACGAGTGCCAAGAAGCCGAGCGAGCCATTGCGCCGCCGCGCTGCGAAGCCAAGCAGAAGACAAGACCAGCCTGCGCACACGACTGTGGACGCGGCGAGGCCCACGTGCTTCCACTCCACTGGCAGGAACGCGACAGCCAAAATGTTCAGCACCGCGTTCAGGCACACAGCCTTCACGCTCACCGACAGAGGCGTCTTCATGTCGCCCTGCGCCTGGAACCACGGCACAAGAGACTTCTGGATGCCGAAGAAGCCAAGCCCGATCGCATAGCATGCGACCGCGCGGGCCACGCGCGTAGTTGCGAGCGCGTCGAACGCCTTCCCCTCGTAGATGACACGCGTCACCTCCGGCGCGAGGACACCAAGCCCCGCCGCCGCCGGAATCATGACGAAGAGCATCTTGTCCACCGAGGCGACAAGCGCCTGGCGCGCGCCGGCCACGTCGTCCTTCGCGAAGTGTCCCGCGAACGTCGGCAAGAGCACCGTGCCGAACGCGACGCCGATCACGCCGAGCGGCAAATCCATCAGGCGCTCCGCGTAGCCGATCACGCCGGCCGCCCACGGGGAAGCGAGCTGGCCCAGCACCTGATCGAGCATCTGGTTGATCTGCACCGCGCCTGCGCCCATCGCGGCGATCGCGGTGTTCTTCCACACGAGGCGCGTCTTGGGGTCGCCCCAGCCGCGGAACGTGAAGCCGGGCGTGAGGCCGCGCCTCTTCATGCACCAGAACATGAACGCCATCTGCGCCGTGCCGGCCACGAGGATCGCCCACGACACGCGCTGCACGCGCACGGACAGCTCCATATCGCCGCAGAAAGCTAGCGAGGCGAGCGCGCCGATCCAGAACACGTTCAGGAGGCACGGCATCAGCGACGCGGCGGCGAACCGCCCCATCGCGTTGAGGACGCCCATCCCGAACGCCGCCCCGCAGATGAAGATCATGTACGGCAGGAGGATGCGCGTGAGCTTGAGTATGAGGACGGCGCGCGGAGATGTCGCCGCGTCCAGCCCGAGCGCCGCAGTGATGCCGCAGACGCCGAGCGCCACAACCGCGCCAAGCATCAGGAGAGACATCGACATCACTGCGCGCGCAAGCCGCCGCGCGCTCTCCATGTTCTCCGTGGCGAGTTCGCCCTTGAAGATCGGAACGAACGCCGCCGTGAGCGCGCCCTCGCCGAACAGCTTGCGCGCCATGTTCGGAATCGCGAACGCGAGCGTGAACGCGCTCTGCTCCCATCCCGCGCCTATGAAACGGCTCTGCAGCATCTCGCGCACGAGGCCCAGCACGCGAGAGAGCGCCGTCATCGCGCCCACCACCGCCGTGTTCTTCAGGATGCCCTTCTCGCCGCGTCCCATTCCGTCACCCCTTTGCGCGCGCCTTCACGTTGCAGATGTGGTCCACGGCGGCGGCGAAGTTCTCCGCGCCCGCCGTGATCTCGATGTCCACGCGCAGGTAGTAGCACGGCACGGGCGTCGACTCCAGGCGCGGGAAACGCACCGCGTCCTTCTCGGTTGTGATGAGCGCGTCCGCGTGGAGATCGGAAGTCTTGTTGAGCGCGAAGATGATCTCGGAGGAGTCGTAGCGGTGGTGGTCCGCGTAGCGCTCGCACCAGATGACGCGCGCACCGAGCTTGCGCAGCGAGTCCTCGAATCCCTGCGGCACGGCGATGCCGGAGAGCGTGGTGAGCGTCTTGCCCTTCAGCCACTCGAGCGGCAGCTCCTCGCGACTCCACACGTCCTTCAGGAGACGCGGCGCGTGGCGGCACTCGATGATCTCGGCGGTCTTGTTGTACTCGCGGATCTGCTCGCGCACGGCGGCGGAGTCGCCGTCGGACTTCGTGAGGAAGATGAAGTCCGCGCGCGCGATGTGCTTCGCCGGCTCGCGCAGGACGCCACGCGGAAGCATGTGCCCGTTGCCGAAGGGATTCGTCTTGTCCACGAGCACCACCTCGAGCGAGTGCTTCAGCTTCTGGTACTGGAAGCCGTCGTCGAGGATGAGCGTGTCGCAGCCGAAGCGCGAGATCGCGTAGCGGCCGGCCTTCACGCGGTTGCGGTCCACAAGCACGCACACGCCCGGCAGATTGGCGGCGAGCATGTACGGCTCGTCGCCTCCCGTCGCCGCGTCCAGGAGGATGTGCTTGCCGTCTGAGACGACGAGCGGCTTCTCGATCACCTGCGAGAAGACGCGCTGCCACCACGGCGCCTCCTTGCGGCGGTAGCCGCGCGAGAGGATCGCCACCTTGCGACCGGCGGCCGTGAGCTCGTGCGCGAACTTCTCGGTGACGGGCGTCTTGCCCGTGCCGCCGGCCGTGACGTTGCCGATCGAGATCACCTGGCATCCGAGCGGGAAGCGGCGCAGAATGCCGGTGCGGTAGAAGAAGTAGCGGATGGACACGACGGCGAGGAACACGCAGGAGAGTCCCTTCAGGATCGCAAGCAGCACGCGAACGCCTGCCGGCTGGCCGCGATCCGCGCCCGGCTGCTGGATGATCTTCACGAGCGCGTGCTCCAGGCGCTCGGCGTAGCTGACTTTCTGTTTCTGCACGGTCCCTAGATTATACCGCATCATGCCGCGCGGACGCAACGCATCATCTGACAAAAGAAAAGAGCATGCCCGCCGATCGGCACGGGCATGCTCAGGCAGTTCTTCGAACTGCTCGGGTACTTACTTCTTCGCCTTCTTGGCCGGGGCCTTCTTCGCAGGAGCCGCCTTCTTGGCCGGGGCCTTCTTTGCAGGGGCCGCCTTCTTGGCAGGGGCCGCCTTCTTGGCGGGTGCCTTCTTAGCAGGCGCCGCCTTGCAGCACGCCTTCTTCGCGCACGGCTTCTTAGCCGGAGCCTTCTTCGCAGGAGCCGCCTTCTTGGCGGGTGCCTTCTTCGCTGTAGCCATTTCTGTACTCTCTTCTTTGTTCGTTGACTCGCGGCGCACCGAACATCGGCACACTAACCGCTCGTCTGCGAGAATGATACAAAAAATTTTGTTTGTTGCAAATAGAAAAAGTGAACATCTCAAAAAAAATTTCCGCGCGCCGTTTTTCCGCTCGTTGAACGCCGCGTCGCGACATGGTATAATCCGCGCCGATGAAGATTCTTCAGATATTGCCTGCCCTTGGCTCAGGCGGCGTCGAACGCGGCACGATCGAGATCGCGCGCGCGCTCGCCGCCGCCGGCATTCCCAACGCCGTTGCCTCCGCAGGTGGACCGCGCGTCGCCGAACTCGATGCGCTCGGCGTGCCTCACTTCACGCTCCCGCTTGGCAGCAAGAACCCCTTCACGGTATGGCGCAACGCCGCGCGGCTCGCAGCCCTCGCGCGCCGCGAGGGATTCACGATCCTCCACGTGCGCTCGCGCGCGCCGGCATGGAGCGCCTACTGGGCAGCGCGGCGAACCGGCTCTGTCCTGCTCGCGACATATCACGGCGTGCACGGCACATCTCCCGCGTGGCTCAAGATACCGTACAACCGCGTGATGACGAAGGGCGCGAAGGTCATAGCCGTATCTAACTTCGTGAAGCGCCACCTGATGGAAGTCTACGGCGTGCCTGAGGAGAAGATCGTCCGCATCTACCGCGGAGCCGACACGCAGACCTTCCGTCCGGACGCCGTGCCGCCGGAGCGTGCGCTAGACATGAGACGCAAGCTCGGCTTTTCTCCAGACATGCCGGTCGTGACGCTTCCCGGACGGCTCACTCGTCTGAAGGGACAAGCCATACTGCTCGAGTCGCTTCGCATGCTCAAACATCCCTCCCCCGTCGGTTGCCTGTTCGTCGGTTCCGATCAAGGCCGCACCGCATACAGCGCGGAACTTCGCGCCATCGCATCAAACATGCCAGCCAACCGGCCGGTCGTTTTTCTGGACCACACGGACGACATGCCAACGATCTACGCGATGAGCGACATCGTTGTGAGCGCCACTGTCGGCCACCCGGAGGCGTTCGGCCGCACCATCCCCGAAGCGCAGGCGATGGGAGTGCTCACCGTCGGCACCGCGCACGGCGGCGCGTGCGAGACGATCGACGATGGCGTCACCGGTTTCCTCGTCCCCCCCGGCGACGTCGACGCGCTCGCCGCGAAGCTCGACGAGATCCTCGACCTCCCCGCCGAACGCAAGGCCGCGATCCGCGCAGCCGCGCTCGAGTCAGTCCGCACCAACTTCTCAACCGAACGCATGTGCGCCGAGACGATAGCCCTCTACCGCTCGCTCGATGCGGGAGTTTGATATAATCATCCCATGCAACCGATCGAATACATCGACCGCGCCACCGGCGAGAAAGTCGTGGAGTCAGTCATGGGCGACAAGGCGCTACGCTTCGCCTACGAGACTCTTCTCGGCCGCACGCTTTGGCCGGTCCTCTTCGGCTCGAAACTCGTCTCCGCCTTGATGGGCAGCCGCTACGACTCGCCGCGTTCGCGCAAGGACATCGCAAAGCTCGCCTCGATCCCCGGCTGCAATGCCGCCGAGGCGGAAAAGCCGATCGCGGAATACGATTCGTTCAACGACTTCTTCACCCGTCGCCTCAAGCCAGGCGCGCGCCCGATCGGCGAAGGCATCGTGAGTCCCGCAGACGGACGCCTCATGCTCTACCTCTCGGCAGATGCCGACCGCCCGTTCCCGCTCAAGGGCGCCACGCGCAACCTTCGTGCGGTCTTCGCCGGCGACGCGCCCACGGGCCTCTACGACATCGCAGTCGTCCGCCTCGCGCCAGTCGACTACCACCGCTTCCACTTTCCTTGCGACTGCCGCACCCCCGAGCCGCCGCGCGTTCTCCCCGGCAAGTACCACTCCGTCAACCCCATCGCCCTTCTGCGCTATCCCGACGTCTACGCCGACAACGAACGGCAGATCGTCGCGTGCGACGCGGAGTTCGGCCGCTTCTGGCTGGTGGATGTCGGCGCGTTCGGAGTCGGCACGATAGTGCAGACGTACTCCGGCGCCGTGCACGCGAAAGGCGACGAGAAAGGCTACTTCAAGTTCGGCAGCTCGACGGTGATGCTCGTCGCACGCGCCGGCGCGCTGACGTTCGACGCCGACATCGTGCGCAACTCCGCCGCCGGCTTCGAGACGCGCGTCCGCTGCGGCGAACGCATCGCCGCCATGAAAGGCTAATCTCATGCGCGGAGCTCTCATTCTTTTTGTCCTTCACCTTTCACTTTTCATCTTTCACCTTTCGGCCTCGGACGTGCGCTTTGCGGCCGCTTGGGCGTCGCGCAGAGGCGAACCTCTCAAGGAAGTCCCCGTCGCGCCGCCAGTGTTCAACGGACATCCCCGCTTCGCGCGCCCATACTCGCTCGCCATCATCCATTACGCCATTCGAGTGTTCCACAACGGAGAGAGCAACGAGTATGCGCGCGCGAACGCGAAGATCGCCGAGAACTGCCGCTTCTACATCGAGAACACCGACGTGCGCGACGACCGCGACTCGTTCTACTGGAACGTCGGCGAACTGTGCCGCGCCGTCCTGCACTACGGCGCGAAGGGCGACATCGCGCCCGGCCGCCTCTCGCCCGAAGCCGAGGCGGCGTTCCGCGAGATGGCGTTCGGCTACTGCCACGACATCTCGAAGCTCGCCGACGCCGAATGCGACGGCACGAAGACCTGGCGCGTCTACGAGAGCGAGAATCACCACGTGCAGCGCGCGTCCGCCCTCTGGCAGCTGATGCACGTGCTGCTGAAGGCGGATGCCGCGTACGGCAAGCGCGTCCTTGGCGACAGCGGCACGCTGCGCGCGCACTACGACGCGTGGGACAAGTTCTTCTGCGCCTGGATGCGCGAGCGCGCGAAGCGCTCCATGTTCATCGAGGTGCAGAGCCGCGGATACGGCATCCACACGATCAAGAACATCTACCCTCTCTACGATTTCTCCAAGCGTCCCGAAACGCGACGTCTGGCGAAAAACTTCCTCGACCTCTTCTGGGCGTTGTGGGCGCAGGAGCAGGTCGACGGCGCTTCGGGCGGAGGCATGTCGCGCGTCTATCCTACCGGGGCCAGGTCGACGTACGGCGAAGCGGCCACGTGGGCGTACTGGTACTTCGGGCTGAATCCTTCGCTAAACCGCCGCCCAGGTGGCATGGACTATGTGTGCCTCGACAGCACATACCGCCCGCATCCGCTCATCGGCAGGCTTGCCGCCGACGCGGCGGCGCGCGGTGTCTACGAGATCGAGATGCGTCCGCTCGGCTGGGCGCTTCCCGAGGATAAATATCCTGACTACCGCCCCGACCCCGAATGGGGACGCATCTACCGCTACACATACGCGACGCCAGACTTCATCGTCGGCACGCAGATGTACCCGCAGGCCGCATTCACGAACTGGTGCATGATCAGCTCGCAGAACCGTTTTCACGGCGTGGTCTACGGTCCGCGCGACGCGCAGCTGCTGCCGTGAAGACTGCCGCGCTGCCTTCGACCGCCTACAACGGGTTCTGGTCGATGCAGAAGAAAGGCACGCTCCTCGCGCGCAGGAACCGCCATGCTCGTTACACGGGGGGCATGTGCGTGTGGCTATCCGCCGCCGGCGGCGTGGACAAGGCGGAGAAGGACGGCGACTGGTGGTTCACGAAATGCGGCGGCGCGTACAGCGCGGTACGCGTGGCGCAAGGCGGCGCGCGCCTTGTGGAGGCCGGCCCGAAGGCGGAGATGCCCTGCGAGCGCAACGGCAAGTTCCTCGTCTGCGACAACCAGTGGGCGGTCGTGATCGTGGAGACGGCACGCGCCTGCGACTTCGCGGACGAGGCGGCGTTCCGCGCGAAGGTGAAGGCGACGGCGTTCTCGCTCTCCACTTCCACGCTCGACTACACCGACATCTACGGCAACCGCTTCCACATGCTGCTCGACCGTGACGACGGCAGCACGATCGATGGCGAGCCGTACGTCAAGAAAATCAACTGGAGCGTACGCAGCCCATTCGTGCGAATGCCATGGTGCGGCAACATGGCGGAGATATCTTTCGGCGGTGAAACCCTCCGCCTCGACTTTCACTAATCCCCGTTCCCCATTCACCGTTCCCCCTTCACTTTTCACCTTTCCCCCTTCACCTTTCACCCTTCACCTTTCCCCCTTCACCTTCCCCCCCTTCACCTTCCCCCCCTCACCTTCACCTTTCACCTTTCTCCTTTCACCTCAAACGAAGCCATACCATGCGGTGGTCGCTGAGCGGGACGGATGGCGACAGCTCGCAGTCGGACTGCCCAACAAACCCACGGTGGAAGATGAAGTCGAGCGTGCTGTCGGGATAGCGCGTGTTGCCCGGATGCGTACCTCGCGCCTCCAGCGGCATTCCTGCGAAGCAGTTGACGAATCCGGCATCCGTGAGAATATCGATCGTCTTCTCCTCCTTGAACACACCGCTGAAAGGATCCGTATTGAAGTCGCCTGCAAGTATGAACCTGGTCACGCGTCGTCCATCCGGAGCCTGCACCTTCTTCGTCAACGCCCGAAAATGCTCCATCGCCAGCTCGCGCTTCAGGCGGTTGGCTTCACGTATCTCGGGCGTGGTGGAGCCATAGTTGCTCTTCAGATGCACGCAGTAGCAGGCGATGAGGCCATCGGTGCCGCCATCGAGCAGCACGTAGGTGAAACCACGCGGCGGCAGCACCTTGTGCGAGCGACGCCAGTAGGAAAAGCTTGCCTCCACGACTGGCAAGTCGCTGACGATTCCGCTCTGCTGCCATCCGAGGCGGCGGTCGAACTCGCGGAACGCGCTCATGCTGACAAGCGACAGCGTCTTGTCGCCAATCGTCGCCACGAGGTTGGAGCAGACAGACTCGTCGCGCATCTCCTGGAAGAAGAGAATCACATGGTCGCTGGGCTTGCGTCGCTTCGCCAACTCGCTCCGCACCACCTCGGCGGCACCTTTGATCGTCGCCTTTTCCACTTCCGGCGGGGCACGGTGCTCCGCGCGCCCGCTCGGGAACCACCGGATGTTCCATGTGGCCGTCAGTACGTCAGCACGAACTGCCGAAGCGACAAGGAACAATAGTATGACGCGCAACACCTTCATGCCTCTACCAAATCGATACCGCATCCAGCGCGTCGCGCAGAAGGCGTCCAGCAGCCGCTTCACGCTCGTGGCGTCCAGCACTACCAAGCACCACCACCACCACGCGCCGCCCGTTGCGTGCCGCCGTAAGGACTATCGACGATCCGGAGGCGGCGGTGTATCCGGTCTTCAGCCCGTCGCACTCCGGTATTGGCGTCGCCAGATGCTGCGGGTCGCGGTTCCGCGGCACGAAGTAGTTGTGGTTCTGGAACGAGATCGGCTGTCCGCCACCGCCCGTGACCGTATGCGATGCGCGCGACGTGTAGGTGAACACCTCCGGCATAGAGACGAGTGCGCGACCCAGCTTGGCAAGGTCGTACGCCGTCGAGACGTCGAACCCCCGCTTCGAACCGCGCGGCGGCGGAAGTCCGTTCGGCGAAGCGTAGCGCGTATCCCTCATTCCCAGTTCCTGCGCCCGACGGTTCATCCGCGCCACGAACGCCGCCACGCGATCCTGCGGCGTCTCTTCCGGCGTCGCGGGCCCGTGCGCACGCGCGCGAGCCGCATGCTCGGCCAGCACCACCGCACCGTCGTTGGCGCTCTTCATCATCAGCGCATACAGAAGGTCCTCGATGGTCATGGACTGTCCAGGGCGGATGTCCACCTTGCTCGGCTCCATGCTCGCCGCGTACGGGCTCGCCACCGCCCTGTCGGACAGCCTGTAGCGACCGTCGCGCAAGTCCTCCAGCACAAGCAGCAACGTCATCAGCTTCGTGCAAGACGCAGGATATCCCGTAGTCCGCTCGTTGTCCGCGAACAGCACCCTGCCGGAACGTGCGTCCACCGCGATCGCCCCGCGATACGGCGCCCGCGGCGCCGTAGCCGGAATCGGCTTCGGCTCTTCAGGTGGAGGCGGTGCCTTCTTCGCCACCGGCGGTTTCTTGGCGTGGGCCGTTGGCGGCGGAGACTTCTTCGCCGGTTCTGCAGCATGCTTCTTCGCCGGCGGCGTAGCGGGCTTCTTTACTGCTGCGGCGGAAGGCTTCTTCGCTGGTGCAGCCGCAGGCTTCTTCGCTGGCTCCGCAACCGGCTTCTTCACCTCTACCGGGCCGTTGATCAACGGCCCCTTCTTCACCGGCGGCACCGCCGCCATCGCGCATCCCATCATCATCGCCACCATCATTAGTGATTTGTTTACAGCCATTCTATTTTCCTCCACTCGCGACATTCGACACTCGACATCCGACATCCGAACCGACATCTCGACATGCGACTTTCATCTTTCACCCTTCACCTTTCACCTTTCATCTTTCACCCTTCTCCTTTCACCTACGCATAGCTATGCATCCCCGTGAACACCTTGGACAAATTGATCCACGTTAGCGTCAGCACGATCATCACGGCGCCAACCGCGAGAAATATCCGGTCTCCTTTTTCCGAAAGGCGCGGCCGCACGTGGAAGTAGGCGGCATATACGAACCATGTGGCGAGCGACCACATCTCCTTCGGGTCGAACTGCCACCAGTGACCCCAGCATACCTTCCCCCACGCCGCGCCAAGCACGAGGCCCAGCGTCAGCAGGAAGAACCCAGCGCCCACGAGCCGTCGCCCAGCGCCCAGCGCAGCGCGTACAAGAAGCACATATCCCAAGACGTACGCGCCCACATGCGGCACGAAAAACGGACTCTGCAGCGCCGGCATCAGACGCTTCACGCTCCCGTCCATCACGAATCCCACCGGTATCATGACTACAGCAAGGAGCAGAGAATCGACAAGCAGCGTGTTCTGTCCGTCCACCTTCGCGCTAACAAAAGTCAACACCGGAATGAGCGCCGCCATGCACATGAGGAACTCGTACAGGTTCTGCAACGGCGGGTGTCCAGTTGCCATCGTCCGATGCACCAGCATCGCCAACGCGCCAAGAAAGGCAAGGAGGTAGAGGGGTGAAAGGTGAAGGGTGAAAGATGAAAGGTGAAAGGTGATGGGTGAATGGTGATGGGTGGAAGGTGATGGGTGATGAGTGAAGGGTGAAGGTGAAGGGGCATTTTGGGCGACAACCCGGCAACCGTCCTGAGAGCCACGCCCTTTAGGCGTGGCGAAGGCAGGCGTGGCGAAGGCGAGCCACAGCGCCCCTGCCAGCAGCAGCGCTCCTCCCAACGCCACGAGCGGCAGCCCTGCGTCCTTCACGCACTGCAGGATGGTGAAGTAGAACGGCTCGCCCGTGTGCGGGTTCTCCATCTCCTCGAAGGAGCTCTGGTACACCCACCAGCCGTCGCGCACGAGCGGATGGTTCACGGATATGTCCACCTTCTCTTCGCCGATGTGTCCGTGGCTAGTGTACTGGCGCACCGTTCCCGTGTCTGGCCACCGGTCGATCTCGAACTTGTCGAGCGTGAACTCGAAGTCGCCGTCCACCGAGCCGGTGCGCCCGGCGTGGAGCTTCAGGTATCCGTCTGGCACGCCCGCCAGCTCGTTGTACGTCCATCCTCCCAGCACGAGCGCGAAGCCGAGATGCAGCAGCAACGCGGCGGGACGACGCCATGTCCAAAGGCATGCGATCAGGCATGCTACGCCGAGCGCGCCCACAGTGCCGATGGCCGCATAGTATTTCATGAAGTCGAGAGAACGCTCGGCCCCGCAACAGGCCAAGCCCACGCTCACCGCGGCGAAGGCGCACAGCGCGCCAGCCGCCAGCCACGGGTTCCGCAGGACTCTCGGCGTTCCAGGCATCAAATCGTCCAGCCGTTGTAGTGCGGCACGACGGCGAGCCGGTTGGCGTCGGCGTTGTCGGGGAAGCGTTCGGCAACGGGATCCCACTTCAGCGACGAAAGTCCGAGCCGCTCGCAGATGTTAGCCACATGCGCGATTGTGATGGAGCGGTGCCCAACCGAACACGGGCACGCCGTGCGTCCGCCGGAGAAGACCGCGTCGATGAAGTCCATCTCGTGCGATACGCCGCCGCGCGGACGGTAGAGGTGCACGTCGCGTCCCTTGAGATCCTTCTTCTCGTTCCACTTCTTCAGGAACTCGGGACGCTCCAGCTTCCCGCGCGCCACGAAGATGTCGCCCTTCTTGCCGTGGAACTTGAGTCCGTTCGGCAGCTTGTTCGTGACGTGCGCGCGGAAGCCGTTGGCGTACACCACGTCGAAGGAGTAGTTCGCCGCCCAGTCGAAGATGCGGTCGTTCGGATCGCGGTCATGGACCATGTTCTCTATCGCCACCGGGCCGCTCCCGTCCATGCCGAGCGTCCACTGCAGGATGTCTAGGTGGTGCGCGCCCCAGTCGGTGATCATCCCGCCGCCCGTGCGCGAGTTGAAGCGCCAGCACATCGGGTCGTGGATGCCCTGGATGAAGGCGTTGTCTTCCCAGTGCTGCGCGGGCCCCTGCCACATGTCCCACATCTCCTCGGGCGTGAAGTAGTCGGGCGCCCGCCACAGCTCGCGGCAGATGGAGTTCGCGTGCCCGTACATGCCCTTGTTGCCGCCCGGCAGACCGATCTCGCACGACATGCACTCGCCGATGTATCCGCTCGCCACAAGCTCCGCCGCCACGCGGAACTCGCTGGAGCTGCGCTGCTGCGATCCCACCTGGAACGTGACGCCCGTCTCCTTCGCCACGCGTGCCATCTCCTTGCCCTCGCTGATGCCGAGGGACATCGGCTTCTGGCAGTAGACGTGCTTCCCGGCCTTCATCGCCATGACGGACTGGATCGCGTGCCAGTGGTCCGGCGTCGCGATCAGCACCGCGTCCACCGACGGGTCCGCAAGCACCTCGCGGAAGTCCGCCACCATCCGGCAATCCTCGTTCTTGTAGAATTCGTCAACGCGCATCTTCGCGGGGGCGCGTCCGCATGTCTTCTCGCTCCTGTAGCTGTACCTTCCGGCGCTGAGCACAGGGTCGCACACGGTCGTCACCTGAACGCGAGGATCCTGCAGGAACCCGTTCATGTTGGCGAAGCCTTGCGTGCCGCATCCGATCACCGCCAGGTTCACGCGCGAGAGCGCGGACGGACGTGTCGGCGGCGTGCGTTC
Source organism: uncultured bacterium (assembly GCA_902769585.1). Lineage (GTDB taxonomy): Bacteria > Verrucomicrobiota > Kiritimatiellia > RFP12 > UBA1067 > RUG572. The sequence goes on from CACXPT010000101.1 coordinate 16,810, forward strand.
AATGGCGGACATGGAGCTGCGGCAGCCAACGGTCACCGCCGGCAGCGCCAGCGCCGATGTCTTGATAAACGAACGGCGAGAAAATTTCATGTCAGGAATCCTTGTTTTTTCACGGGCGCATACTAGCACAGCGACGGGGCCTAGTCAAGCAGGCAGAAGCACCCGAAGCACGATTACGGACAACGCGAGGAACGGCTTGCGAAAGCTGAGCGGGAACTCGCGCAGGGCGCGCCGCACCATGGCGTCTGCCGCATATTCGCGCACGAGACCGAACCCCTCGCGGAACGGCACGTCGGTCCTGAACACCAGCGTCAGCATCTCAAGGAGCGAGAACACGCACGAGCAGCTGTAGCTTTCCGCCAGCGTGCCGCCCGCCGACGCGTCTATCGCCTTCCGCCGACGCAGGAGGGCGAGCTTGTTCGTCAGCTCGCGGCGGCTGCGGCGCAGTCGCGCGATCGCGCCATGCGCCTGGAGCGCGTAGTCGTACAGCGGATCGGGGATGCATGTCATGGACTGCGCATGTAGCATGTACTCGCAGTTGAACATCGCGTCCTCGTAGAGGCTGATCTCCTCGTCGAATCGGACATGGTGCGCCTCGATGATCGCGCGGCGGTAGACGCACCGCCACACGCCACCCTGCTCGCGATGGACGAAAAGCGACGTGCCAGCGTACCATGCACGCACCTGTGCCGGAGAATATCCGAACATGCGGCTCATGAACCCGGCGCGTATCTCGGCATTCGTGCGATAGCGATAATCCCCCTTGAGCGCCACCAGACCAAATTCCCCACCGTCAGTGTCCCGGCGACGGTAGGCGAATGCGCAGTAGTCCGCACCGTCTGCCTCCATCGCGGCGACTCCTCTCGCGAGCATCTCCGAAGAGAACGTGTCGTCGGGATCGGCAAAGAACACGTATTCGCCGCGCGCCGCGTCCAGTCCCGCGTTCCTGGCGGCGCTCACGCCCTTGTTCTGCTGGGTTATGACGCGCATGCGCGAATCTTCCGCGACGGCGGAGGCGAGAATCGCAGCCGTCCCGTCCGTCGAGCCGTCGTCGACGAAGATCGCCTCGAAGTCCGTCAGCGTTTGCGCGCGCACGCAGGCAAGACACGCGGCGAGCGTTCCCGCCGCGTTCCAGCAAGGGACGATGAGCGATGCTGTCATAGTAGCCAGTCCTCCAGCTTGGGTGCGCCGTTGCGCCAAGCGAAGGCACGAGCCGACGGCGAACAGTAGGCGCAGACTGGCACGGGGCGCATGAGGTATTCCAGTATGCTAGGCCCGGTTGCCGAGTCCAAAGCTATCCCTTCCTCTTCCGGAAGTTTCGCAGAAGCCGCACGGTTCCAGTACGCGGCATAGCATCCCATCGCACAATTGTAGATGCGCCCTTCCCGAAGGATCGGGCAGAAGAACCAACTGCCACGACAATAGCGGAACGCCTTACGCGCATCGACAGTCCCATTCGGCTCGCAGCGCGCGATGAACGTATCGCTCTCCACGCATTGCAGAGGCACGTCCTCATTTCTGCACAGGTCTGACAACGCCTGCACTTGCGGTTTCACAGGCGGATATACCGAAAGCGAGACAAGCGTACGCGTCTCGCGGCAGGCCTCCCAGAACGATGCAGGCTGCTTCGCCAGCAGAAGGCCATTCGTCACAAGCGCGAGGCGGCATTTCGGAAACGCCGCACGGACAATCCGAAGGAACGCGACACAGTCTGGGTGCAACAGCGGCTCTCCGCCCATAACACGAATTTCGCGAATGTTGCGGAAGAGTTCCTTGAGCCGTGCGAAATCCGCCGCAATACGGTCCGCATTTGCGAACCACCGATCGGCCATCGGCGCGAAGTGGGTGCAACCTCCGCAGTTCATGTTGCAATGATCAGTGAGGTGAAACTCAAGGTAGCGCAGGACTGGACGACGTGATGGCCAGGAGCGATTCCGCAGCCAACGTCCGAGAGAAGGCGGCAGACGGGTGGAGACGTGATTGGCCAGCTTGGCGGCAAGCAGAATCAGACTCCTCATCGCCCAAGTACTCCTTTCGTACGACGCATGACATAGCGGACAACCGCATAAGCAAACAGCAGGCAGTCGCCCAACGGCTTCGGCAAGAGGTAGGCGCACTTGAAGAACTGCCAGACGCTCAACATGCGAACGGGCCCCATCCTGGAGTATCCTTCGCGGCGCACGGAGAATGTCTCCCCAGCAAGCAGCATGAGCTCGGAGACCGCACGCGCCTCGCCAGCATCCAGCCGTGACCGCCAAGCGGCCAGTTCGTCCTCAGTCATGCGCGCCTGCACCTTCTCAAGGTCGTGCCGAACCTGCCGGAACGTCGTCACCAGATCACGGCGGCTACGGCACATAGGCTCGCGCATCCTCCACAAGGAGTTCGACACGCCCGTCCCCAAGCGATACCGAACCAACCTGTCCGGAATCACAAGTTCCGGTCCCAACATCCGCGCCCTCAATGCGAACAGCTCGTCATCAACCATCCGCAGGTCTTCAGCACCGCCAAACGCATCATAGACGCTCCGGTGGAATGCCATCACCGCACCTGCAGGCGCCGACGCAGACACCTTCCACATCGGCCCCATCCGCTGTCCGCCAGGGCCGACGAGCATGCCCGCATGGGAAACCACAGTCGCCTTGGAACCGTCGGCACGCCATGCCTCGGCTATCCGCGCCGCCCGCTCGGGGAGCGACACGTCGTCTCCGTCGGCCTTTACCAAGAGGACGCCTTTCGCAAGCGAACATATCGACAGCCAGTTGCCGAGATTGCCCAGGTTCGACGCATTCCGGTTGAGCACTACTTGGACCGCGTCTGGACGCCGACGGTAGCCATCCACGGCAGCCTGTATGATTTCCCAGGACCGGTCCGTCGACGCGTCGTCGGAGATGACGATCTCCAAGGGACGATACGTCTGGGCGAACGCGCCTTCCAGCGCCTCGCCGATGTACCGTTCCTGGTTGTAGCACTTGACGCAGAACGAAACTAGCGGTCCTTCCGTGGAGCCCATGCGCGTATTCTAGCATATTTCGGCGCCAAACGCGCCTCGACAAGCAATGAATCATGTTGCCTTGCGGGGGCGGAATGAAGTATACTAGTCCGCGTCACACCAAGAAAGGAACATGACAGATGAAGAAACTTATGATTGCCGCTGCCGCCACCGGCCTCGCCGCGTCGGCATTCGCCGGACTGTACGGCGACGTCCCAAACGCCACGCACGCATGGGCCGTGCACGACCGCAACCGCCCCAATCCCGTCAAGGTCGTCGCCGAGCCCGGCCTGCCGCCTAGCGACGCCATCATCCTCTTCGACGGCACCGAGAAGACGTTCGCCAACTGGTGCTCGATGAAGATGGAGCCGACCAAGTGGAAGCTCGTGGACGGTACGCTCGAGTCCGTCAAGGGCGCCGGCTACATCCGCACTAAGGCAGAGTACGGCCCCAACTTCCAGCTCCACGTCGAGTGGGCCACGCCCGTCAAGGTCGAGGGCGTCGGACAGGGCCGCGGCAACTCCGGCGTGTTCCTGATGAACGACTTCGAGCTACAGGTGCTGGACTCCTACGAGACCGACCCCTCCAAGGATCCCAACCCCAACCCGAACTACGCCGACGGACAGGCCTCGGCCATCTACGGACAGAACCCGCCCATCGTCAACGCGAGCCGCGGCCCCGGCAAGTGGCAGACGTACGACATCGTCTTCCACGCGCCCGTCTGGAAGGACGGCAAGGAAATCTATCCAGGCACTGTCACCGTCTTCCACAACGGCGTCCTGACGCAGGACAACTGGGAGTACGAGGGCCCGACATTCCACATGAAGCGCACCTCGAAGAAGCAGCCCGCAGCCAAGGCGCCCATCGCGTTCCAGGACCACGGCAACCCCGTCCACTTCCGCAACGTCTGGCTCCGCGAGATCCCCTGCCGCCACGCAAACACCACACACGGCGGACCGGACGTGAAGGAAGCCGACGTGAAGGCGCTGCGCGACAAGATCGCCACCGAGCTCTTCAAGAAGATCGACACCTCCAAGGCCACGGCGGATTCCGTCAACCAGATCCTCGAGGTCATCTCCTACTCCATGGAAGAGCCTTTCTGCGGCGCGGCAAAGAAGATATGCGGCGACTACCTCGCCCAGCTCGAGAAGATGGACGCCGCCGCTCTCGACAAGAACAAGAATGCGATCCTCTCCGTCAAGAAGTCATACGACGTCCTGTGGCGCAACAACCTCCTCAAGGAGTGCAAGCTCGGCAAGTTCATCGCCAAAACCGTCGACCAGAAGGGCTGGCTGAAGAAGAAGAAATAAGCTTGGTGCCTCTGCCGTACCACAATGCCCAAAATATCTTGGGAAATAATCCAGCCCTTCCACAAAGGGCTGGATTATGTTATCATTGCGCCACGAACCACTCCAATTGGACAGGTTCTGCGCTAACTTTATGAAACGCCTCATCACGTGCGCTCTTTTGGCCGCCTCTTCGGTCTTGGCCAACCCGCTTCCTTTCACCTTCTCTCCTGAGAACGCAAAGGGGCGCAAAGTCTCCTGGCAGTCCAACCGCGAGCCGATTCCGCCTTCGCGTCCCGCTTTGGAGATCTGTTTCGCGTATGTGTGCCACGGCCCCGTGGAGATCAACGCGTCACTTCAATTCTTTGCCAAGGACGGAGCACTGGTCGCTGACAAGTTCATGCGGCCTTCGCTGAAAATTCCGGCCAAGAGCGAGTGGGGCAAGCCGAACTTTCACGCATTCACGCTGCAGTCCTCGGCTTACCCCGCCAATGCCGCAAGCGTGCGGCTGTCCCTTTCCGGCACTGCGCGTCCCGCAGCCGCCCCCGAGCCGCCGCGACTCGACCTGAATACCGTCGACTTCAAATGGGCTTTCACCCCGCGCGGCGTGCGCACGGCCAACTGGTTCACGCTCGGCGAGGATGTCGTGTTCCGCGGCGGGCTCCCGGCCGGCAAGACCGGGCTGCGTACCCTCGTGCGCGATTCGGCTGGACAGATTGTCCACCAGTCCGATGCCCCGACCGCCGAATGGCGGTGGCATCCTTCGCGTCCGGGGTTCTACACGGCCGCGTTCGCCTGGCTCGACGCTGCCGGCAACGCCACGCCCGCCGTCGAATCGCTTTACTGCTGCGACCATCTCTCCACCACGAACGCCATCTTCCGCAACCGCTTCGCCGCGTTCGCGCGCGGCGAACAGGCGTTCGCCGTCTGCGCCACGCCAGAACGCGACGTCGCCGCCGCCTCGCCCGTGTTCGGATTCAACCTCGATCCACTGTCGGGCAGCGAGTACGCGGGCGAGACGCCTTTTGAGCTGATCCGCCTCCTCGGCATGCATGCGTTCATCCGCTACCACCGTTTCCATTGGGAACAGATCGAGGGTGCCGGACGCGGTAAGTACAACTGGAAGCAGGTGGACGACGCGCTCGCCGCCGCCGCCAAGGCCGGTTACGGCTTCGACCGCATCATCATGAACACGTTCGGCACGCCGACCTGGAACTCCACCGCACCGGAGAGTCTGCGAAAGGTCTCTTGGCTGCGGGATCCGCAGTTCTACGCGCCGCGCGACATGTCCGCCTGGCACGACTACATCGCGGCGTTCTGCCGCCGCTATCCCGGCATCCGCTACCTGGAGCTCTGGAACGAGCCGCACCTGCCCGGCTACAGCCTTTTCTGGCAGAAGTCGTCGCCCGCGCAATTCGTTGAGCTGCTCAAGTCCGGCTACACGGCCGCGAAGGAGGTCGATCCGAGCATCACCGTGCTGATGGGCGGCATCGGCATGCGTTACCTGCCGTTCTACGACCAGTTCGTCCGGCTCGGCGGCGTCGAGTGGTTCGACATGCTCGCCACGCACTGCGGCTACGACATGCGCCCATTCCGCGCCGTCGAACGGAAGTACGGCGCCCCCTCCAAACCCTACTGGGAGGACGAGTGGCACACCGTGCTTTATAACTGCTCGGCAGATCCCACGCCCTCCGAGGAGACATGCGCCTACCGCATGCTCACCAACCTCGCCGACATGCTCCACGAGGGCGGTACGCGCATCACGGGCTTCGGACTCGGCTGCGGCGTCCACACGCCCGAGACGGCCCGCTTCTACGCCAAGGCCGAAGGCGTCCAGCAGGTGAGCGGACTCTTCCGCACGCGTCCGTTCCTCGAGCCGCGCCTCGCGGCGCTCGCCCTGCGCACGGCCACCGACCGCTTTTCCGGCGACATCTCGCGCCTCGGCGCGTGGGCGTTCGGCGACGACGGTCAGCAGCGCCTCGCCGCCTTCACGAGCGCCTCCGGCCCCATGGCCTTCGTGTGGTGCGCCAACCCCAAGACGGCGGCCTGGCATCCCGCGCTCCTCGCCACGATGCAAAACAAGAAACTCCTCGACTGGGAAGGCCGCACGATCACGTCC
>CACXPT010000102.1 GCA_902769585.1 uncultured bacterium
CCGCCATCTTGGCGAGCGGGATGCGGATCCGGTTCGCCGCGAGCGCGGCGGCCTTGAAGATCGCGTCCACCTGCTCCTGCGTGTACGTGGCGTACTTCGTCTGCGCCGCGCGCACCCGCGCCAGCGTCGCCTCGAGGTCGGCTACCGGGTTCTCCGGCGCGACAACTGCTTCGTTCTCCATGTCTGTTCTGCTCTCTTTCGTTTTTATGCTCGCCTAATCCTTATTTAAGCGAGCGCGAGCAGTATAGCATTTCCGTAATCGGTAATCAAGTATCGATATAAAAATATCTATTGTTTCGTTCTGCCCTTCTTTCGTGGATGTATCTCGACATGAACGCCGCCTCTCGCACACAGAATGTCCGTCGCCTCCTTCATGGCGCAAAGGATACCGATGTCCGCCCAGGAGATCCTTTTCAAAAACTTCTCCTTTATTCGTGGCAATCCACGCCGGAATGTGCTAAAATGACGGCATGAAACTGCGGAAAACAGGCTCAGACGATCAGACGACGGTAGCCACCACCGCCCCTACGGGCGGCGCGGTGATCGCGGACCGGTTCAAGCTTGACATGGATCCGAACGCCGGCAATCCCAACGGCGTCGGCAAGACGAGCGCGCTCATAGCGCTGCTCGGCTCGCTGGCGGCGATCGCAATGCTCGGCGTCGTGGCCGGACTGATGTACTTGAACTGGGACATGATCAAGGACTTCTAACCCGGACCGTCGGCGTGCTGAAGGATGTCATGAGGTATCCGCGCGCGCGCGCGGCGGTACGTCTGGCGTTGGCCGAGGATCTAGCCTCGGTCGAGCGCGTCGTTGATGCGCCCTTCTGCGACGCAACCTCAGAGGCGCTCGTGGATCCAAAGGCGCGCGCGACAGGCGAAATATTCTCGCGTGTCCCGTGCGTTGTGGCGGGCGCGACGGTGGCGGCGGCGGTCCTCAAGGCCGTCGATCCGCGCATCCAGGTGCGGATACTCAAGCCAGACGGATCGCGCGTCAAGGCGAACGAGGACATCCTCGTCTTCAAGGGCCGCGCGCAGTCGATCCTCGCCGCCGAACGCACCGCCCTCAACTTCATGCAGCGCATGTGCGCGACGGCCACCCTCACGCGGAAGTTCGTCGACGCCACGCGGCGCTATGGCACCCTCATCCTCAATCACCGCATGGGGATGTACGACCGCATTCTCATGAAGGACAACCACCGGCGCCTCTGGCGCGGCGGCGACCCGGATGCGCTCGACCAGGCCGTCCTCGCAGCGCGGCGCGCGTTCCCGAAGCTGGAGGTGGAGATCGAGGTGGAGTCGATCCGCGAATGCGAAAGCGCCCTCAAGGCGAAGCCCGAGTGGATCATGCTGGACAACATGTCCTGCGCGGACATGAAGAAATGCGTCAAGCTCTGCAAGGGCATCTCCAAGACCGAGGCGTCCGGCGGCATCACGCTCGACCGCGCGAAGGAAGTTGCCGCGACTGGCGTCACGGCCATCTCGCTCGGCTGCCTCACGCACTCGGCCGGCTCGATCGACCTCTCTCTCGAATGGAAGGCGGTCTGACGCCACTTGCCGCACCGCCTGAAATCTGATAGACTTTCAAAAATTTCTTAAACCAAACCATAAGGAAAACAAACATGTCTGAAAACGAAAGCAAGGGCAACGTGTTCGCGATCGCGACTATGTTCGCCCTCTTCTTCATGATCGCGTTCGTGACGAACTTCGCAAGCCCCATGGGCGTGATCGCCAAGAATCAGTTCCACGCGTCCAACGCGCTCTCGGCTGGGTAACGCCGCGAACTTCATCGCCTACCTGTTCATGGGCATCCCCGGCGGACTGATCCTGAAGCGCAAGGGCTACAAGTTCACGGCGCTGGCGGCAGTCGCAGTCGGCTTCCTGGGCGTCGGCGTGCAGCTCGTGTCCGGCTACATCAGCTCGTTCCCGGTGTACGTCCTCGGCGCGTTCATTGCCGGCTTCTCGATGTGCATGCTCAACCTCGTAACCAACCCGCTCCTCAACACGCTGGGCGGCGGCGGAAAGAAGGGCAACCAGCTCGTGCAGTTCGGCTGCTCGCTCAACTCCGTGGGCGCGACGCTTTCGCCTGCCGTCCTCGGCTGGCTCATCGGCGAGATCACCAAGGACACCGCCTTCATCAAGGCCGCACCCGCACTCATGATCGCGATGGGCATCTTCGCGGTCGCGTTCGTGATCGTGGCGCTCTCGAAGATTCCCGAGCCGCACATGGAGACGGCAGAGGAGAAAGCCGCTCGTCTCTCCGGCCAGACATCCGTCATGAAGGACATCGCTGAGACGCTCAAGTTCCGCCACTTCACGCTCGGCGCGCTTGCCATATTCTTCTACATCGTGATCGAGGTGGGCGTCCCATCCATGGGCATGCTCTACATGACCGATTGCGTGAAGGATGCGGCCGGCGAGATCACCTCCAAGGGGCCTGGCTACGTGGGCGGTGCCGTCGCAGGCGTCGTGTGCGGCGCGTACTGGTTCCTGATGATGTGCGGCCGTCTCCTCGGCGGCGTCGTGGGCGGGAAGGTCTCGTCGCGCGTGCAGGTGTCATTCCTCGCCTCGCTAGGAATCGTGCTTCTGGTCACGGCCATGTTCGTGCCCGTCAAGATGGTCACGCTCTTCGGCTATCAGTTCCCGCTCTCCATGACGTTCATGGTCGCGGTCGGTCTCTGCACGTCCGTGATGTGGGGCGGCATCTTCAACATGGCGGCAGAGGGTCTTGGCAAGTACGTGCCGATGGGCTCGGGCATCTTCATGGCCATGGTGTTCGGCGGCATCCTGATCCCCGTCCAGGGTCTAATCGCGGACAAGGTCGGAATCCTCAACAGCTACTGGCTCTCGATCGGCCTTCTCGCCTACGTCCTCTTCTACGCGCTCATCGGATCGCGCGTAAAGAAGAGTGCCTAGTGCCTAGTGCTTAGTTGCTAGTGAAGAATGACAGGGGTCGGAGAAATCCGACCCCTGTTCATTTCGTGTATTTCGTGGTTCAGGAATTCGGCATACTGGAGAGCACTGCGGCGACAGCCTCTGACGGCTTCACCTTGCGCACCGGCTTCCCGTGAACGTACAGCAGAAATTCGCCGTCCCCTCCGCAGAGCGCGATGTCCGCTCCCTTCGCCTCTCCTGGACCGTTCACTGCGCAGCCCATCACTGCCACGCGCGGCAGAACGACATTCCCGCGTTCTAGCCTGTACTGCTCCAGCGCCGCCTCCACCTCCGTGGCGACACCGCGCACGTCAACGCGCGTCCGCCCACATGTGGGACAGCTCGTCACGCTCGCGCCCGGCGGCGCGAGCTCAAGCGCCCGCAGTATCTCCAGCCCCACGCGCACCTCCTGCTCAGGCTCGTCCGTGAGCGAGACGCGAATCGTGTCGCCGATCCCCTCCGCGAGCAGGATGCCCATTGCAACGCTGGAGCGCACCGTCCCCGGCAGAAACGTCCCAGCCTCCGTCACTCCAAGGTGTAGCGGGCAATCCGTCTTCTCCGCCAGCTCGCGGTATGCCGCCACAGTACGCGGTACGTCGCTCGCCTTCACGGAGATCACAATGTCGCGGAACCCCTCGTCCTCAAGCAGCTTCACATGCTTGAGCGCGGAGGAGACGAGCGTCTCGCCCTTCTCCAGACTCCCGCCGTTCACGCCCACCCGTATCGGTACACACTTGGCCTTCGCCGCGCGCGCAACGGCGCGCACGTTCTCCCTGCCGCCGATGTTGCCTGGGTTGAGACGCAGGGCGTCGGTGCCCGCCTCGATCGCAGCTAGCGCGCACCGATAGTCGAAATGGATGTCTGCCACGAGCGGCACTGGCGACGACTTGCGCACCTCGCCAAGGACGCGCGCGGCATCCACGTCGGGCACCGTCAGCCGCACAAGCGCCGCGCCCGCCTCGGCGCACCTCGCCACCTGCGCGGCAAGCGCCGCCGCGTCGTGAGGATCGGCCGTAGCCATGGTCTGCACGGAGACTGGCGCTCCGCCGCCGAGCGACAGGCCGCCGATGCGCAGCGCGCGCGTCTGTGCACGCGTGAACATCATTTTCCCAGGTCGAAGGCCGGCTTGAAGTTCCTGGCGGCCTCCTCTTCCCGGATCCACTGCTCCATCTCTCGCTCGTGCTCCGCCGCCGCCCTATGCATGCGGCGGCTGCGCGTCACGTCACGCCACACGAGCGTTACCATGAGCGCGAGGAACAGCCACATGAAAGCCATCGAGAGGCCGTCCGTCAGCTTCCTCGGCGGCTTGCGGCGGAAGAGCAGCTCGAAGAGCGCGAAAAGGATGAGCCCTCCGTCCAGAACCGGTATCGGCAAGAGGTTGAGGATTGCCAGGTTCACGTCGAGGAAACGAAGGAACCCGAGCGCGTCCCACCCGTTGCGGCGCACCTGGGTGTACAGTCCCTCCGCGATCATAACCGGACCGCCCAGCGCCTTGGCAGCAGACTTGGCCTCCTTCGGAGTGACGAGCGCCTTGAGGATGCGCACGATCTGTCCGGCGTCCCACGCCAGCTGCTTCAGCGGGTTGCGTTCCGGCATCCATGCGGCGGCCTTGACGCCGTTCGTGGTAGAGAGCGCGAGGATGAAGCATGCGCCCGACGCCTCGTCGCGCTTCGCCGTGATGGAGAGCGTCACGTTCGTGCCGCCGCGCGTCACAACAAATTCCGCGGCCTTCTGGCCTGCGATCTGCACCTCGGTCTGCATCTCGGTCCAGGTGCGGACGGCGTGTCCGTTGACGGACGTCACCCTGTCGCCTGGAAGCATTCCTCCTGCGGCCGCGGGACCATCAGGCAGCACATCGCCGATCTCGGCCGGCATCTCGCCGAAGCGCGCTCCAGGCACGGCCGCCAGCACGAACGCAAGGATGACCGCGAGCACGATGTTCCCGAACGGACCCGCAAACGCCACCGCGATCCGCACGAGCGGAGTCGCCTCCTTCATCGGCGGCTCGTCGTCGTCCCCGCCGCCCTCGAGCGCCCTGGTCCCCTCGGGGTCCAGCTGCGGCAACGACACGTACCCGCCGAACGGAATCGCCGAGATGCGGTACTCCACATCACCTACCGTCTTCTTCCAGAGCGCTGGACCAAAGCCTATCGAGAACCGGTCCACGCGCAGCCCAAGCCACTTCGCCACGACGAAATGCCCGAACTCGTGGATGAAGATCGCGAACGAAAACAAAAGGATGCACGCGACTATCGCGCCAACTGTGATCAAGATTTCCATGGCGGAGATTATACCATAAAACGCGCCGACTGCATCGGCACCGGAAACGTCAGTTATGTGAAAGGGCCTCGACCGGGTTCTTCGACGCGGCGAGGAACGCGGGCACGAGAGAGGCCAGAAGGCCGAACACGAACACGATCGCAACCACCCACACCACGTCTGCGGTGACGAGGCGGTATGGGATCGAATCTAGCCCGTACACCGACTTCGGGAAAACCTCGATGCCGAAGCGCGCGAGCATCTCCACCAGGTTCTGCAGGTTCCTCAGCACCGCGAACGCCGCCGCGAGCCCCAGCACGACGCCCACCGTGCACTGCACGAGGCCGTGCACGACGAACGCGCCCATTATCTTGCCCTTCGGGAACCCCAGCGCCTTCAGGAGCCCGATCTCGGACGTCTTCTGCACCGTGAGGACGAGCAGCGTGTTCATCACGCAGAAGAGCGCCACCACCGTGATCAGCATCAGGAGAAGCGCCGTCATGTTCTTCTCCACGGCGAGCGCGTTGAAGATCTCGCGGTCGGCCTCCTGCCACGTCACGAGGCGGCAGTCCTGCGCCGCCGCCGAAACCTGGGCGCACACTGCCGGGAACGCGACCGGATCGGCAGGCGCCGCCAGCTTGAGGTGGATCGCGAACACGCCCTTCTCCATCCCCATCAAATCGCGAGCGTTGACGAGCGAGGCGACGGCGAACCCAGAATCGTAGTCGCGCTGCCCGGACGAGAAGATGCCCACCACGCGCCACTTCACAGGCAGGAATATCTCGTCGCGCGCCACCAGCGTCTTGGGCGAATAGACGGTCACGTCGTCGCCGACCCACACGCCGAGCGACCGCGCAAGGTCTATGCCCAGCACGATCGAGTCGCCTTCCAGGTCGAACGTTCCCGCGCGCGGACTCCCCACCTTGTAGGCGGCGGCGAACCGTTCGGGGTCTACGCCCAAGACCACCGGCGCCGACACGCGTCCGCGATACTCCAGCAGGACGCGCGTGTCGATCTCCGGCGTCACGGCCGTAACGCCGGGAATCGTCTCCAGCTTCTTAGTCAGGTCGTCCTCCCCGTAGATTACGTGCCCTCCTCCAAGCGCAGTCAACGTGATGTGCGGCTTGAAGTCGAGAATCTTCTCCTGCCACAGGTCCCCGAAGCCGGTCATCACGGCGCGGACGATGATCACCACCGCCACGCCAAGCAGCACGCCGAGAACGGACACGCAGGTGATGACGCTCGTCACCGAGCGCTTCGGCTTCAGGTACTTGAGCGCGAGGAAGAGGGAGAACGGCATGGGGAGCAGACGCCTACTTGCGGGCCTTGAACTCGTCGAGCTGCTTCTTCGCGCAGTTCGTCGTCACGGTCTGCGCACCGCGCTCGAACGCGAGCAGCGACTGGTCGAGGTTGTCCACCGTCCACACGTGGAACTCGTAGCCCTTGGCCTTCACCGCCTTGATGAAGTCAGCCGTGATCACCTCTGCCTTGAAGTGGCAGTCCACGCCGTCAGCGCCCGTCTCCTTGAGGCCCTCCAGCACGTAGTCCACCGTGACGGGCGTCCACTTCTTGTCCTTGCCCTTGTAGCCAGAGGACGTGAGCCAGTACACCTTGTACTCCGGCATCAGCCTCTTCAGCTCCTTGCATGTCGCGCGGTTGAAGCAGATGAAGAGCGTGTTCTTGTTCGTGGCCTTCTTCTGTTTCGCGTATATCTCCTTGATGTACGGCACGATCTCCGGGCCGGGCTTCACCTCGACGTATATCTGGCGACCGTCGACGGCGAGCTCCAGCACCTCTTCCAGAAGCGCGGGACGCGTCGGCGAGAACTTCGAGCCCTTCCACTTGCCCCAGCCGCCCACGTCGACCTTCGAGATCTCGTCCGCCCAGCTGGCCTCGGCGCACTTCTTCGTGCACGCGCCAGCCGTGGTGCGCTTGAGATTGCTGTCGTGGAACGTGAACACCCGCTTGTCGGCCGAGAGGTAGATGTCGCACTCGAACCCAAAGCCGCGATCCACAGCGGTCTTGTACGCGGGCAGCGTGTTCTCCGGCGCGTCAAGCGACTCGCCGCGGTGGCAGATGAACGTGGTATAGTCCGGCTGGGCAGCGCCCAGCACCCCGGCGACGGCAACCGCCGCCAGCCCAAGCATCGTCTTCATTCAATTTTCCTTTCTGGTTTATGAGAAGCAACGGCAAGATTATACCACGAATGGCCGTCCTGTCAAAAGCGCGCTTCTCACTCGAGCGTCAGGAACACGCGGATGCCGTCCTCGTTGGGCGAGCTCCCGTCCATCGCGCGCCAGCCACGGTAGGGCGAGCGGATCATCTGTGCCGCTGTCACGTAGGAGCCGCCGCGGATCACCTGTCCGAGACCGGAAGTGCCGTTCCGACGTTTCAGCGGATCAGTGACGGAACTCGTTCCCAGGTCGTGAACAAGGAAGTCGCGGCACGGTTCAAACACGTTCCCATGCATGTCGTAGAGGCCCCAGGCGTTCGGCGCCTTCTGCCCCACCGGATGCGTGCTGCTCGCCGCGTTCTTTGAATGCCAGGCCACGTCCGCCAGCGCGAGGAAGTTCGTGTCCACGTTGTAGGGCGTAACCGTCCCCGCGCGGCAGGCGTACTCCCATTGCGCGTCGGTCGGCAGCGTGAAGAGGAGGCCCGTCTTCTGTCGCAGCGCGTAGAAGAACGAGGTCTCGGCCACGTCGTTCGATTCCGCCGGGTCGAAGCCCTCGCCCCAGAGCTCGTTCAGCTTCTTGCCGCTCACGGGGCAAAGCGGGCTTCCTGACGACGTGTCCGACGCATCGCCCAGCACGAGCCGGTACTGCGCGCGCGTGACCTCAAACACGCCCGCGTAGAACGCCTTGGTGAGCGTCACCTGATGGAGATGCTCGCGGTTTCGCGTGTTGTCGTTGTAGTTGTGCCCCTCGTCGTCCGGAAACGCCCCCATCTTGAACGTGCCGGCCGGGATGTACCTGAGCCACAGCCGGTTCGATACGCAGGAGAGGTCTGCCGGATCCGGGATCGTGCGCGTGAGCGTCACGGGATAGCGCGCCGCCTCGGGTCCCTCGCTCAGGTCCACCACCATGTACACCTCGGGCACGAAGTTGGTGTACCATGCGGAGACCACGATGCTGGCGTTGCTGCCGATGTTGCCGTACCAGTCCTTGCGCGCGTCCCACACGATCGTCTTCTCCTGTCCGTCGTCGGCCACGGGATCGCTCGCCATGAAATCGGCGCCGCGCTGCGAGATGTCGCCGCGCACCGTCTTGACGTACTGCATCCCGATCGAGACGCCGTTCGTCAGCACGTCCATCGTCACCCAGGCCGGCTCGCCCCTTTCATGCATGCGCCGTCATTCCAGCGTCAACCACAGACGGAAACCGTCGTTCTTGGGATTATTCGAACTGTAACTTTCACAGTTCTCGGACGCCGCGCGCCAGCCGCGTCGGGCCGAACGGCAATTGTCCGCTGATTCGTAGGCGCTCCGATGTCCCTTCCTTGTTGAGCGGATCTGTCCTAGCCGATGTGCCGAGGTTCTCGTTCAATACCTCCCGGCAAAATTCCATTACGTTGCCGTGCATGTCGTAGAGGCCCCAGGCGTTCGGCGTCTTCTGTCCCACCGGATGCACCTTCGACGACGCATTGCCGCTATACCAGGCGATCTGCGAGAGGGCGACTGAATTTGTGTCCACGTTGAACGGCGTGGTCGTGCCCGCGCGGCAGGCATATTCCCATTGAGCGTCGGTCGGCAGGTTGAAAAGCATCCCCGTCTTCTCGCGGATCTTCGCGAAGAACGTGCCCGACGCCACCGTGTTGGACACAGATGGCCAGATGTTATCGCCGATGAGCGCCCAGAGCGTCAGGTTGTTCACGGGGCATGTGAGCGACGAGCCATTGCCCGGATCGCTTCCCATCACGAGCCGGTACTGCGCGCGCGTCACCTCGAACACCCCGGCGAAGAACGGCTGGGTGAGCGTCACCTGATGCTGCTTTTCCCGATTTTGATGCCGTCCTACCTCGGTCGTGGGGCTGCCCTGCGTGAACGTGCCAGCCTCGACACGACGCAGCCACAACCTGTTCGAGACGCACGTGATGTCCGTGGGATCGGGCACGTCGAACGACGCCACCACTGGATACGACGCCGCGGCCGGCCCGCCGCTCAGGTCGATGTAGATGTACTCGAACTTGGGCGGCGGATTGTCCACGGAATGCGCGGAAATCCGCACGGAGGCGTTGGCGAGCAGGTGGCCGGGCCAGTCGTCCATCACCGGCCACGTGATCGTCTTCGTCTCGCCGTCGTCCGGCACGGCGTGTCCGTCGATCTGCGAGATGTCGCCGGTGGCCGTCTTGATGTTCAGGTTGGCGGACGCGATGGCGATGCCGTCGCCGTCCAGCACCTCCATCGTCACGTACGCCGGGTTGCCGCCGTTCGAGAGCGCGTAGTTCACGGTCACCACGCGCGTGGTGCGATCCTGCCGGAACGACACGTCACTGATCGTAGCCGCCACCGTCGCCAGCGGCAGCAGCACAGAAAGACATGCGAATCTGGATGTTTTCATTTCGAGGTTCCTTTCTCGTTCGCGTCGGCACCCTTCACTCCACCGTGTACCAAAGGCGGAAACCGTCGTTCTGCCCTTCGCCGCCGTACCACCCGGATGGATCCGTCTCGCTCGGCGCGCGCCAGCCGCGTCGGGCCGAACGGCAGTTATAGTCCGCATCGCCGAAATAGCCGCCCCGAATCACGAATCCGCTGTTGCTCCCCGTATTGAGCGGATCCGTCCGCGCACCAGAGCCCAGACCCGCGTTCAGACGCTCCCTGCAGAACTCGAACACATTGCCGTGCATGTCGTAAAGGCCCCAGGCGTTCGGCCTCTTCCGGCCAACGGGATGTACCTTGCTCGATGCGTTCCCGCTATACCAGGCGATGTCGCCGATCTTGATCGTCGCATTCGTCTCCACGTTGAAAGGCCCGGTCGTGCCCGCGCGGCAGGCGTACTCCCACTGCGCGTCCGTCGGCAGGTTGAGGAGCAGCCCCGTCTTCTCGCGTATCTTCGCGAGGAACGTGCCGGCCGCCACCGTGTTGGAGACGGCGGGATTGATGTTCGTGCCGACGAAGTCGTAGAACTTCACCTTGTTCAAGGGACATGTCATCGTCTCGCCGTTGCCGGGATCGCTTCCCATCACCAGGCGGTACTGCGCCCGCGTGAGCTCGAATACGCCGGCGTAGAAAGGTTTCGTGTGCGTGACCTGATGCTGCGTCTCGCGTCCCGTCGTGTCACGCCCCGCCTCGGTCTCCGGACTGCCCTGCGTGAACGTACCGGGGGTGATATAGCGCAGCCACAGCTTGTTCGAGACGCAGGACAGGTCCGTCGGGTCGGGCACCGCGGTCGACAACGAAACCGGATACCGCACCGCCGACGGGCCTTCGCTCAGGTCCACCACCATGTAGACGCCGGGGGGCGAATTGGTGTACCAGGCCGAGACCTCCACCGTCACGTTGCTGCCGAGGTTGCCGTGCCAGTCCCGGTGGGCGTCCCACACGATCGTCTTCTCCAGGCCGTCGTCGGCCACCGGCCCGCGCCCCACCATGTCAAGGCCGTACCGCGAGACGTCGCCGGATACGGAGCTGACGTGCTGCATCCCGATCGAGACGCCGTTCGTCAGCACGTCCATCGTCACCCAGGCCGGCTCGCCCTGGTTGGCGAGCTCGTAGTTCACCGTCACCCGCTGCGTGGCGCGGTCCTGCGAGAAGCGGACGTTGGAGACCGTGAGCGGCTCCGTGAGGTTCACCGCCCCCGCCGCGAACGCCAGCGCAAGGGCCGTAACAAGCAAAGTAGTAAATGCTTTCATCGTCAAACTCCCCCGCCTAGCGGAACATGATCAAGGTACCAATGGCCGTGGCCGTGTCGAGGGTGAACGTCTCCTCTGACACGGAATCATGTCCCGACCGGGCTTCCAGCACGAGAGTCGCGGCGGCGCTGCCGCTCACACGAAGGCGACTGTCAATGACGCCCGGTTGCGACGTTGCCGAATCTGCGGCAAACGCCCATGAGGCTCCTACGATAACGCCTGCCAGCGCAACGACAGGCCTACTCCATCTCGCCATGCCTTCCTCCTCGCTCCTTCTTGTCATTCCAGAACACCTCCGCCGCATAGTCCGAAGGGCACGCCGAACATCGACGGAAACGCGGCAGAAGAACAAAACAGGCACAGTCTAGCATTTCCGCCCCTGTAGCACAAGGCAGAAAGCGCTTCAAATCAGAACTCGACCTTGATCGACGAGAGTTCGTAGCCGTGGGGCTTGTCGAGCGAGTCGCCGTATAGCCAGCGGCCGTAGCCGGTAGAAAAGCTCTGCACCTGGCTCATGTCTGGCTTGGTGCTGTCGTCGCGCCGCGTATTCCAGTACGGACGGAGCTTCTCCACCGGCACGCGGATCGTCTGCCATTCCGGCGTGAGCGGCAGGTCCACGCCCCAGTTGCCGCCGTCACGCTGGATGAACACGATCTCGACCCGTTTCGTGAACGCGTCCGTCGCGCGCGCGCGGAACACGACCGTCTTGCCGGGCCCCGTCTCTCCGAAGATGTTCCTGAAACTCTCGTCGTCGCAGTCGAACCGCAAGCCGACGTAATCGTGCTTGACGAACGCACCGTCCACGGCAGAGAGGCGCACGGCCGACCGCCCCTGCGGATCCTTCGATTTCGATTTTTTCACCTCGGGCCAGCCGCCGGTCCGCACCTTCAGCGCCTTCGCCACGTCGAAGAACTCCCAGTCATTCGGTTTTGTACACTGGTTGATGGGAAACGTACGCGTCTCGCTGCCGTCCGCCGTCTGCACCGTCACCACGATGTTGGTGGCGCCGATCGCCGAGAGGTTGAGCGATAGCGGTTGGCGCGCCCCCCACTGGCTCGGCACGTCGTCCATCCGCCATCCGCAGATGCGTTCGGAGGCCGTCCGAGCGTGGTATGGCGGCGTCTCGAGCGCGGCGAGGGCCGCACGCGCCGCCGCATCGAACGCTGGCACGTTCTCCAGCACGTAGTCGCCGGGCGCGAGCGTGACGCGCCCCTCGCACGCCTGCGCCACCGCCGCGCCGTCCGCCGCCGTGCGCACGCGGAATGACGCGCCGAGGTCGGGCAGGTTGATAGTGAGCGTCGGCGATTCGGGAAGGACCACCACCTTCGGCTGCGTGCCGCCGGAGTATTCGTCGCGTATGATGAACACGTTCGGGTGGAGCTGCAGGCGCCACACGCCGTCCGCCGCCTTGTCGAGGAAGTAGACGCCGTTGCCGGTGGACGCCGCCACGGACGACTTTCCCACGCCCCACACGCGCCGCAGCTTCGCGGGCGCAGGCGGCGGGTCGACGGGGTCGGCCGTGTAGAGGTAGTCCGTCTCGGTGGCCATCTGCGAGAGGTTGCGTTCGGCGTTGATGCGGAAGGGTGGGAACACGATTTCGTTCACGGCGTTCGTGTAGTCGCAGCCGCGCGGCAGGCGGCGGAACGCTTCGGCGGCGATCGCGAAGGCGAGCGTCTTGGCGGGCGTGTAGATGAGGTTGAGGTGGTGCGTCTGCCAGTTGGAGTTCACGTCGGCGAGGCACATCGGGTCGTACTGGAACTGCGCGGCCACCTGCACGCCCTCGTGGCGAAACAGTTTCGCGAAGGCGGGGTACATGTAGGCGCCGGGCGTGTCCGCGCAGTCAAACTCGTAGATCATGCGCGCCTTGCGGGCGATATTCTCGTCGGGTTGGAGCGACGAGCCCCTGATCTTCGAGAGCTGTGGCCCACGCAGCGCGTGGCCGGCCACGAGGCCGGTCGGATAGGTGCTGCCCGTCACGCCGTCGACGCGCGACTTGCCGACGGCCGCGTTGCGGCGCTGCCAGGAATTGTAGAAGATGGGCTTCGTCGTGCCGCTCGCGCGCAGACCGTCGGCGAGCGCGTTGACGTAGGCGGTGATCTCGTCGTCGGGATGCTTGGGCGGGTAGAGCGGCTCGTTGATAAGCTCGAAGCAGAGGATGGCGGGATCGTCCGCGTAGCGCCGCTTCGTGACGGCGTTCACGTGCTGGCCGAACTCCTTGAGGAAACGCGCCTGGATGGCCCACGCCGTGCGGTTCGTGGTCATTTCGCGCATCTCCCAGTCGTTGGAGAAGCCCTCCTTGTCCTCGGCGTAGGAGCCGCCCCACCAGGCGATTGGCGTGAGGACGGTGTAGATGCCGTTCCGCGCGCAGAGGTCAATCAGCTCGTCGAGGAGCGCCACGTGGTGGTTGTCCAGAAACGCGCCCTCGTGCGTGGAGAACTGGCGATCGAAGCAGTGGATGCGGATGCATGTGAGGCCGAGGCGGCGGAAGTGCGCCACGTCCTCGCGCATCACCTGCGAGAAGTCGAGCCCCTTCTCCTTGATGGACTTGTAGTCCACCGTGAAGGGCGGGTAGTAGTTGACGCCAAAGAGCGACACCTCGCTTCCGTCGTCCGTCCAGCGCATCACGCCCTCGGCGTCAACCTTCGCGAGCCTTTCCGCGCGCGGCACGGCAAACGCCGCCGCCGCAATCGCCACGCACACGCCACACGCTAACGTCTTCTTCACCTTAACGCTCCTTGTCTATAAGTTGTTTGAAAGTTTGAAAGTTTGAGAGTTTGAAAGTTATCCTCATGTGCATTCCCGTGCGAAGCGCGGGCGGCGGGCTTGCCTATTGCGAACTTTTTTCTGCGACAGAGCTCCTACCGACGTAGCGATACGGGACCGAGCAATCCGGCGGGCTTCGGCGGCGTGCCCTTCTTCGGGCCCGCAATCGTCCATGTCTTGCGGTCCTTTTCAGGCAGCCCCGCGCACGTCCACGCGCAGTTCGTTCGCGCCGTCCTTCACGAATTCGCCGATCGCGCAACGGTAGGGCGGCGTCCAGAGCGTACGCACCTTCTTGCCGTTCACGAACACGTCCGCGACTGTCTCCACCTCGCCAAGGTCGAGCGTCAGCGCCGAAACGGCATTGCTGGCGGGAGGGACGCGCTCCCGCGCGTCCGCACAGGTGAAAGTGGCCGTGTACGTGGCCGTGCCAGAGAAGTGGCGGCCTTCCTCGCCCAAAGGCAGTTCCGTCCAAGATGCGAGCTTGTCAAGCTTGAGCGATGCCGGCGCCCCCCACCCGTCCGGGAACGATAGCGTCCAGTCGCGCAGCGAAACGGGAGGGACGCGCTCCTGCGCGTCCGCATGGAGAGCCGCCGTCTCGGCGGCGGTCGCGCAGGAGCGCGACCCTCCCGGTTTGTCCGCGGTCGCGCAGGAGCGCGACCCTCCCCGCCTGAACACCACGAACACGCATTCTGCGGAAGCGAGGTCGAGCTTGACCGTCGTGCTGCCTTCCTCCGCGTGCGGGATCTCCGGCGCGTAGCATTTGCCTGTCACGGGATCCCACACGGTTACGTCCCCTTCCATTCGGAACGTCACCTCGCCCGAATACGGATCCATGCCGTTCGCCGAAACGAAATACCAGTCCGCCGTGGCGTCGCGCCGATGCAGCCACTCCACCGGGCGCTCCCCCTTCCGCCAGTCGGACGGTCCGTCGCCCGAGCACGTCACGTCGGGCTTGATTCCCTCGACGACATCCTTCGCCGAACCGTAGACCACACGACTACCGCATTTTATAAAATGTGATAGCTTGGCCTTCACCGCGTCGGACATCCACCGGCGCTCCGGCACCCACAGGACTTTCCACGTCACGCCCTCCGGCGTCGTGAAGAGTCCGTCTTTCACGGAGATGCGGTTCAGCAGCGCGTCGCGGTTCACGTAGTCGTACTTGTATCCGGGCGGGAACGGACTGCGCTCGCTCGGCTTGTGGCTGACCTCCTCGCCGAGATACCACAGGATGTCGTTCACGGGCTTGCCCGCCTCGAGCATCGTCTCGCACCGCGCCACCCACTTCGTGAACTCCGGCATGTGCTTCCACCAGGCCTGGCCGCGGATGAACGGCGTGCCGATGCAGTGGCCGAAGCTCGACCCCGGCGGCAGCCAGTCCGTGCGCGGGTTGTGCGTGTAGGTGTGGAACACGAGGTGCGTCACGCCGCGCGCGAACGCGTGGTTGATCGTGCCTTTCAGGTTCTTGAAGTCCTCGTCCCACTTGAGGCGCATCGACGTGCAGGCCTCGGCCGCCACGCGCCCCTTGCCGTACACGTGCGCCGCCGACGCGCATGGGATGATCGGCTTGAAGTCGTCCTGCCCCACGCTCGACTCGGCGCGCGGGAACCAGAACTCGCACATGGGCGTGTCGCAGTACTTCCAGAACGCCATCAGGTCGCCCGGCAGCACATCGCCGAACGCCGTCTCGTACTGCGCCGTCATGCCGTACGCGCGCGCCAGCTCGTCCATGCGCGCGTAGTAGTTCTTCTCCACCAGCTCGCCAAGCGTCTGTCGCCAGTCGCGCAGGAAGTCTTCCGTCTTGTCCGGCGAATCGATCACCCATCCGAAGACGGCCGGCAGCTTCTTGCGGAAGTCGTAGCCGCGTGCCGCGCGAAAGTCGGATTCCAGCGAGCGCGTCCAGGTCTGGCGGCGGCACTCCCAGCTGTCCACCACAAAGCCCTTCAGCTTGCCGCCGGCAAGAGGCCCATTGGCGAGACGGCCGATGTAGGCGGCGAAGTGCGCGTCGATGCCGGCGCGATCCATCTTGTTGCACTCCCAGCCCGTCGCCTCCTTCGGCGCAGGGCCGTTGCGCGTGCCGTTGTTCACGTGGCCGATGCGCAGGATGGTCCATGCGCCTGCGGGGGGTGTCCACTCGAGCGTGCCGTCCTTGAAATTGTCCGTCAGGTCCAGCACCGCGTCGCTGCGGACATACACGGGAGGGACGCGCTCCTGCGCGTCCGTATGGAGAGCCGCCGTCTCGGCGGCGGTCGCGCAGGAGCGCGACCCTCCCAGTCCGCGCAGCACCCAACCGGCCTTGCCTTCCCAGTTGTGGAGGCGCGCGCCCGTGCGGAACCGCACGAACGACACGTTGACCGGATGCGCGTGCTTGATCTCCACAGTCCATTCCGCGGACGGCGGCATGTCGCCCAACGCCATCGTGAACGGCACGCCATCCTGCCAGCAGCCTTGCGGCACTTCCGCCGAAACGCCACGGACCGAGACCGTCACGCCTGGATCGTACGCCCAGTCGTGGTTCATCTGTCGCGGCGACGGCAACTCCACGGAACGGAACGCCATCGGCTTGTCAAAGCGGTAGACAAGCTTCAGCACGCCGTCCTTGTCCGTGCGCTCCTTCGGCTTCGTCTCATGAAATCCCGGCGTGTCGCCGGCTGGCGTCGGGAACGCGAGCACGAAGAGGTCGCGGTAGTCGAGGTCTTCCGCTTTAAGGCGCGATTCCATCTGCCAGTCAGGAACGGGCAGCGACAGTCTCACGGGCTTGCCGCCCGTCACGTCCGTGCGCGAGTAGGTGAGGTTGCGCATCGCGTTCGACGGAGCGATCCACGGCCCGCCGCTCATCGACCAGCCGGGACAGTTCTGCATCTTGAACGAAAGGCCGCGCGCCGCGCAGCCGTCGGCGGCGAAGCGGATGAGGTCGTCCCAGTCAGCGCTCAGACAGGGAATCTGCGGCGAGACGCCCGGCCACGGTCCGCCGAACTGCCCGTGGAAGAGCTGGATGCCGGAGATGCCAGCCGACGCCACCGCGTCGAGATCGGCCGCCAGGCCGCCTTTCGCCACGTTGCCGCCTATGAGGTGGAACCACGTCTCTGGACGGTGTTCTTTCGATGGATCAACGAACGGACCGACCTCGATGGCCCATGCCGTTCCAGCCGCCAGCAGCAGCGCGCCTGCGCACAAGGATTTCTTCATGTTCATCCCTCCTATCGCTTGAGGATCTTCTCGGCCAGCTCCTTCGCTCCGGCGTGGTGCCAGGTGTCGAGCGTGAAGCGGCGGCCGTCATTCGCGTAGACGACGAGGATCCCCTTCTTCTCCCATCGGCGGTCGTCGACTCCGCTCACGTCGGAGAACGCGAGCGGCTTGCCTCCAGTGAGCGAACCGCACATCTTCTCGTCGTCCCACTCGAGCGTCTGCATGCGGCACCGCCCGACGCCGAGGGCGATCAGCAACGACGCGATGCCGCAGATGCCCGCGAACTGGTACTGGCGGTTGATGGCCTCCTTCTTGAGCTTGTCGAAGTCGCCCTGCCTGTCGCGTCCGTGAAGGATCTGCTCGCTGAACGCGGTGTCGTCCATCTTCGGATAGGTGATCGCGCCGTCGTACAGGAACCAGCCGCACAGGCCGAGGAAGAGAACGGCCACGCCAAGGTGGCGCATGGCATATTCGCGATTGAGCTGAAGTTTCATGGCTACTCCTTTATTCTGATGTTACGGAACTCTACCTTCATGGGCGGCCCCTGGTGGAGCTGCAGGGCGACATGTCCCTTCGCTGGGAAGAACTCCAGGCGCGGATCCTCCACGGAGGTGGTGCGCACGCCGTTGATCCACACCGTGATCGTACGCCCCTTCACCTTGACGCGGATGTCGTTCCACTGCTCCGTGCGGTAGAGCTTCTGGAGCGCCGCGCCGTCCGCGAAGCGCGTGACCTGCTTCTTGCCGGCAGCGTCGATCACCACGTCCGCCCCGCGCTCGCCGACGAGATGCTGGCGAGGGTGATAGAGGAAGCCGACGTAGTTGCCCCCTCCGTTCATGTCCGCCTGGTAGCCGTTGTCCCCGACGAACTGTGCGAGGCAGCGCAGCTGGATGCCGCTGTTTGCGCCCTTCGAGAGACGGAAATCGGCGCGCAGCTCGAAGTCCGACAGTTCCTTTGCCGTGTACACGAGATGATGGTTGGGCTTGCAGAGGCGCTCCTTCGTGGATTCGCCCACGATCACGCCGTCGCGCACCGAGAAGTACCCGTCCTGCTGGCTCCAGCCGGCGAGGTCGCGCCCGTTGAAGATCGGATGGAACAGCACGGCATCGGCACCGGGCACGGAGCCGCGGCGGTCGAGCGTGTCGAGAATGCGCACGAGCGCAGCCCGCTCGTCGCCTTTCGCCGCTTGCGCGGCAGACACGATCGGCTTCGCCACGGCGTCCGGCAGACGCGTTCCCGTGAGGTGGACCTCGCCGTTCTCCTGCGTGATGGTCGAGACCTCCGGTCCGTCGCCGATGCGGTACGTGAGATGGAGCTCCTTGACCTTGCCCGGAGCGGGGTCGCGCGCGAAGCCGCCGCGTCCCGCCAGGCGGTTGCCCGACATGATCGAACGCGAACCGCCATCGACAAGCGAACATACCATGTCCATGACGTCTACGACCGGGCGCGCAACGGGCTTGCCGTCGGCCCCAGTGACGGCATCGGGGCCGAAATAGCCGTACAGGGCCTTGATCACGGTGACCTTGGCATCGTCCGCTTCGAACGAGCGCGTGGCAATACGGATGATGGAGCCCGCAAGACGGTCCTCGTTCGGGAACTCCTTCAGCAAGGCAAGCAGCTGCGGCATGTCGGCCGGATCGCAGAGCGTGGCGAAGGACCTGAACACCTCGGCGCGCAGGCCAGCGTCCTTCGTCTTGCGCGCGAGCTCCACGAAGCGCGGCAGCAGGGACCGCACGCGGCGGTCGCCCAGCACGCCAACGGCGAGGCGGGCCTTCTTGGAATCGGGCCCGTCGACGAGCGCGAGCAGCTTCTCGACGACACCGTCGTTCGGGAACCCGACGAGCTGGCGGCGGGCAAGTGTGGCCTCGAAGCCCGACCCCAGCGCCGCATCCACGAGCGCGGGCACGACGGAGAGGTCGCCCTTCTGCACGGCGGTCTTCGGAGGGAACGCGGTTATCGCGGCGGAAGCGCCGACGTAGCCCGGCGCCACCGGCTCCTTGCGGATGCGCAGGGAGGCATCAAGCGCGGCGCGGCGTTTCGCGTCCTTCACCTTCGCGAGCGCGGCGACAAGCGCGGCCTCGGCCTCAGGGCCGGGGATGTTCTGCAGACCGTAGCGCGCGGCATGGAAGAGCGGCGGTTCGGTCGCGTCGGCGAGCAGCGCGGCGAGCGCGGGAACGCACGCGGCCGTGCCCTTGTGGCACAGTTCCTGGCAGGCCGTGACCTTGTCGTTTAGGCCGTTCTCCTTAAGCACCGCGAGCAGTTCCGGCTCGCTCATGCGGAACGCGGGCTGCTTCAGCTCAGCGGCCATCGCACCCAGCGCAACCAAGCCGCATGTCACCAATATTTTTTTCATCGCTTCACTCTTCATCTCTTCACCCTTCACCTTCACCTATCACCTTCACCTTTTACCTTCACCTTTCACTAGATTATCTGCCATCCTTCGCGCTGGGCGCGGGAGAGCATGCGGTTGGCCTCGGAATCGTTGACGAACTCCTCCTTCACCGGATCCCAAGTCATGTCGCGCCCGAGCCACTGGGCGATGTTGGCGCAGTGGACAGTCGTCATCGAGCGATGCATCATCACAGGGTTGGCGACTGTCTTCGCGCGCGTCTTCACCGAGTTGAGGAACTGGCGCAGGTGGTTCTGGCCGGTGTAGCCGGTCCGCACGCAGTAGTCGGCGAGGATCTTCTGGTAGTCGGCAAGCAGTGACGGACGCGACGCCTCGGGCATCGTGTAGCCGTCCGCGCACGAGACCCACCCCTCGGTGCCCACGTACCGGACGCCGCATGTGCCGCGCCAGCCGCGCTGCACGGCCACCATCTCCACGCCGTTCGCGAAGCGCATGCGCAGGCCGTCCGGAATGGGCGTGTTCAGGCACGGATAGAACACAGGGGACGACCCCTCCATGCCGAGCGCGTCGTGGCACTGCGCGAACGTGTGGGATCCCCATTCGCCGATGATGCCGGTGTAGAGATCGTGGTCGCGGTGCCACGCGCCGTGCAGGTAGGCCTTGTTGTACGGACGCCACGCGCATGGCCCCAGCCAGGCGTCCCAGTCCACCTCCTCGCGCGGCGGCTCGGGCTCGGCGGGCAGCCATCGGCGCTCGCGGTTCACATCACCGCCGGGCGCGAGGTGGGCGTAGACGGTCTTGACCTCGCCGAGGCGGCCGAGGCGCACGAGCTCGTTGCACACTACGAAGTTGGGCTCGCTGAGGCGCTGCATACCGGCCTGGTAGACCCGCTTGTGCTTGGCGGCGGCCGCCACCACGGCCTGTCCCTCGCGCACGGTCATCGACGCGGGCTTCTCGGTGTAGACGTCCTTGCCCGCGCGCATGGCGGCGATGGAGACGCCGGCGTGCCAGCGGTCGCCCGTGGCGGTGAGGATGGCGTCGATGTCTTTCCGCGCGAGAAGCTCCTTCATGTCGATGTACTGCGCGCAGTCGGTGTTGCCGTAGTGATTGTCGACGATGCCCTTGATCGCATCGCGACGTTCCCTGCGCACGTCGCAGATGGCGACGAACTGGACATCCTTCTCCGGCAGCACCCAGCTGCGCAGGTCGCCGGTGCCGCGATTGCCGAGGCCGATTGCACCCATGACGATGCGGTTGGAGGGGGCCACGGCGCCATCGCGCCCGAGCGCGGATGCCGGCACCAGCCACGGCAACGCCGCCGCGCTGCCAGCCCGTGCGAGAAACGAACGGCGGGATATGCCCGTCCGCCCGGAAGCAGAGACCTTGTTTTCCATGCGCACCATTATACACAATCCATGGTCCGCATGGGGAGAAAAGAATCAGATGCCGTTTGCTGCCGCACCCGACACCCCCAAAAAAGATTTTCAGTTTGTCACGATATTATACTGACATGCGTTATGCAGTTTGGTATAATCCTCGGCGTCACATAACCAGGAGATGCCAGATGTCTTTCTTCAAATACGGGATGGTCGTGGACGGGGAGAACTACTGTCCACGTCCAGAACTTGCCCGCCAGTTCTCACAGCTTGTCGAGTCGGGACTCAATGTCGTCGTTCAAGGAGAACGGCGCATGGGCAAGACCTCGTTTGTCCACGAGACGATCTCCACGATACGCGGCATGGCGCTCGTGTATGTGGACCTCTACTGCGTGAAAACGATTGAGGAGTTCTGCCGCCGTGTCGTCTCTGCCGTTTCGACTCTTGACCGCCGCACCAGTTTTCTTCGCAGGACAGCGCAACTGATAGCCAACCTACGCCCGGTATTGACGATTGACCGCGACACGGGGGCACCGCAGTTGACGGTCGATGCGAAGTCCGCCAACACGGTTGCCTCTGTTGAAGAGGTGATGGACATGCTGTCAGCACACGCCGGGAAACGCCGTCTTTGCGTTGTCTTCGACGAATTCCAGGACATCCTCGAACTGGATGAGGCCGACATCCTTCTCGCACGCCTCCGAGCGAAAATCCAGTTCCAGAACATGACGCCTCATGTCTTTCTTGGCAGCGTCCGCAATCGGATGCACGAAATCTTCGACTCCCCCAAGAGCCCTTTCTACAAGTCCGCAACGTCGTTCAGTGTCGGCGCAATAAATCCTGACGACTTCAAAAAGTTCCTCTCGGCACGTTTCAAGGCCGCCCGCCGCAACGTATCGGACGCCGCACTGGACCGTATCCTTGAGATTGCGGGCGGCATCTCCGGTGACGTGCAGGAACTCTGCGAGACGATTTGGCTTGCCACGCGGAACGGAGACACCATCGGCAACGCAGAGATCAACGCTGGGCTTCGACTTGTCTTTGCACGCGAGGAGAAGGCATTTGGCCCCATGCTTGCACACCTCACGCCTATCCAGGCCGCCGTATTGAAAGGCATTGCCCGCACGCCGAGCATCAGACCATTCTCAGGGGATTTCATGTCCGACTGCGGCATTCGCAACGTCGGCACCGTGACGCGCGCCCTCACTCGCCTGTCGGCCGACGAAATCATTTACGAACATTCTGGAACCTGGCGCTTCACCAATCCATTCTTTAGAGAATGGTTGAACAAGAGATGATTCCCAAATTCGGAGGGACTACCCTGCGAACAAATCGTCCAATATAACTTCGGCCTCAGCTCAGCGGAAGATCATCAGCGTGCCGGCCCCGAAGACCGTGCAAGAGAACATGCCATCCTCTGCCTTGAAATGCGCGTGGCAGTTAGGGGCAAGATTCGTCACCGTCCAGCGCGCGGCAAGGTCGCCCGTGCAGTTGTCGACCACCTCCGCGCCCTGGCCGATCACCCACGTGCCCGTGGCCGTCGGCGACGGCAGCGTCACCGTGCCGCCGCCGCAGACTATGACCTTGCGCGGCGTGGAGACGAACGGGCCCTTGTTCGCGTCCGAGACCGTGAGCGCCGTGCCGTCGAGGATCTCCACGTCACCCGGATAGGCAGCGCTGGCCGCCGGATCGACCGTGAGCGGACGGAACGTGGCCGGTATGGACGTCACACCTTCCGGCAGCACGAGCGCGCCGCCCGCCATCTCGAAGTAACCCGTGAAGTTCGTCGGGTTCTGCCCGAGCGTCAGCTCCGCCCCGGCAGGCAGCACGAGCGTGCCGTCGCCCGCGAGCGTACCCGCGAAGGTATTGGTGGCCGTAATCGCGAGGCGCCCGCTCGCAAGGTCGAGCGTGCCCGCGCCCGTGAGCGAGCCGAAGGACTCGTCCGTGCCGTTCACCTCCAGCGTCGCCCCGGCGTCCACCGCCACCGCGCCGCCCGCAGGCAGCACGCGCAGCGCTCCGGCGTCCGCGCGCATGACGGCGCGCACTTGCGGGATGTTGAACGCCTTGTCAAACACCTTCACCTCGTCGAGGCAGCCCTTGAACGTCGCCCCCGGCGCCGACGACTTCGCGCCGAGGTAGAACACACCGCCGTTACGGCAGGAATCGTAGTCGAACGCGCCGCTCGCGTTCTTCCCGCTCACGTCCTCGCCGTCCACGTAAACATTGACGCCACGGACGGGGTCGTAGACAAGCGCCAGATGGTGCCAGCGCAAGTCCGGCTCGGAGAGAAAGAGCCCTGCGAGCGAGTTCTCCAGAAGGACGTCCTTTGCACCGCCTGATACTGGCTTCACGTAATAGCGCACGCTTTTCCAGTTATAGTCGTGGTGGTCGCAGGAGAGCATGCAGCCGATCGTAGACGCCGTGGGGTTGCCCCAGCAAATGAACGACGGCGAATGGAATGTATTGAGCTCTTCGATCTTCGTCCGGTCGTCAAAAGGGGATCCCTGCACCCACAGCGACACGGTGAAGGGCCGTCCGTTTGACGGAATCGCCTCCGGGAACGTCGTACTCTCAAGCCGGGCTCCGAACTTGAGAGCCTTGCCGCCAAGCGGAGAGTCGACCTGCGTGAGCGTTCCGCCGCCGACCTTCTTCAGGTGCGCACCGCCCGGAGCGGAATCCTTGCCGAGGTTGGAGGCGTCTTCAAAGGCGTAATGCAAGACGGGCGCGGGCACATGCGCGAACGTGTCCGGCGCTTCGCCGCGCGCAGCCCCGACGGGATCCCGCCCCGCGTAGAGGCGAAGCACGTCCGACTCGTCGAGCGCCTGCGCGTATATGCGCACGTCGTCAAGCAGCCCCTTGAACTGCCGGTCCGTCTTGTTGACCTGACGGCCGATGCACACGTCCTTCGCTTGCGGGATGCCAAGCGCCTGGGCTTTAGTTTGCGTCCATGTCTGCACGCCGTCGCAGTAGACGGTGTACGTCGTTCCCTTTCGCACGGCCACGTAGTGGTGCCACGCGCCGGCGGGATTCGCCACGGTGGAGATGCCGGTGAAGTCGAGCGTCGTACCCCAGTGCGTCAGGACGACCTTCCCGCCCGATACGGCGTTCTGATAGCGGAAGACGATCTCCTGGAAATTCCCCTCCTTGCCGACCGAGACGAACGTCGCGTTGTTTGGCGCGTCCGAATCTGGCTTCGCCCACACGCTGACCGTGTAGTCCGTGTCGCCCGAGAGAACCGGCGAATTGATCGTGGTCTCCAACTGCTGGGTGGCCGTGCCGGGCAGGCGCACGACCCATCCGCGGGACGCATCCCACTCCCGCGTCACTTCCTTCTGTGTGCTGAGGCGTCGGTGAGACCGGCTCCACTCGAAGCCGGGGTCGTCGCCATCGAAGTCGTAGATGCCGAAGATGGTCGGCTGCGTGGCCGTGCTGAGGAGCGTAAGCCGTCCGGACTTCACCTCCGTACCGCCCGTGTGCTTGGCCGCGCCCGTGAGCTTTAGCTCGCCGTCGCCGTCCTTCACGAGGGCATTCGCGCCCATGGTCTCGCCGCTGTACGTGCCGCCGCCCGTCAGCGTGAGCGTGCCGCCCGACGGCATCGCGAGCGCACCGCGCACGCCGTCGCAGACGATGTTCGTGACAGGAATGACGGGGGAACCGGCGAGCAGGATGCGCCCGTTCAGCTCTGTCCGGAGCTTCGTCCCTGCTGGAATCTCCAGCGGCTCGCCCGCCGCCGCCACCGAACCGGCCGCGAACGGCTCCTCGCCCGCGAAGAGGCGCGCCACGCCCGTCCGTCCCACGGAGTGCGAATAGATCGCCACGTCGTCGATGTCGCCGCAGAAGAAGCGATCGCTCGCGGCGAGCCAGCCGAGGTTGATCTGCACGGTCGCCGGCAAGTTGAGCTCCAGCTTCATGTCGGACTTGTTGAACAGCTGCACGCCGTCGCACCACACGCCCACGCGCTGACCCTCGCGCATGATGACGAAGTGGTGCCACTCCGCCGAATTCGCGGGGGCTGGAAGATCGGTGAAGTCGCCATTGCCGTTCCAGTGCCCGAGCAGCAGCTTGGCGCAATTTTGGTCCTTGTACCGGAACTGGATGATCTGGCTGTCGGTCTGGGAACTGCCGATGGAGATCATCGTCGGATAGTTGTTCGCCACGGGCGTCGCCTTCGTCTTCGCCCACAGGCTCACCGTGTAGTCGGTGTCGCCGGTCAGGTCGGTCTGTCCCGCCACGGTAGCGACGAGCTTGCCACCGTAATTGCTCGTCCCCTCGAAATGCGCCACCTTGCCGCCACGCTCCGCGTCGTCGATCCAAGTCACGGGACCACCAACAACGAGGTTGCGACCGTGCCCCGAAGAGTCCGCCGTCAGCGACGTCTCGAAGTCGTACTTTGCAAAAGGTTGGGCAAGGCCCGTCTTGGAGTCGAGGTGCAACACGCCCTCGCGTGCGCCGTAGACGATGTTCGGCTGGACGTTCGTGACCGTGAGGCTGCTCAGCACGGCGGTCACGCCGCCTGTGCCCGTGAGGCCGACTTCCAGTGCGCCCGGCCCCGTCGCGCCCATCAGCACCTCGTTGCCCGCGAGGTCGAACGTCCCGCCCACGTCGCTGTGGAGCGAACCGACGCCAACGCGCGACGAGTAGTTGGTGAAGACGAACTGCCCGGCGGGATCCGTCACGCGCACATCCGTCCAGAAGAGCGCATCCGTCACCATCGGAATCAACTTGCCCTCCGCCACCTGGAACTCGCGACGGGCGTAAATCTGGTTGTAGAATGTCGAGATGCGGATGATGCCGTCGCCTTCCTTCCGCACGGGACCGTAGTCGTTGTTGTCATAAGGATGCCAGAGCCTGCCGCTCCCCATGATGAGGGTTCCGCCGGAAATGTTGAAGGGGAAGTAGCCAAGCGCCGACGTACGTAGACGGAAGGCGTGTCCGCCTATGTTCGACATCCACCAAGTGTTCGTCGGTTCCCCGCCTGGCACCGCCGGGAACATCACGACGCCGCCCATGTAGGGCATCTCATCCTTCCCCACGTAGACATCCGCGCCATTCAACAGGGGCAAACAGGCGACGTTCGTCGAGATGCAGTGCGCACCATTCAGCCAGTTCGTGTACACGACGTTCGTCGTGACGACTTCCACCTCGTCCTGCACGTTCGTGCTCACGACGTTTTCGGACGCGAACCATCCGCCGCCGCTCGGGTTGATCCACGTGTTCGTGAC
>CACXPT010000103.1 GCA_902769585.1 uncultured bacterium
AGCGTCTCTCACTACCTTGCGCCGTGGGTCGGCACGCCCACCGCGAAGCCGGTGTGGCCGCTGCGCGCAGACCTGCCCAGCGGCATCGTGGCGGGCGACTGCAAGAATGACATGCGCCGTCCGCTCGTGATCCGCGACCTGCCCGCAGGTACGCTGGATGTCGCCTTTGGGAAGGTGTCGGGTTTGATAGAGGTCAAGTTCTCCGCAGACGGCAAGGTCCTGCGCACGGTCACGCTCAAGCCCGACGAGACGAGTCCGCGCTGGAGCGGCGTGAAGTACTATCCCGAATGGCGCATTCGCCAGGGCTCGTACCTCGGGCACGAAACGTTCGTCTTCACGAACGCCGTTTCGCGGTTCGAGATCGTGGCCGCGCGCGGCGACTGGCTCCAGCTCGGCGGGCTGACGTTCGTCTCGCCGGACGGGCAGCGCAAGGCCGAACTGCCGTTCAATTCGGCGTGGAGCGTGCCGAGCAACTTCACGCAGCACTTCCTCGGCTGGGAGCGCGGATTCGCCTCTGCGGAGACCGCGAGCGGCGCGCCGCGCTACACGGACGAGGGGAAGGAATACCTCTACCGCAAGATGCTCAAGGAATGGGATCCGCTGATCGAGAAGGGCGTGTTCTGCTTCGCAGGCGAGTTCGGGGTGTGGAAGATGACGCCGCACGACATCGTCCTCGACATCTTCGAGGATTACCTCTACCTCTGGAAGGAGCGCAACATGGGATGGGCGCTCTGGAACCTGCGCGGCTCGATCGGCGTGCTGGACTCCGAACGCGATGACGTGGAGTACGAGAACTTCCGCGGGCACAAGCTCGACAGGAAGATGCTGGACCTGCTGCAGAGATATTGAGAGGTGAAAGGTGAAGGGTGAAAGGTGAAGGGTGAAAGGTGAAGGGTGAAAGGTGAAGGGTGAATGGTGAAGGGTGAATGGTGAAGGGTGAATGGTGGTGAAAGGTGAAGAGTGAAGGGGAGATGAGAAGGCCGGAAATACTCGCGCCGGCTGGCGATTTCACGTGCCTGCAGGCCGCGATCGACGCAGGGGCGGACGCGGTGTACTTCGGCCTTGGTACGTTCAACATGCGCGCGCGCAGCGGAGTCAACTTCAGGGAGGAGGATCTGCCTGAGGTGGCGCGCCGGTGCCGGACGGCGGGGGTGAAGGCGTACCTTGCGCTCAACGCGATCATGTTCGAGGGAGAGGTGGGGGAGATAGAGCGACTGATCGAGGTGGCGAAGCCGCACGTGGACGCGTTCATCGTGTCTGACTGGGGGGTGATCGATCTCTGCCGCAGGCACGGCGTGACGTTCCACGTCTCAACGCAGATGTCGACGTCCAACTCGCTTGCGGTCGCGTTCCTTGCCGCACAGGGCGCGTCTCGCGTCGTGCTTGCGCGCGAGTGCACGCTCGCCGAGGTGGCGGACATCGTGGCGAAGAGCGCCATCGAGGTGGAGTGTTTCGTGCACGGCGCGCAGTGCGTCGCGGAGTCGGGCAGGTGCTTCATGAGCCACGACGTCTTCGGCAAGAGCGCGTGCAGGGGCGAGTGCAACCAGCCATGCAGGCGGAAGTTCCTCGTGAAGGCGGTGGACTTCTTCGAGGACGACGAGGGCAATCCGATCCACGAGTCGAACACCTCGTTCGTGGTGGGCGCGCACACCGTGATGTCGGCGAAGGACCTCTGCTCGCTTGGCTTCATCGACCGCCTGATGGCGGCCGGCATAGCGAGCTTCAAGATCGAGGGGCGCGCGCGCAACGCGGACTACGTGCGGACCGTGACGGCGGCATATCGTCGCGCCGTCGACGCCGTGGTTGCGGGCACGTACACGTCGGAGCTCGTCGCGGAGCTGACCCACGAGGTGAAGAAAGTGTTCCATCGGGAGTTCGCCGATGGGCTCTACTTCGGCCGACCTGGAGCGGGTCAGTTCACGGACACGGAGAACTCGCTCTCGACGACTGTCAAGCGGCACATCGGAATCGTCATCGACTATTTCCTCAAGGCGGGTATCGCGCAGGTGAAGGTGCAGGACCACGCGATCTCGGTGGGCGACACCATCCAGATACATGGCCCGACGACGGGCGTGCTGGAGCTGGAGGTGGACGAGCTCCGGCGCGACGAGGAGATACTGCAGTCGGCCGAGCGCGGCACGTGGGCGACCCTCAAGGCGCCGCGCTGCCGCGTTGGCGACAAGGTGTTC
Organism: uncultured bacterium; assembly: GCA_902769585.1. Classification (GTDB taxonomy): domain Bacteria; phylum Verrucomicrobiota; class Kiritimatiellia; order RFP12; family UBA1067; genus RUG572. The sequence goes on from CACXPT010000103.1 coordinate 2,190, forward strand.
TTCGTGGAGCGTCGTTGACCAGGTGTTATTGGCGGCGCATTGGCGCGTCAAATTTTTGGTAAAATATTACGCATGCATCGCACGGAAAGACCTCGGCGGCAGACAGTGCCGATAAACCTGATCCTCGACGGGCGGCCAGCTTTGGTCGTCGGCGGGGGGCAGGTCGGGCGCCGCAAGGTCATGTCCCTGCTTGACGCGGGGGCAGGGGTTGAGCTGGTATGCCCCGAGGCGGTGGAGGAGCTGTTGGAGCTGGCGGCGGCCGGGCGCATCGGCTGGACGCGCCGCGAGTGGCGTGCCGGCGACGCGGCGGGGCACATTCTCGTGTTCGCCTGCACGGACGACAAGCACGTCAACCGCGCTGTCCTCGACGACGCGCGCGCGGCGCACGTGCCGTGCTGCTGCGCCGACCTCAACTGGGCGGACGGCGACTTCACGACGCCCGCGACGGTGCGGGTGGGCGATCTGGCGGTGGCGGTGTCCACGAGCGGGCAGGACTGCGCGGCGGCGCGCGACGCCAAGAACGAGATAGCGGCGTTGCTGGACGGCAGCGAGGCATCTGAGCTGGTCGTAATGGGCACGAGCGACGCGCTGCTGCCTTCGCGCAAGCGCGCGCCGTACCATTTGCCGTCGGAGGAGCGGTTGGCCGTCGGACGGCTCGTCGCGCGCGTGCGCGGCGTGCGCGAATTCTTCATCTTGAACACGTGCAACCGCGTGGAGCTGGTCGTGCGGGCGGCGCTGGATCCCGACACGATCGCGCTCCTGCGCCGTCTTGTGGGGTTCGACAGGCTGGCGGAAGAGGAGCAGTTCGTCTTTCGCGGGTTCGAGGCGTTCCGCCATCTGGTGCGCGTGACGGCTGGCCTGGAGTCGTCGCTCCTTGGCGAGAACCACATAGTCTCGCAGATGAAGGACGCGCTTGACGAGGCCGCGGCCAACGGCTGGTCGGGGCCGTCGATCCGCCGTGCCGGCGCGGAGGTCATGCGCGTGGCTAAGGCCGTGCGGCACGAGGTGGAGGGACTCTTGCACGTGGCGGAGATCGACCAGGTGGCTGTGCGCTACCTGAACGTCCACGGCGGACTCGACGCGAAGGCGCATGTCCTCGTGATCGGGACAGGCATGGTCGGCACGGGCGCGGTGGAGGCGCTGGCGCGCACGGGCGCGCAGGTGACCTGGGCTTACCACAGGCGGGTGCCCGACGTCGGCAGGTTCGGAGACCGTGCACCGACAGTAGTTTCCATGGACGGGCTGCCTGCCGCGCTCGCGGCGGCGGACATCGTGCTGAGTGCGGTGGATTCCGCGCAGCCCGTGGTCACGGCGGACATGCGTTCGGCGGTGGCGGACCGCAACGTGCTCTTCGTGGACCTTGGAGTGCCGCGCAACATCGATCAGTTCTACGACGACTGGGGGCACGGTGTTACGGTGGCGGACCTTGACGCGCTCAAGCTGTGGCACCGCGTCAAGACGGGCACGCTCAACGAGGTGCGGGCGCGGGCTGACGCCGTGATAGCGGCGGAATGGAAGGAGTGAGGATGCGCGCGCGCCACATCATGATTGCGATTGCCGCGGCGCTGCTGGCACTCCTGCATTCTGGATGTCTCACGCCGGAAAAGGCCGAGAGGGACGCGGACGAGACGGCCATCGCGCTCGCCACGGCGTGCTGGCGGGAGCAGTCCGGCGCGACGAACGAATTCAATGTGGCGCGTCCGCTCGACGTGCTTACGCTGCGCATCGCGCTTGAGGCGGTCCGCCAGGGCGTTACCAACACCGTGTTCCCTCGCATAGACGGAGTCGCGCCGCTCGAGCCGTCGAACGGCGTCACGTACCTTTCTCTTGAGGATGCTCTGCGCATCGGCGCGCGCAACAACCGCAAGTACCAGACGCTGAAGGAAACTGTTTACCAGCGCGCTCTCACGCTCGACACGGAGAGCTACGCGTTCGACACGACGTTCAGCGGTTTTCTGCTCGGCACGCTCACGGGAAAGCCGGAGCTGACGAAGGACTACGCGCAGGCGGGGGGCGGAGCCAAGCGAAAGTTCGAGCAGGGCACGACGCTCGCGGGTAACATGGCGATAGACGTGACGAAGATGATTCGCGACGACTGGCACTCGTTCGCCTGGACGGGCGACCTTACTGCGACCATACCGCTGCTGCGCGGCAGCGGACGCGACATCGTGCGCGAGCCTCTCACGCAGGCGGAGCGCAACCTGGACTATGCCATACTGACGTTCGAGCGCTACAGGCAGACGTATGCGCTCTCGATTGCGAAGGCGTACTACAGCGTGCTGTCCTACGCTCAGAACAGGCGCAACTCGGAAGGGAACGCCACTCGCCTAGAGCAGAACTGGAAGCGCGCGGAGATGATGTTCAAGGCTGGCCGCATGGACCGCATACAGGTGGACCAGGCGCGCACCGATCTGCTTACGGCGCGGCAGTCCATCATCACGACAAAGAAGAGCTACGAGAACGCGCTCGACAACTTCAAGATATCGCTTGGACTTCCGCCAGAGGCGCCGATAGCGCTGCGGGACGAGGAGCTGTCCAAACTCCAGGCGGCAATGGAAGCGAAGGCTCGCACGCAGCCGGACGCGCTCACCGATTATCCCCTGGAGGAGGAGGCGATGAACATCGCGCTCACGGAAAGGCGCGACCTTGCGGTGACGCGTGGCGACCTGGTCGATGCCGAGCGTGCGGTCATGGTCTCGGCCGACGCGCTGCGTGCGGACCTCACGGTGGAGGGCGGCGTGTCGTACGACGCCAAGCGAAGGCAGCACAAGAACAGCGTGGACGACGTGGTTGCCAGCACCGCGAAGTTGCGCTTCACCGCGCCGTGGGACAGGCGCAAGGAGCGCAATGCCTACCGCAAGGCGCTGATCCTGCTGGAGCAGAGCCGCCGAACGCTGCAGGAGGAAGAGGATTCGATAAAGAACGAGGTGATGGCAGGATACCGCGATCTTGTTGCCGCCCGTGCGCTCTACGAGAACAAGGTGGAGGCGTTCAAGGTGGCGCAGAAGCGCGTTGAGTCGAACGACCTCTTCATGCAGTCTGGCCGCAGCTCGATGCGTGACATCTTGGAGGCCGAGAGCGCGCTACTTACTGCGCAGAACGCCCTCTGCTCGGCAGTCGTCGAGTGGCGCACGAGCGAGCTTTCGCTGCGCTCGGCGATGGGCATACTCGCCATCAATGACGACGGCACCTGGCGATAGCGGTGAGCGAGAAGCGCCAGGAGGGGGAGGTTGGGGAGGTGACGGCGGCCGAGGCGGCCACGCGGTAGCCTGGGATCCAGAGGACTTCGCCAGTGGCGGCGTCCGCGAGGATTGGGAGCGAGGCGCGCACCGCAGGCGGTACCTTTGCGGTAACGAAGACGTCCTGAAGCTTGCGGCTGTGTCCGGCGAGGCCCACGGGGGCGATGCGGTCGCCCGGTCGCCAGGTGCGCAATTCCAGCGTGCGGCCTGCGAGTGCCTTGCGATCCAGTTCGCAGACTGCCGGCAGCTGGCCGATGGCCTCCGGCCGGCGGCAATATCCTTTGGCTTCGCAAATGGCGAGCGTCAGCTGACAATCCTGGGAGTCTTGGTTGTCTTGGTTGTCTTGGCTATCTCCATTGTCCTGCTGTTCCCGATGCAGGTCACCGCGCAGGATGGCGGCGGACTTGCAGATGTGTTCGGTGATGCGCGGGTCGAGGTGTTCGCGGAGGAATGGCAAGATCACGTGGCGCACGTTGTTGCGGGGGATTGAGGTGTCTGCGTTCGTGGAGTCCTCGCGCCAAGCCATGCCGCGTTCAGAGAGGAAGCGGCGGAGGTCGGCGTCGCGCACGTTGAGGAGGGGGCGGATGAATGTGACGCCGTCCACGTGCGAGACAGGCTTGAGTCCGGCGAGTCCGTCTGGACCGGATCCGCGCGCGAGGCGCAGGAGGAACGTCTCCGCGACGTCGTCGGCATGGTGGCCGGTTGCGATGGCGTCGAGGCCGAGGGTTGTGGTCATGCTGGCAAAGAATGCGAGGCGGACACGGCGGGCCGCCATCTCCAAGGACTCGCCTCGGCGTCGCCGCACGCGCGTGCGCAAGGCGTGGAAGGGCAGGCCGAAGCTTGCGGCGAGAGACTCGACGAAGCGGGCGTCGTCGGCAGAGTCTGGGCGCAGGCCGTGGTCAACGTGCAGGACCACTACGTCGAAGCCATGCGTGGCCTGCAGGCCTGCCATCAGGGCGAGCAAAGCAACGGAATCGGCCCCGCCTGAGACGGCGAGTCCGATCCGTCGGCGCGGAGCGCCGTTATGGCTGGTGTTGTCCACGCGGAAATGATACGCGCTCTCCCGTATTTGCGCAAGGGGTAAAATATGATATACTTGCCGCCCGTGAAACTAGACCGACATATTCTCTCGAACGAGGCTGGGCCGCTCGCCCAGTTCATAAAGTACGGCATCGTGGGCGTGATGGCCACATGCGTGCAGACTGGAATATTCTACGTACTGGCGGCTACATGCCTGAAGTGCCTTACGGCGGACGACTGGGCGGTGAAGCTGCTGGGACTGCCGTCGGTCGCGTTCACGGGAGATGAGGCGTGGTACGCCTCGCGCGGGATGCTAGCGTCGGCGGCCACGGCGATCGGGTTCGTCGTGGCGAACGTCTTCTGCTGGCTGATGAACCGCTGGTTCGTGTTCAAGCCCGGGAAGTTCCGCTGGTACGTGGAGCTGGGGTTCGGGCTGATGACGACGCTGGCAGTGGTGGTAGAGGTTGTCGTCTCGTTCCTGGTAAATTTCTTCATCCGCAAGTTCGTGATCTTCAAAGGATGACCGACAGCATTTGACAAGCAATGGACAAACAGAAAGGAAAAACAATGAACAAACTGATGACAACAGTATTGGCCGCAGCGTGCGGAATCGCCTGCATTGCGCAGGAAGTGTCGGCACAGGCTCCGAAGGCCGATGGGTCCAAGATTGACGCTCAGAGAGCCGAGAGGCTACAGCGGGCGCGCATGGAGCGTCGGCCCCATATGATGCGCGGTATGCGCGGAGGCATCGAGGCGAGGCCTTTTGGCAAGCTGGCGGACGGCAAGGAGACGACTATCTACCGTCTCAAGGGCCTTGGCGGAATCATTCTCGACATCACGGACTATGGTGGCCGTCTCGTGCGCTGCTACGCGCCGGACAAGTATGGCAACCTTGCCGACGTTACGCTCGGCTGGAACACGCCTGGCGAGTATGAGACGCTCGGCTTCTCGATGGGAACGCTCATCGGGCGCTACGGCAACCGCATCGCGGACGGCAAGTTCAAGCTTGACGGCCAGGAGTACCAGCTGCCGATCAACGAGGACAAGAAGACCGAGACCACGCAGCGCCACTGCAACCTCCATGGCGGTCCCGAGGGCTGGGACAAGAAGGTGTGGAAGGCTCGTCCGCTGCGCATGGGGCCTGTCCAGGGGCTCGAGCTCACATACGTCTCGAAGGACGGCGAGATGGGATTCCCCGGCACCGTGACGTGCAAGGTCACGTACAAGGTGCTGCCGAACAACGTGTGGACGATCGACTACGAGGCCACGACCGACAAGACCACGGTCATCAACCCGACGCACCACTCCTACTGGAACCTCGCGGGCGAGTCGAGCGGCAACGTGCTCAAGCAGGAGCTTCAGATCTTTGCCGACGAGTACACGCAGACGACCCCAGGCCTCATTCCGACGAAGAACGCGCCCGTGAAAGGCACCGGCTTCGACTTCACCGAGCTGCGTCCGATCGGAGCGAAGGCCGACCTCATGAAGGCGGACAAGTCGCTCGCGGCCATGGACAACTGGTACGACCACAACTTCGTGCTGCGCGGCGAGGCCGGCAAGCTTAAGCAGGCCGTCAAGATGCGCGATCCGGCTTCGGGCCGCACGATGGAGATCTGGACAACGGAGCCATGCATGCAGATGTACGGCGCACAGAACATGACCGATGCCGTTCCCGCGAAGGCTGCGGGCAGGCACCTCTGCCAGTTCGCGGGCGTGGCGCTCGAGACGCAGCATGCGCCCGACTCGCCGAACCGTTCCGATTTCCCGTCTACCGTGCTGAAGCCGGGGGATACGTTCAAGTCGCACACCGAATACCGTTTCGGCGTGGAGAAGTAGGCAATGCGCATCGTCGTCTGCATAAAGCAAGTGCCGGACACCACGAACGTCCGGATCAACCCGAAGACCAACACGCTCATGCGTGAGGGCGTGGAGTCCATCGTCAACCCGTTCGACGAGTATGCCCTGGAGGAGGCCCTCCGCCTGAAGGACCAGGCGGGGGCGCACGTGACGGTGGTGTCGATGGGCCCGCCCCAGGCGATGGCGGTGCTGCGCGAGGCGCTCGCGCGCGGCGCGGACGACGCGTTCCTCGTGTCGTCCCGCGCCTTCGGCGGCGCTGACACGCTGGCCACGTCATACACGCTGGCGATGGCGATAAAGAAGGCCTGCGGCGGCGAGACTCCAGACCTTGTGCTCTTCGGCAAGCAGGCGATCGATGGCGACACGGCGCAGGTGGGCCCCGGCGTGAGCGAGTTCCTCGGGGTGCCGCTGGTGACTTACGTAAAAACTATATCCTTATTGAAGGGGTGCGGGGAAACCGGGGTTTCCCCGTCGTTTGCCGTCACCACCATCATGGACGACGGCGAGCATGTGATCGAGGGGAAGTTCCCGGCCGTGATGACGGTGCTGAAGGAGGCGTCGGTGCCGCGCTTCGCGCCGCTCGCTGGCGCGATGCGCGCGGCGAAGTCCGACATCACGGTGCTGGACGAGAAGTCCATCGCCGCAGATCCGATCCGTATCGGCCTCAAGGGCTCGCCGACGAAGGTGGTGACGATCTTTCCTCCGCCGGTGAAGGGCGGTGGAGAAAAGGTAGACGCGCGCGGCGACGCGGCCGCGGGCGCGAAGGCGATCGCGAAGTTCCTTGCGGAGAAAGGATTGGTGAAGTAACATGGCTGATGCACCGATTTCCATCGATCCCGCGAAGTGCAAGGGCTGCACGAAGTGCGTGAAGGGCTGCGGCTTCGGCGCGCTCAAGATGGTGGATGCGCCCGGCGCAAACAAGGCCGGGAAGCTTGCGGAAGTGGATCCTGCAGCTTGCAAGGCATGCTTTGCGTGTATCCCGGCGTGCCCGTTCAAGGCAATCAGCGAGGTGAAGCAGGAGATCTACGGCACTGCAGACCTCGATTCCTACAGGAACATCTGGGTGTTCGCCGAGCAGACAGGCGGCGTCATCGCCGAGGTTGCATTCGAGCTGCTCGCGAAGGCGCTGGAGCTGAAGGCGCAGCGCGGCGGCGACGCACAGGTGGCCGCCATTCTCCTCGGGCACGGCCTCAAGCCCGAGCTGGAGCAGAGCCTGATCGCAGCGGGCGCGGACGTCGTGTACAAGGTGGACGATCCTGCGCTCGCCGACTACGAGGCGAACGTGTACGTGGACGCCGTGGCGCAGCTCGTAGAGAAGCACAAGCCAGAAGTGATCCTCGCGGGTGCCACCGCGGTGGGGCGCGCCTTCTTCGCGCGCGTGGCGGTGAAGGTGCGCACGGGCCTCACGGCTGACTGCACGATGCTCAAGGTCGAGGAGACGAAGAACAAGGACACTGGTGCCATGCAGATGCTGCTGCACCAGACCCGTCCCGCGTTCGGCGGCAACATCATGGCCACCATCATGACGCCGAACCATCGTCCGCAGATGGCCACGGTGCGCCCGAAGGTCTTCAAGAAGGCTCCGCCTGATCCGACGCGGAAGGGGCTGGTGCTGCTGGAGGCGCTGAAGCTCATCGCGCCGCAGACGAAGCTCGTCAAGACGGTACGCGATCCGGACGCGATCGACATCGCGGCGCACGACATCCTCGTCTCTGGTGGGCGTGGGCTCAAGAGCGCGGACAACTTCAAGCTGCTCTTCCGCTTGGCCGAGTTGCTTGGCGGCGAGGTGTCCTGCTCGCGCGCCTGCGTGGACGCCGGCTGGGCGCCGGTCGCGCGCCAGGTTGGGCAGACGGGCAAGACCGTCGCGCCGAAGCTCTACCTATGCTTTGGCATCTCGGGCGCCATCCAGCATCTGGAAGGCATCCGTGGCGCCGACACCATAATCGCCGTCAACTCCGATCCGAACGCGCCGATCTTCGGCGTGGCCGATCTCGGGATCGTAGGCGACCTCTTCGAGATACTGCCCGCCCTCGTCAAGGAACTCGAACATGGGGGACGCGGCGGTTGAGAGATGGCTGGCCTCGCGCACGCCTGAGCATGGCGTGCGCGGCCGGCTGGCGCGTGGCACCGTCGTTGGGGAATGGCGAGTGGGGGTGTTCCTTGGGGCGGGGCTTTCTGCCGAAGTCTATCGCGTGCAAAACGTCCGCTTCGGTCACGAGGGCGCGCTCAAGCTGCTTGTTGACGCCTCGCGCGGGCTGAAGGAGCGTTTCCTCGCTGAGGAGGACGCGATACGCTATCTGTCCTTGCCAGCGCTTCCGCAATTTCATGGATCGGGAACAGTCAACGGCTCGCCGTACTACGTGATGGAGTATTTGCAGCCGCTGCCCGATCCGATGCCGCGCGCGGATGTTCCACGATTCATGAACAAGGTCGCCAAGGCGGTGCACATGTTGCACGACGCCGGATACGTCCATCGCGACCTCAAGCCCGGCAACATCCTGAGGCGGATGAACGGCGATCCCGTGCTGATCGATCTTGGGCTCATAAAGCGGCGCGGCACCGGACCTGATCCGATAGGACGGCATGCGAAGGGAATATCGGTCGTCGACGGAAAGCCCGTGGGCGTGGGGACGCTGGACTTCGCCGCGCCGGAGCAGCTGCTTAAGGGCGAGTGGTCGGTCCAGAGCGACATCTTTGCACTTGGCAAGCTTCTGAGCTTCTTCTACGAGGGCATGCCGCCGTACTACGTCAAGCCGATCATACGGCGTGCGACGCGCGCGCAGCCAGGAGACAGATATGCGACCGCGAATGACTTTGCGGCGGCGATCCGCCACCGGCATCGTCCGCTGATCCTGTGCGTGGCGGGGGTGCTGCTCGCAGTCGCCGGCGTGGCGTTCGCGCTTGTCCGCGATCCCCAGCCCGTGCCGGAAAAGGCGAATACGCAGTACAGTGCGGAAGAGAAGCCAGGCGAGCAAGGCAATGCGGACGAGGGACCGACGAAACCCGAGACTGAAGAAGTCGAATACGGAAAGCAGCCCGACGAGGGGGACGTCGACTACCTCGCTCGGATGATGCCGCTGGCAGAGGCCGGCGACGCGGTTGCGCAGACCGCGGTGGCAGAGGCGTACTTCTACGGACGCGGCGCAGAGACAAACCGAGAGGTGGCCGTCTCATGGTACCGCCTGGCGGCGAGTGGCGGCAACGCGGACGCGCAGGCTTCGCTTGGGCTGTGTCTTTTCCGGGGATGGGGATGCGAGAAGAATATCGAGGAGGCGGCGGACTGGTACGGCAAGGCCGCAGAGCAGGGGAACCTTGGCGCGATGACAGACCTCGCGTTCTGCTGCCTGAACGGTTTTGGCGTTGAGAGGGACCTCGCGAAGGGATTCGACCTTGCAATGAAGGCGGCGTTGCGTGGGCATGCCCCGGCGCAGACGCTCGTCGGCGAATGCTACCTTGAGGGGCTTGGCGTCGAGGCCGACGAGGAACGTGGCGAGATGTGGCTCTACCGTGCGGCGCGGCAGGACAACAAGCGCGCGCAGATGCTGCTTCGCTATCGCTAGGCGGTCATTGACGAGACGAGCGAGGAGAGCTTGCTTATCATCCTGCTCTTGATCTGGTCGACGTTGTTGCGGGTGATGCCGAACTGCAGTGCCACGTCCTCAGGGGACTCGCTCATAAGCGCCACGTGGCGGAATACCTCGCGCGTGCTGGCGGTGATGGAGTCGTCAGACATCAACTGTTCCATCGCGGCCTCCATGGCGGCCATCTTCCAGGAGTCGTCTTCCTCGGGGGCGGCGACGCGCAAGCCTTCCTCCTGCGCTAGGTCCGACCGAAGGCTGGAAAGCGACGCGTTGCGCCGTATGGCGTCGAGGGCCTTGTGCTTCACAATGCCCATGAGGTAGTTGTGGAAGTGCCCCTTGCTGTCTGGCGTATAGTGGTATTCAGGCATGGCCTTCATGAGGGCCAGCAGCGTCTCCTGGATTACGTCGTCCGCCTCCACGGAAGGGAACCGCTCGCGCAGGAAAGCGCGCATGGCGGGCTCGTACCGCCTGTAGAACTCGGTCCAGCGCACGGATGCGGTGCCGTCGGAGATGTCCTTCAGCAGGGAAACGGATGTCTTTGGAACTGGTGTCATGTGGGCAGTATATCATTTCTTTCACTTTTTTGAAAAGCCACTTGCGCGTTGGGCGCGGATGTGAGATAATAGTTGCGTCAAACGTTCCACAAGGAGACATCAAAATGAAAAAGAAAGCAAATGGTTTCACACTCGTCGAGCTGCTGGTAGTCATCGGCATTCTCGGTATTCTCATGGGCGCGCTCTTCCCGGCCATCTCGTCGGCGATGCTGAACGCGAACACGTCCGCCATGGCCATGCGAGGACGCAATCTCTTTGTGGGCATCACCCAGACGAACACGGAGCGTGAGGGCGCCGGTCTCGCGAAGGTTTGGCCCCAGACCGACACCGAAGGACTGGACGAGGACGACAAGAAGCTGATCGGTGCCACGACAACCACCGACTTCTTCAAGTATCTGTTCGACATGGAGCACTACGGAAGCAACGAGTGGCAGCCTTTCGTGAAGGCGGACATCGGCGTGCTGTCCGGTGCTGGCGTTCCTGGCATGACAGGTAAGGACCTCAAGCCGGCCAACATCGCGTGGGTCATCGCGCAGAACGTCCAGGACGAGGTTGAGGACGTGATCCCCGTTCTCGTTTCCCGCAACGTCGACTACACGACGCTGAGCGGAAGCCTGTCGACGTATGACGGCCAGTCCACGACCCCGATCGAGGTCGGCAAGGGCTCCTATCCCCAGCCCTTCGGCAACAAGGCGTGGGTGCTGGTCCGCAAGGGCGGCGCCTCGCAGGTGATTCAGGCCAAGTACTCGAAGCTCAACGTCATCTTCAACCGCCAGGGCTTTGACAACTCGAACCTGAAGAACCAGATGAAGTTCATGGATCTCTAAGTCGTTGTACGTTTCTGTAGCCATCGATCTGGCTCTCGACCGGCTCTTCACCTATTCGGTGCCGGTCGGACTCGCGGAGAAGCTGCTCGTCGGGCAGCTTCTCCGTGTTCCATTCGGGGGACGAGTCGCGCGTGGCTTCGCACTCGCGACGACGGACGAGGCCCCCGAGTTCAAGACGAAGCCGATCCTCGCGATAGAGGACGAGTCGCCGTTCTTCTCTCCGGCGCTCCTGAAGCTGGTGCGGTGGATTGCCGACTACACGGCCTCGCCGATCGAGACGACTCTCCGCGCCGCGCTTCCGGCAGCCGTGCTGAAGCCTGGCGCTCGCGCCAAGGAATTGCTGTACGTGGAGGTGGTTCCTGGCGGCGCGGGGCGCGCCGCAAACGTTTCCGCCGCGCTTCGCGGTGGTGAACTGACGCAGAGGCAGCGTCAACTCGTTTCCGAGATCGCGCGCGTGGGCGGCGGATGGATGCAGCAGCTGGTGCGCGAGTTCAAGACGACGCCAGCCACGCTGCGCGGGCTTGCGGCGAAGGGCGCGCTATCCATCGAGCCGCGCATGGCGCGGCGCGACCCGCTTGCCGGCCGCAACGTCCTCCCTACAAAGCCATTGCCGCTGAATGACCTGCAGTCTTCTGCGCTCGCCACCATCCTTGACGGAGTCGTCGGCAATCCCGTTTCACAGAGCATAGCGCAAGCTCACCCTTCACCCTTCACCTTTCACCCTTCACCTTTCACCAATCGCCCTATCCTCTTGCATGGAGTCACTGGCAGCGGCAAGACCGAGATATACCTCCAGGCCATTGCGCAGATGCTGGACGAAGGGAAAGGCGCCATCGTGCTGGTGCCGGAGATATCTCTCACCCCGCAGACCGTGCGCCGGTTCGCTGGTCGTTTCGGCGAGCGTGTGGCCGTGCTGCACTCGGCGCTGTCCGACGGCGAACGCTACGACGAGTGGCATCGCATCCGCACCGGCGCCGCTCGCGTCGTGGTGGGACCGCGCAGCGCCGTGTTCGCGCCAGTCAGGAACCTCGGACTCATTGTCGTGGACGAGGAGCACGACCCGTCATACAAGCAGGAGGAGACGCCTCGCTACCACGCGCGCGACGTCGCCGTGGTGCGTGCGCGTCTGGAAGGGGCGCGCGTGGTGCTGGGAAGCGCCACGCCGTCGCTCGAGTCGTGGCGCAACGCGCAGACAGGCAAGTACGTCCTCGCATCGGTGCCCTCGCGCGTAGCCGGGCGCGCGCTGCCTGCGGTCCATCTCGTGAACATGGAGGACGAGATGGCGCGCATCGGCCACCTGCCGATCTTCTCGATGCAGCTTCTTGACGCGATCCACTCTCGCCTCGCGAACGGCGAGCAGACGATACTCTTTCTCAACAGGCGCGGCTATTCGCGCGTGCTGGAGTGCCCCGCGTGCAGCTGGGTGGCGGAATGCCCCGACTGCTCGGTGCCGTACACCTACCACCGCGCCGACAACTGCCTGCGCTGCCACGTGTGCGGCGGCTGGATGCATGTGCCGACGAGCTGCCCCGAATGCCATGGCACGGACTTCAGCTACACCGGCATCGGCACGCAGCGCGCCGAGGCTGCGCTATTGCGCTGCTTCCCGCACGCGCATGTCCTGCGCATGGATGCCGACTCGACATCTCGCAAGATGTCGCACGACGACATCCTTTCCGCGTTCCGCGCAGGGAAGGCGGACGTCCTCCTTGGCACGCAGATGATCGCGAAGGGTCTCGACTTCCCCAACGTTACGCTCGTCGGAGTGCTGAACGCCGACGTCTCGCTGCACCGGCCGGACCCGCGGGCGAGTGAGCGCACATATCAGCTGCTCGCCCAGGTGAGCGGGCGCGCAGGGCGTGCCGAGAAGCCGGGCGAGGTCTATATCCAGACATTCTCGCCGGAGGCGCCGGCGATCGCAGCTGCGGCGTCGGACAAGGGTTTTGCGGCCTTTGCGGAGGCGGAGCTGCGCGACCGGAAGGTCGCATACTTGCCGCCGTTCTGCCGGATGGCGACTCTGGTGTTCCGCGCTAAGGAAGAGGAGTTGGCCCGTTCCTGGGCGGAGCTTTACGCCAGGTCGCTCGCGGACTGGGCGGAGAAGTTTAACCTTAAGGTCTTTAAGGTATTTAAGGTAGATAAGGTCGATAAGGTTGATGGGGTTGATAAGGCAGATAGGGTAGATAATGTCGAGAGGGGTGTGTTCAGGGTGTCGGAGGCGGCGGAGGCGCCGCTTGCGAAGGCCGAGGGATGGTTCCGCTACCAGATCGTGGTGCGGGCACCGGCGGCCAGGGATATCGTGTCCGCCGTCAGGTGGATCGAGTCCGCCAGGCCTGTTCCGAAGGATGTCCGCCTTGCCTTTGACGTCGACGCGCAGAACCTCTCGTGAAACCGCGACCGTCGGGTATTGAACGTGCAGGGAGGGCATGGTATAATTTCGGCGAATCCTGAAGACGTCAGGTGAAGCTTACTTGAAGGAAAACACGAAATGGCGACAATAACAATCATCGGCTCGGGCATGATGGGCAGCGCGCTGGCGTTTCCCGCCCGCGAGAACGGAAACACGGTGCGGCTCGTGGGCACGCACCTCGACCGCGAGATCATCGACGCGTGCCGTGCGACGAACAGGCACCCGAAGTTCGCAAAGCACTTCCCGAAAGGAGTGCCGCCGTTCCCCGAGGGCTGCGAATTCTACCAGATCGAGCAGATGGACGAGGCGGTGAAAGGCGCGGACCTAGTCATCGGCGGCGTCTCGAGCTTCGGCGTGGACTGGTTCGGCGAGGAGGTGCTGCCGCACATCCCCGTGGAGGTTCCGGTCCTCTCCGTGACGAAGGGCCTGCTCGACCAGGACGACGGCACGCTCCTCTGCTATCCGCAGGTATGGGAGGCGCGCCTCGCCGCCAAGGGCATCAAGCGCGACATCTGCGCGATCGGCGGCCCGTGCACGAGCTACGAGCTCGTGGCGCACGACCAGACCGAGGTGGCGTTCTGCGGCAAGGACCTGAACGTCCTGCGCAAGATCAAGGCGATGATGGCGACGGACTACTACCACATCTCGCTCTCCACCGACGTGGTGGGCATCGAGAGCGCGGTGGCGCTCAAGAACGGTTACGCGCTCGGCATCGCGCTCACGATCGGCCTCAACCAGAAGGCGTTCGGACTCGATTCCGAGCTGCACTTCAACTCGCAGGCGGCCGTGTTCGGCCAGGCATCGAAGGAGATGAGCCGACTCCTCGACCTGCAGGGCGCTGGGACGCTCGACAACCTCTGCGTGGGCGTGGGCGACCTCTACGTGACGGTGTACGGCGGACGGACGCGCCTCGTGGGCATCCTGCTCGGGCGCGGACTGAACATCGACGAGGCGAAGGAGGAGCTGAAGGGCGTCACGCTCGAGTCGTTGGTCGTGGCGGTGCGCGTGGCGCGTGCCGTGAAGAAGCACATCGCATCCGGCAAGCTCAACGCCGCCGACTTCCCGCTCCTCCTGCACACGGACGAGATCCTCACCGAGAAGAAGCCCGTTAACATCCCGTGGGAGTCGTTCACATTCGAGCGCTGAGGCACGACGCATGAAGGTCAATCGCCGGGAATTCCTGTCGCTGGGCGCTGGGGCTGTGCTGGCCGCAGAGCTGCCTGCTCTTGCCGCCAAGCGCGCGCCTCTGCCGCCGCTGCATCTCGAGACTATCGAGATTCCAGTGGGCGCCTCGAAGCCGTTCGGGGCGATCCACGTGTCGGACACGCACATCGTCCGCGTGGACAACCGCGACGACGAGCGCAAGATGAAGCTGGCCGCGGGGCGGCGCTTCGCGCCGTGGGGCGAGCATTACCTCGACGAGGCGATCAGTCTCGCGAAGGGGCGCGGCGACATGCTGCTGCACACGGGCGACCTCATCGATTTCGTTAGCGCGGCGAACCTAGACTTCGCCGCCGTCCATTTCGCCGCCGGCGACTGGTTCGTCTCGTCGGGCAACCACGAGTTCAGCAGGTACGTCGGCGAGGCGAAGGAGGACGACGCATACAAGCGCGGCACATACGACCGCGTGCAGGATGCGTACCCCAACGACCTTACCTTCACGTCGCGCGTCGTGAACGGCGTGAACTTCGTCGCGATCGATGATGTGTATTACAACGTCACCGAGGCGCAGCACGCGCTCTTTGCGAAGGAGGTGGAGAAGGGGCTCCCGATCGTCCTCCTGTGCCACGTGCCGTTCTACGGACCGAAAATCTACGAGTACGTGATGAAGGCGACGAAGAACAAGTGCGCATACGTGACGGGCGCGCCGCTCTCCTGCACCTCCACCTACGAGGCGGGCAAGACGTATCCGCAAGGCGAGGAATGGCGGTATCGGTCCGTCCAGCAGAAGACCGACAAGCCGACGGCCGACTTCATCGCCTGGCTGAAGGAGCAGAAGCTGCTGAAGGCGATCCTCTGCGGACACCTCCACCACTTCTTCCAGGAACGATTCTCCGCCACGGCCATGCAGTACGTCTGCAGCGCCACCTTCAAGGGCGACGCCTACGCCGTTCGCTTCGTGTAGGTCGGCAACGTGCGCGCGGCTTTTGATATACTTGCAGCAGCTTCAAGGAGGAAATGGCATGAAAAGATTGACAGGTTTCGTTGTGATGGCGCTTCTCGCCAGCGTGGCGCAGGCGGCCGACTTGACGTGGACGGGCGCGGCATCGGCCGTGTGGGACACGACGGCCATCAACTGGCAGGACGCGGGCGGGACGGCCTGCGCGTGGACGGACGGCAGCACGGCCGTGTTCCCGGCCAACGGCACGGTCACGAACATCACCGTGAGCGGCGAGGTGAAGCCGTTTCGGCTCATTTTCGCAGGGGGACGGTGGTCATTCGGCGGCAACAGCACGTTGCGCGTCACGGATGGCCGGTTCGGGCAGAAGTCGGTCGACTCGACCGTGGGCGTGACGTTCAAGGACGGATTGACGGTGCGCGTTGGGACGGGCGCGGCGGGAACCAGCGTGGACATGAACCTCGCCAACGTGACGATCGAGAACGCGTCGTTTCTGTGCCCGTCCAACCGCTTCCACAACAGCTGGAACTCGTCGAATGTTCCCGCGCAGTCGCAAGGCATTGTCAACATCGGAGACGGCGGATTGTTCGAGTGCAAGGACCTCGTGCTGACGTCGCAGGCGGCGACGACGGCGGACAAGCAAGACCTGTTCCGCTTCAACGTGACGACCGGCGGCATCTTGCGGATCGCCTATCTCTACAATTTCCACCTCAACTACTACGGCAAGATCTATGTGGACGGCGGCGACATCCAAAGTCTCACGGGCAACAACAAACGGTCGATTTATTCGGGAAACACGCCTACTCCCAGTAATGTCAGATATCGGATCGTTCTGGGGCCGGGCGGATGGGTCTCGAAGGGGAACAAGTTCGTGGGCATGTTGCTCGAAGGCGGTCCCGGCGACGGCGGCGTGACCATCGCCTCCAGCAGCCGAAAGCACCGCCTTCCTCATCAACGGTGACCGCAACCTCGGGGCCGTGCCGGACGTGCCGACGACGAACATCTACGTCGAGGGCAATTTCGCGCTGATGGCAGAGGGCACCAGTGCCGTCCTCCACTCCAACCGCATCATCCGCATCGAGGCGAACAGGAAGCTCCAGCTCGCCGGCAACGGCACGCGGATTACGGTCTGTGGCCCGATCCTCGGCGCGGCGCCCGACACGTCGGCCAACGGCATCGTGACCACCTACAACCCCTACTGGAATACCCACGCGGAACTTGCGCCGGCCGTGAACGTGACGAACAAGTTCGGCCGTCTGCTCGTGCAGAAGTACAACCTCACGCACGGCGGCGCGGGCGTGACGATCGTGGACCAGGTGACGTCGTCCGTGGAAGGCCACGCCGGTTCGTTTGACGTCTGGGACGGCGCCACGCTCGCCGTCACGAGCGGTACCCTGCGCGTCGTGAACAGCACGTGGGCCGCGAACTGCGGAAACGTGGATGTGCGCGGCGGCCTGTTCGACACGAGCGGCATCAAGTATGAATACCTGAACGCCTTCCGCGTGCCGGGCACGACGACCGTCAGCCGCGCAGGCCGCATTATCTGCAACGCCTACCGCATGGCGGAGGGCTCCCAGATTACCAGTCCGGAAATGGGGCTGACCCGCCTCGTGACAAACGGCGTGATGCAGCTCTCCTACTTCAACATGACGTATGCAAATCAGATCCTGAACTCGCGTGCGCAGCTTGACTGGGATGGCGGCATCGCGGCACCGCGCGGCACATCGGCCATCAGCCATTTCCTCGGCCCGAACACCACCGACAAGACCCTCCTCCAAAGCTGGCGCGACCGGGTGATGGTGTACGTGCGCGAAGGGGGCGCGGTAGTGTCGAACAACTGCGAGATTCGCATCCGCCAGCCGCTGCTCTGCGGCGTTCCGGAGGGGAAGACGGACGGCGGCTTCACGAAGTGGGGCACGGGCATGATGGCGTTCGTGGACAACCTCCAACGGCAACACCATGTGCCAGACCTTCGCGTCCCTCGGCGGCACCGGGCGCGTGACGAACCCGTCGAAACTCACGGTAACGGACGCCCTTGCGCCCGGCTACGGCACGAACACGATCGGTACGCTCACCATCACCGGCGCGCTTGCCGAGGTGAAGGATGGCGCGGAGCTGCAGATCGACCTCGACGAGGAGGGGCATTCGGACTGCCTCTCCTACGCGTCCGCGCTCGACCTCTCGAAGCTCCGCCTCGTGGTCAACGCCCTGGAGAAGTTGAACCGGGACTGCAAGTACGTGATCGCGTCCAACCTGACCTCGTGCGCGAACGAGTTCGCGTCGTCGAATACCCCAGAAGGCTGGTACGTGAAGCAGACAACGTCCGGCGGCAAGGTTTCGCTGACGCTTGCTTTCCAGAAGGGCACGATGGTCATCTTTCGGTAACGTGACTTGAAACATTTCACGGATTGACATCAATATAGGGAAATGTTACACTGTAGCCGTTTTCAACTTAGTCGTAAAACCATGAAAGATGAAAAAGAGATTGGCCGTCCAGAGCCGTTAAGCCGTATCGTTTCCGCAATGGGGAATGGTTCGGTCAAAATCATTACCGGGATACGTCGATGTGGTAAAAGTTACCTTCTGAACAACTTATTCCGCGATTATCTAAGAAGTATTGGTGTTGAAGGCGATCATATCATTGCCGTCGCCCTTGACATGGACGAATTTGAAGAGCTTCAGAATCCGCGAAACCTCAGCTCGTATGTCAAGTCAAGGATTGTTGACGATGGAAAACCTTACTATGTCTTCATAGACGAGATACAGGAGTCGTACAAGGTACGCAAGGCAGGCGTTAAGGAGGAGGATGTTGCCCCAGAAGACCGCGATTCATTGTGGCTCACATTCTATGATGTTCTTAATTCGTTTAATGCCATGCCGAATGTCGATGTTTATGTAACAGGCTCCAACTCCAAGATGTTGTCCTCAGACGTGGCCACGAACTTTCGAGGACGAAAGACAGAGATTCCTCTCATGCCACTCTCGTTTGCGGAGTTTCACGCTTTTAGGGCGGGTGACAAGGAGGATGATTGGCAGGAGTATATGACATTCGGCGGACTCCCCCAGGTCGTCCTTGCACATACGGAGCGAGAGAAACGTAGCGTGTTGGATGAATTGTTCGCGAAGGTTTACATGAAAGATGTCGTGGAGCGTAACGGTCTTTCAAGCGTTGGACTTCTTGGTAGCGTCGTCAGGGTGCTTTTCTCGAGTGTCGGGTCGTTGACGAACCCGTTGCGTCTGGAGAAGGTAATGAAAAGCCAGGGGGCTGAGGCACCTTCCGCTCCGACAATCCGGAAGTATCTGGATTGTCTTGTG
>CACXPT010000104.1 GCA_902769585.1 uncultured bacterium
CTACGCCAAGAAGTTCTGCCTCACGCGCAAGATGATCATCAACGACGACCTCGGCGCGTTCCTCAAGGTGCCGACGGCGATGGGCAACCGCGCCGCCCGTCTCGTCGACCAGCTCTTCTTCGAGCGCCTCATGGCGAACCCGACGATGACCGACGGCAAGGCGCTCTTCTCGTCGAGCCACAAGAACCTCCTCACGGGCGCGTCCTCGGCTCTCTCCGCCGACTCGCTCAAGAAGGCGATCAAGGTGTTCCTCGACCAGACGGACGCGGACGGACAGCCCGTGAACGTGGAGCCGAGCATCCTGCTCGTCCCGACGGCGCTGAAGTTCCTCGCGGTCGAGCTGACTCGCGGAGCCGCCCTGATGATGTCCGGCGGCGCGGAGCAGACGATCCGCCCGACGCTCAACGTCCTCGCCGACCAGAACCTCCAGATCGTCTCCTCGCCGTACCTCTCGAACGCGAAGTACGACGGCGCGAGCGAGGCCGCGTGGTACCTCTTCGGCAAGCCCGGCACGGTGGACACCTTCGAGATCGGCTACCTCAAGGGCAAGCGCACGCCGACCGTGGAGCGCGGAGACCTGGACTTCAACGTCCTCGGCATCTGGTTCCGCGTGTACTTCGACGTGGGCATCCGCGAGCAGGATCACCGTGGCATGGTCAAGTCCAACGGCGCTGCGGCGTAAATCTTCGGCGGAGCGGACGGGGTTCTTTTTCAGCTTGTTTTTCCTTACCCGCCCGCTCCGCCTTTTCTTTTCAACTCTCAAACCAGAAAGGCACACATCATGAAAGCCCGTTATGTACAGCGGGGTGAGTCCATCGACTACACACCCGAAACCGACGTCGCCGCTGGCGACATCATCAAGGTCGGAAGCCTCGTCGGAGTGGCGAAGCTCGACATCAAGGCAGGCGAACTCGGCGCACTCGCGCTCGTGGGCGTGTACGAGATCGCCACGGGAGGCGCGGCGGTCGCCATCGGTGCCGTCGTCTCCGTCGATCCCGCCACAGGCAAGGTCGTCGCGGCGGGCGCGTCCGGCGCGGTCAAGTTCGGCCACGCCGTCACCGCCGCCACGGCCTCCGACGCGACCGTGAACGTCCGCCTCGCGCAGGGACTCGCCTGATGATCCGAACCGGCATCGACGCGCTCCGCGCCGCCCAGTTCGACGTCCTTTCCGTCGACGCGACATACCGTCGCGGGACGGAGGGGCGGCGGGTCAAGGCCGTCGTGGGGCGGACCGTGTTCCGCTCCATGAACGAGTACGGCGCGTGGGTGCGCACGGAGACGCGGGACTTCATCATCCCCGCAGGACAGCTCGACCTCGAACCCCGGACGGGTGACGAGGTCGTGTTCGACGGCGGGGTATATGAAGTCCTCGCCCCGTACAACGAGCCGGTCTGGAGATGGAGCGACCCCTACCGAAAGGCGATGAGGGTGCATACGAAGTACACGGGAGACGAAGCATGAGCGCGGAAAACGAAAAGGCGCACGGCGCAGGGATGCCTCCGGGCTTCCCCGAGCTGTGGGAAAGCGTCACGCGGGCGAGGATGGACATCGCCGAGCTGAAAGGCATGGTGAAGATGCACTTCTCCGATAAGGCGCACCACACCCCGCCCTGCGCCACGGCGACAGGACTCCAGAAGACGCTTCACGCGGCTATGGGCGCGGCGATCATCTCGCTGCTGTCCGCCGTGGGGACTCTCATCTTCGAGCTTGTGAGGTACGCGCATGGCTGACATCATCGACCTTGCTGAAGGCGTCGCCGCCGAGATCGGCGACGGCGCGGAGGTCATGTTCGCGCCGGAGTTCGACCTCAAGGGCATCAAGGAGAGGCGCATCGTCGTGGTCCCGGCGGGGATCGAGACGAAGCCGAACGCCCGCGACTACCTCGAAGACCGCCTCAAGGTGCAGGTGGGACTGCTCAAGAAATGCACGGAGGACGACGTTCCCGCGCTCGTGCGCGAGATCGTCTCCACCGGGCGGCGGTTCCTCCACAAGTGGGTTGCGGGTGTGCGGTGCGTCAAGGCGGAGTGCAATCCGCTCTATTCGCCGGAACACCTGCGCGAAAGGCGTCAGTTCACCGGCGTGGTCGAACTGACCTTCCTCTCGGTGCATCGCAATGAGGAGTGAGATCGAGTTCGACAGGGACGGACTCGTCGCCCGCGTCGCAAAGGCGTCTGTCGAGATACTCCGGCGCATGGGCGCATACGTGCGCACGGTGGCGCGGCGCAAGATTAAGACGTCCGAGAGGCCGTCCGCAGCCGGAACGCCGCCGCACAGCCGCACGGGCGCGCTCAAGCGCGGGATTCTCTTCGGGGTCGAGAAGCGGCAACAGAGCGTCGTAATCGGGCCGTCGGAGAGATTCGTCGGCACGTCGATGGCGGCGCACGAGTTCGGCGGCGCGTACAAGCGCGAACGCTACCCGAAACGGCCTCTCATGGGACCGTCGTTGAAAGAATCTGCACCGCGCCTCGCCCGGATGTGGCAGGACGCGGTGAAATGAACACCACAGAAAGGTAAATCGAAATGGCATACAAACTTGGTCTTGACGCCAAGATATTCCACGGGGCGGCCGGATCGAAGGCCACCAGCGAGATGTCTAACGTCACGGACGTCACGCTGAACCTCGAGACGGGCGAGGCGGACATCACCACGCGCGCAGCCGAGGGCTGGCGCATCACCGCCGCGACGCTGAAGGAGGCGTCGGTAGAGTTCGAGATGATCTGGGACACTGCGGACAGCGGCTTCACCGCGATCCAGCAGGCGTACTTCAACAACTCCGCGCTGTCGCTCTTCGTGTCTGACGGCGACGGTAACGGCCTCGACGCGGACTTCGTCGTGACGTCGTTCTCTCGTTCGGAACCCCTGGAGGAGGCGCTGAAGGTCTCGGTCACCTGCAAGCCGACCCTTGTCTCCCGCGCTCCCGCGTGGGTGAGCGGGGGCGGACACTAACGGAGGGGACTGACGATGAGAACGTTCAAGGACTGCGAAGGACGGACGTGGAGCGTGACGCTCAACGTCCTCCAGATGAAGCGCATCCGCGCGAACCTCGGCGTCGATCTCGTGAACGTGATCGCGCTCGACGCGGGCGGCAAGGTGAAGGTCGACCTCGTCGACCGCATCGCCAACGACCCATGCCTCCTCGTGGACATCCTCTGGGTGTGCGTCGAGGAGGAGGCGAAGGCGGCGGGCGTGACCGACGAGCAGTTCGGCCGCTCCCTCGCGGGCGACGCAATCGAGGACGCCACAAGGGCGTTCCTCGACGAGCTCGTCGATTTTTTCCCCGGAGCGAAGCGCCTCTTCCTCAAAAAGGCGGTGGAACTGTCGAGGAAGTACGCGGGGGAGATGACGGTCGCGCTCGAAAAGGCGCTGGAGGACCCGGAGCTGGAGCGGCGCGTCGAGGAGTCGATGCGCTCGTCTGCGAGTTCGCCGGCATCCTCGGAGTGAACCCCGATCCCTTCACCCTGCGCGAACTCGTGTGGATGGTGGAGGGGCGCGGCAAGTTCGAGTGGAGCCAGACCGCCTCGCTGATGGCTCTGGCGGTCAACCTTATGCGGGACCCGAAGAAGGGCAAGGCGGCAAGCCCGGCGGACTTCAATCCGTTCGCGCCCAAGCCGCCCGTGCCGGTTCTCAAGGGAAAGGAAATGCTCGCGGCCCTCAAGGCCGCGTTCATCAAGGAGAGGAAGAGGTAGCGGGATGTCTGCAAACGCCAACATACGCGCCGGACGCGCCTACGTTGAGGTGACCGCCGAGACGTCGAAGCTCAAGAAGAGCCTCGACTCGGCGCAGTCCCAGCTAAAGGCGTTCGGGAAGTCCTGCCAGGGGCTGGGGCGCGACATGATGGCGCTGGGCGGGGCGCTGTCGCTTCCGTTCGCGCTCGCCGAGAAGTCGTTTGCCGGCTTCGACGACAAGATGCGCCTCGTGCAGGCGGTCACGTCCTCGGCTGGCGACGCCTTCGAGAGTTTGACGCAGACGGCGCAGAGGCTGGGGCGGGAGACGTCCTTCACCGCGCAGCAGGTCGCTGACGCGATGATCGCGCTCGGGCGGATGGGCTTCGACCCATCCGAGATCGAAGCCTCGATCTCGTCCGTGCTGAACCTCTCCCGCGCCACGGGGACGGAGCTTGCGGAGTCCGCCGACATCGCGGCGAACTCCCTGCGCATCTTCGGGCTCGAGGCCGGGAAGATGACGCACGTCGCGGACATCCTCACGGCGACGGCAAACGGATCGGCGCAGACCTTGACCGACCTCTTCGAGGGACTCAAGATGGCCGGGCCGCAGGCCGCAGCCGCCGGCGAGAACATCGGCGAGCTGTGCGCGTCCCTCGGCATCATGGCGAACATGGGCATCAAGGGGTCGCTCGCGGGTACGGCCCTCCGCAAGGCCTACGTCCAGTTCGCCGACGTGAAGGTGCAGAACGTCCTGCGGGACGTGGGCGTGGAGGCGGTGGACGCGAACGGCAACCTCCGCAAGATGGCCGAGATCATGCGGGACGTGGCGGCGGCGACGAAGAAGATGCCGACCGCCGAGCGTCTCTCGTTCATGAAGGACGTGTTCGACGTTCGCGGCATGATGTCCGGCCTCTCCCTCGCGGGGAACATCGAGGAGCTGGACAAGTTCCTCGCCCGACTCCGCGACGTGTCCGGTCAGGCCGACGAGACGGCGCGGGCGATGGATCGCGGCATCGGAGGCTCGTTCCGGCTCTTCCAGAGCGCGGTCGAGGGGACGATGAACGCGGTCGGCGAGGCTCTGTCCTCGACGCTCCAGCCGATGGTCGCCCGGATCACCGCCGCGATAAACACGTTCACGAAGTGGGTGGAGGCGAACCGTGGCCTCGTCACGTCCATCGCCGCGACGGTCGCCAGCATCGGCGCGTTTGGCGCGGCGATGTTCACGGTCGGGACCGCCAGCCGTGTGCTTTCGGCGGGCGTGGGAGTCGTATCTACGGCGATCTCCGGGATCTCCGGGGCGTTCGCCGCCCTGTGTTCGAGGGGAGTCCTCGTATCGAACTCGTTTTCGCTCATCGCCCAGGCGTTCTCGAACTACAGGAACGCCGCGATGCCGGCGATGGTGGGGACGTCCAAGCTCCTCGCCGCCCTAAACCTGCCGATAGACTCGCGGGCGAAGCAGATAGCGGCAGGTCTGGTGCTGATGTCGAACGCGGAGACGGCGGCTGTCGCCAAGTCCGCGATTGCTGCGAAGTTCTCCGCGATGGCAGCGGCACTCAAGGGGCTGAACACGGCCACAATCGCCGCCACGGTGAGCGCGAAAGCCCACGCCGCAGCGGAGACCCTCGCCGGAATCGCCACAAAGGCCGCCACGGCGGCCCACACGGCGTTCGCGGCGGTCAGCGGGGTGCTTACCGCATCCCACGCCAAGGCCGCGCTGACGGCGGGCGTGGCGGCTACGGCGAACCTCGCACTTGCGGCGACCACCAAGGTGGTGGCGGCGGGCTACCTGATGGCCTCCGCAGCCGCCACGGCGTTCTGCGCGATCCCCATAACGTGGATACTGATCGCGATTGTGGGCGCACTCGTTGGTCTGTGCGCGTACATGGCGTCCGCCACGAAGCACACGGCGCAGCTCTCCGACGAGATGACGAAGCTCCGCGACAAGGGCGACCAGCTCCGCGCCACCGACCAGCTCCGAATGGAGCGCCTCCAGCAGCTCGCGGAGAAGGAGAAGCTCTCGAACGCCGAGATGGAGGAGGCCGAGAAGCTCACGAACCAGCTCCAAGGGCGGTACGGGAACCTCGGAATCGCCATCGACAGGACGGCGAACTCCATATCGCTCGCCGCCGACGCGCAGGATCGCTTCAACGAGGCGATGAAGGCGCAGTCGATCCACCAGATCGAGGCCGAGATCGCCGAGATGCGGAAGAACGTCCGCGAGCTTGACGAGGAGAACAAGTCCCTGTGCGGCTTCTGGATCAACACGTGGAACACGATAACTTTCCGCATGGGCAAGTCTGCGAAGGAGATCGAGGCGAACGGCGAGAAGATCTCGGACACGATGAAGAAGATCGCGGAGGCGAGGGAACGCCTCGCCGCGATCAAGGGCGGCGACAAGGACGCGTTGATCGGCGGCAAGACCGAGAAGGAGAAGCTCGAGGAGAAGGTCACGCAGGGGAAGTCGGAGCGGTCGGCTTCAGCCGACGAAGCGGAAAAGGCGGCGAAGAAGGTCGCCGAGATCGAGAAGAAGCTCGCACGTGAGCAGCGCACGGAGCTTGAGAACGAGATCAGCGACATCCGCGAACTCCGCGACGAGTACAAGAAGCTCCTCGAGACCGTCCTCTCCTACGAGAAGTCGAAAAAGCAGAAGGACGCCGAGAAGATCGCCGACCTCGAAGGACGTCTCGCCGAGGCCGACGCGGCGGCGGAGAAACGCATCGCCATCGCCGAGGCGAAGGCGAAAAAGAAGTTCGACAAGGAGGTCAAGGAGCTTCAGGAGGGATTCGACGAAACGGCGGAGGACATCGCCCGCAGCCGTGCCGAGGGCGAAACCGACCGCAAGGTCGAGGCGACCCTGAAGGACGACGCGGCGGCGGGGATGAAGCTCCTCGCAGACCTCATCGGGCAGTCGAAGCTCGCGGCGGCGCAGGCAAAGGCCGAGTTCGACAGGGCGATGGCCGAGGCGACCGCAGACAACGACGTGACCGACGAGGAGAAAGACCGAATCCAGAAGGCGCAGGACGCATACGCCCTCGCCGAGAGGCTCGTGGACAAGTACGCCGCGAAGCTCCGCTCGGCGCAGGAGGAGGTGCAGAAACGCGCCGGAGCGGTCAAGCCGCAGGGCGCGTTCTACGCGAGGGCGGCTTCCGCCTTGCGCGGCAACCAGATGGAGCAGCGTATGCTCACCGCCACGCAGGAGATCGAGAAGCACACCAAGAAGGCCGCCGAACTGCTCAAGGGCATGGACGGCGGCGGTTCGATGACGTTCCAATGAGTTATGTGCCGCGCCATTCATGGCGCGGGGAAAGGAAGCTTATGGCAGCACGGGTCGAAGAGGCGTATTCCGAGCGCGACCAGACGGTCAACGCCAAGGGAGAGGTGACGGAGATCGAGATCCCGTACCTCGTCTTCGGCGCGGAGGACGAGGACGCGGCGCTCTCGGCGGCGAGGTCGAAGGCTGCGTCGCATTCCATATCCGGCATGGTCCTCGACAGCCTCGAGGTCACGGAGCGCATCAACGACGACACGTGGAAAGTCAAGGCCATCTACGAGGCCGAGGACGGCGAGACGCCCGACAACCCGGACACGGACGACGAGACCTCGTCCTTCGCCTTCGACACGGGCGGCGGGACGATGCATCGCAACCAGTCGCTCAAGACGGTCGCGAAGGTTCCGAACGACGCGCCCGACTTCAACGGCGCGATAGAGGTGGACAACGAGGGGAACGTCAACGGCGTGGACGTGACGATGCCTGTCCTCAACTTCACCGAGACGCACACGATGGCGGGTTCGCGGGTCACGACCTCGTACAAGAAGAGCGTCGCCGCCCTCACGGGGACGGTGAACCGTTCGTCGTTCAGAGGGTTTGCGGCGGGGGAGGTTCTCTTCCTTGGGGCGTCCGGCCAGAAGCGGTCGAAGAAGGCGTCAGCGCCGTGGGAGATAACCTTCCGCTTCGCGGTCTCGCCCAACCAGTCGAGTCTGTCGGTCGGCAAGCTGAAGGTCTCGAACAAGAAAGGATGGGACTACCTCTGGGTTCGGTACGCCGACAAGGTCTCCGACAACAGGAAGAACGTCATCAAGGAGCCGGTCGCGGCCTACGTCGAGCAGGTGTACCCGGAGGGAGACTTCGGGAACCTCGGACTCGGGATGTGACGGTCCGCCGTCAAATTTTGACGGCACACCGCAAAGGAAGCACACGATGGAGAAAGTACGATCCGGCGAGAGCGTGACGATAAAGGCGTCGACATGGAATTCCTTTATCGACGCGGCGAACTACGTCAAGGAGGCGCGGCAGAACCAGCGCGGCAAGGGACTCAAGTCGGGAATCCAGACGGGGATAGTCCTCGTCAAGAACGCCGAGAGCGAGCAGCGCGACCGGTTCGCCGCGCTCGTCCTCTCTGACATAGCCGTGCCGCCCAACCTCAACGAGGACGAGTTCGTCTCGTGTCCGCCCGTGTTCATCGGGCAGAAGATGACGGAGGAGCGCGAGGGCAAGCCGTATGCCATCCTTCTGGAGCCGCTGGCGAAAGACCAGATCGGTCGGGCGATGGTTCTCGGCATCGTCCCCGCGAAGGTGACGATCCAGGACGCGGACGACCAGTACGCCGTGCCGACGCCCGGATCGACCACGGGCGCGCTCCAGTCGGATTCGACGGGGGTCGCGAGGATTCTGTGGAAGGCCGGCGGCGCGGGATCGCAATGGTGCCTCCTCCAGCTCGGAGGCGCAGGCTCCGGCGCGGGCGGGGAGAAGGCATATATGTGCAAGGTGGGCGGCGGCTCCGCCAAGGCGGGATACCAGGTGACTGTGTATCTCAACGGACGGGACGATTCGGGTTCGACCGAATCGGGGACGTTGTACGTTCCCGACCTCGCGCTCGACGCGGATCTTCCGTCCGGCGCGTGGATCATCGGACACAAGTGCGCACTCAAGGCGACGGGAGGGAACGACACATGAGTTTCCAACTTGTGCCATCGCTCTTCCGGATACCGTCCCTGCCAAGCCTCTCGCCGCCCGACACGATCTGGCGCGGCAAGGGATCGGACGAGGGGTGTTTCGCGTTCAACGCGGGGTACTCGTGGGGCGGACACGTCATCGTGCGCGACGGAAACTTCTGCCCGTGCCTTCAGATCGACGGGCAGAAGCTCACGCCGGTGTACACGGACATCAACGGCTACGTGTACTGGCAGGGGGGCGGCTACGTGTACTATACCAAGACATACGGCTGGGTGTACATGAGCGGGATGTTCCCCGGCTACGAACCGGTGGAGAACTACAAGTTCGAGGACGGCGAATACGTTTGGCAGGGAGACCAGTTCTACACGTTTGGCTCGCCGCCGTATTCGCCGGAGAGCGAGGTCGAGATGCGGCCGAGGGGATCGATCTCGGAGAGCGGGAGCGCGAAGACTCTCAAGGCGATATGGCCGCGGTGGGCGGCGAAGAGCGGAGAGTTCGGCGTGTACGAGGGCAAAGACGGCGAGAGCGGGGAGAAGGTCAAGGGGCTGCCGCAGTTCAAGGGCGGCGGCGAGACGTTCCTGCGCTCGCTCAACAAGGACAAGGGTCACTACACATATGGGCGCATCCACTACGCCTCCGGCAAGTGGGTGATCGGCGAGGTCGGGTCTGCCGGAGGATGGCACGAGGGTTCGGAACCGAAGGCGGACGGCGGCGCGGTCACGTTCAAGTTCACGAAACCGGAGGGGTCGGACGCGCAGGGTTCCGACATATCCGTGTCGTTCGACAAGTACGTGTGCGGCGACGAGACGGACACGGCGTATCTTGGGAGCGTGGCGACATGGAGGTGATCGAGTACGAGCTCCCGGAGTCGTGGGAGGACAAGGGGATGAACTGGAACACGCCCGACCCCGCGAACGCAGACTACGTGATGGCGATACGCCAGGCCATCATGGAGAGGTGCGCCGCCCTGCACACGAGCGTGGACAGCCGCGTCCTCAAGATATCGCCGTGGAAGACGATCTCGCGCACGGCGGTCGCCGGAATCGTGGACACGATATCCCGCCTTGCGCGGAACTTCGTGAACCTCGACTGGGAGGAGTTCGAGGAGGACTACTCCGACTTCCCGAAGATGTGGACATACGGCGACCTCATACAGGAGCGGAACTGCCGTCTGTACGAATGGGCGGCGTATGGATCGCTCCGCGAGAACGGCGGATCGTGGCTCAAGCAGATTCGGAACGCCATCGACCGCCTCACGGTCATCCGCGCAAACGACGTACACGGCAAGACGTACTCGCGCTACGGGACGAAGCACGACCCGCCGTTCGACGAGTCGATAGGGACGGCGATGCAGCAGGCGATGGAGAACGGAACGGAGAGCGTCCTGCATGGGTCGTTCCCTTCGTCGGTCTATGCGTGGAGCGGCAACACGCACTGGTGCTGTCCGAGGCCGGACTACGAGGGAGACCCGGAGTACAACAAGGACGGCTACTGCGGCTACGCGCAGAGTCAGGCGTACCTCGTCACTGCGGCGCGGAACTGGCTCGCCGGGGCGCAGTTCGACATCTTCGCCGCCGTGCTGACGGAGAGGCCGACCGGTCCCGTGCCGTATTCGCAGCAGCTCGACACGTCCATCTTCGACAGCGGATCGTCCGGCTACCGCGAGGGGTTCAACTGGACGGAGCGCGTCCGCGTGAAGAGCGACAAGGCGTTCGAGCTGCCGCTTGGCGACCCGGACACGATCCCGAAGAACGGGACCGTGCCGTCGAGCGAGTTCGACAGCGACGGAAACGCGATCAAGCGGCACAGCGCGAAGCTCGGTTGGACGGGCAAGGTTTGGGGATTCCTCGACTACGGAGTCGAGGGCGGATTCAAGTTCAGATCGAAGGAGAGCTGAATGCAGACGGTAACAATGTACTTGCGGGCGACGAGCGTCAAGGCGACGCTCGTGGACGAGTGGAACCAGACGGTCTCCGTCCTGCCCGCGCTGACGAGGGGGCTACGCGCCGAACTGGTGCTGAAGCTCCTCGACGAGAACGGGGAGCGGCTCGGGCCGGAGCGGCTCGACTACGCCTCGTGGGACTTCGCGGTGGCGAACGACTGGGACACGGAGACGACGCCGCAGCTCCGCGTGAGCGAGGGGATCGAGGTCGTTGACGGAGACATCCGCATCCCGCTCACCGAGACGAACACGGAGGAGCTCGTCGCCGCCCTCGGCAAGAGCGAACAGGGGACGTTCGGATGCGAGCTCGCCGGCTTCACGGCGGGCGAGACGAACCCGGAGTTCCTCATCCAGTTCGACATCATCGTCCGCAACCGGCGGGCGGACGCGGGGACGGGGAGGCCCGTGCCGGTCGGAGACGGGTCGTACACGGCGGCGCAGATCCGCGCCCTGTTCGGCGCCAGCACAGAGATACAGATATCGGACGACGCCTCCACGTGGCGTGACGCGCCCAACGACGGGGGCTTCCCCATCGAACCTGCCAAGTGGTATCGCTTCCGCAACTCGCTGGCGGGACACGACTGGAGCGATCCGATCCCGCTTCCCCCTGGGCCGAGGGGCCAGCGCGCAACAGTCGAGGTCGGGACCGTCGACACACTTCCGGCGGGGAGCGCGGCGACGGTCGAGAACGTCGGCGACGAGAACGACGCCGTCCTCAAATTTGGCATTCCGCAGGGGCGGGCAGGGACGGCGGCCACGGTGGAGGTCGGCTCCGTCGAGATGGTCGCGTCCGACAGGCCGGCGGAAGTACACAACTCCGGCACCGCGTCGGCTGCCGTCCTCGACTTCAAGATTCCAAGAGGCCCCGCCGGCGAAACAGGCCACGAGGCGTACCTTTACGTAGCCTATGCGGAGAACACGGACGGTCGCGGCTTCTCGCTCGAACCGGCCGCCTCGCGCAAGTACCGCGCGGAGCTGCAGTCCGATGCGCCCATCGAGAATCCGACCCTCGCGGACTTTGCGGGCGCGACGTGGGTCAAGTACGTCGGGGACGACGAGACCGTGTACGGGGACGTCCTCGTCGCCGACGCGGACACCTCGGTCGCGCAGGTGACGCGGATCGTGTTCGAGAACGCGCACATCCGGCGGGGCATCGCCGGCGAGGTGATCGTAAATTTTAAGGAGGCCGGGGTCACGGACGAGGAGATGGACCGCTACGCGGTCATCAACGGAAGGACGCGCCTTTCGTCCTGGACGAACGGCGGCGGCGGCCAGTCCGCGACACCCGGCCTGACCGTCGAAAATCATACTGAAATCCCCGCGCTCGCGGCAATCAACAACTACGCGGCCTTCATAGGCTGAAAGGACACCCATGCGATACTCAAACGTAGAGTTCAACGTGGTCTACGTGGACCCGTCGAAATCCTCGTCCGGGGACGGAACGACCCCGGCGAACTACGACATCACGAACCTCCTCCTCATGGGGATGCCGACCGCGTCCGACGCCATGTGGGAGATCGTGCCGCAGGCGGCGAAGACGGCCTGGGGCTCAGACTCGGCGCAGTACGCGAACGTCCAGTCGACCACCACGAGCGGATCGTTCCAGCTCCCCTACGCGCAGCAGTTCCTCCTGCACCGCGTGTACCTCTTCCGCGACAACATCAACGCAGACAACTACATCCTCAAGTTCAACAACTCGTCGGACTACATCGGGTGCTTCTCTTTCGCCCACTGCAAGTTCGGGGCGAAGGGAGTGAACCTCGATCTCTCCTCGTACACGGGCGAGCTCACCGCGAGCCGGTGCAAGTCCTACGTGTACATCTACTACGCGAGGATGGTGGACATATCCGACTGCACGATCAACCACGCCGTCACGGGCAACTCGTCGAACGCGCACGGGATATACGTCAACTGGTCGGATGTGCTGAACGTCCAGGACGTGCGGGTCTATTCCGCCGCATGGACGGACTACGGGCAGTACTACCCTCTCTTCCTTGCGTACCAGTACGCGAAGGGAATCGAGTGCAACATCGTGAACGTGACGCAGACCGTGCGCCTCAACGGCTCTGCGAGCCACGTGCCGCTCCTCATGTCGGTGCAGGGCTACATCTCGATGCGCGTGAGGAACGTCCGCATCGTGACGGGGACGCCGCTCTCCTCGACGAGGCCGTCATCTTTCCAGATCGACTACCCGGTCATGTACTTCTACAACGTGTACGAGATGAACGCGGACGGCATCGACGCGACCCTGTCCGACTGCTGGAACTGCAAGGCCCCCGTCCTCTCGATGTCGCGGTGCTATGCGGGGACGTATATCCCCGGCGTGTCGAAGCCCGTGAAGAACGTCTCGGTGAAGCTCGCGGACTCGGCCGGCATCGGAAGCCCGATCACCTACGCGAACGCCTCGCAGAACGGAGAGAGCTACGCGGCGGTCGTCATGGACTTCTCGTCGAACGACTCGTACCTCTTCGCGAAGGTCCCGTGCGTGGACGGCATCACGGTCAAGTGCTACCGGGGAAAGGCGTTCTACGGGTCGAACCTCCGCATCACGGACGCGACGTTCGAGGGAAGCGTAGTCCTGCGCCAGTCGGTCGCGGACATCCTCTCGCTCAAGACGTGGTTCCCCGGCAAGGCGATCCACGCCTCCGACGCGACGCACGTCCGGGTGAGGAGCCTCGAGTGCAACACGGCGAACCCGACCTACCCCTACAACGAGGACCCGGCGGTCGCCTCGACCTACTCGGACAACGCGAGCGTCTTCGTGGACGCGTCGAACACGTCCCTCCACCCGATGGCGGCCACGTCCTCGCGGGCGCAGCACATCTACCAGGGGATCGGATGCAACAACGAGGGCGCGGAAGGACACTTCGCGTTCAGGTGCGCGAACGGCATCTGCGACACGTGGAGCGTCCACCGGCAGGGCGGCGGAGCGTCCGCGCTGAAGCTCTCGAACAACGTCTGCTCCGGCGCGGAGACGATGGTCTTGGGGCGGCGACCCTTCAACGGGATGCAGCTCCTCCCGACCTCTACGGGGCGGCACATCCTCAAGGCGTACATCGCCTTCAAGGGCTACGCGAGAGCGGAGGAGCTCTACCGCCAGCTCTTCATCTCCGCCCAGATCGGGGAGCGGACGTACTACTCGACCCTGCACGGGCGTTGGGCGGACGACACGACGAGCACGTGGGTGAATGACAGCGACCTCGTGCAGAAGGTTCTGGAGATGCCCGTGGACATCCCGGACACCTCGCCCGTGGATGTGCGCGTGTACTTCTCGTGGTATTCGGCCGGAGGGTTCGTCTACCTCGACCCGGACATCAAGCTGATGGGAGCGTGAAGATGACAGCGGCAAGATGCCAGATGCTGGGCTGCCGCCCGGTGGAGGAGGACACGGTGTTCGACATCGAGTTCGCCGAGTACGAGATCGCGGGCCGCTTCTGCCAGATACAGATGCGGGCGACGAGGCGCGAGGGATGCGAGTCCTTCACGGTCGACTGGGGCGACGGCACGGTTCAGGAGTGGTCCGCCTACGAGCTGTGGCACAACTACACGAAGGCGGGAAGGTACACGGTGAGGCTTGGTAAGAACGTCAAGTGGTGGCGGCTCTACGAGTGCTGCACCCTCACGCCCGACAATCGAATCCTCATTTCGCGCCCCGCCATCTACCCGAAGTGCTGGAGCGACTGGCTTGAATCCTGCAGCGGGACGTTCTGCGGATGGAACAACTCCGATCACGGAGGCGTGCAAGGGCACGTCATCCCGTGGGGGCGTTCCATATCCAGCACGTTCTGCTGCTACCAGTTCTGCTTCGACATCACGGGCGGATTCCCGCCGTGGACGCCGGCGATCACGGACGCGACAGGGACGTTCGACAGATGCACAGGCCTTTCGGGACGCGTCCCGCGATGGGGCAGGAACATCACGAAGCTCGCCCAATGCTACCGCGACTGCCCAGGGGCAAGGGGGCGCTTCCTGCCGTGGCCGGAGAGATGCACGGACTTTGCGATGTGCTTCACGAACGCGACGGGGATGCATGGCAATATCCCCGCCTGGCCGGAGTGCGCAGAGTCGCTCGACTCGGCGTTCGAGGGGTGTACCGGAGCGACGGGGATGATCCCGAAGTGGCCGGAGGCCGTCAAGTCGGTGAACTACTGCTACAAGGGATGCACGGGGCTGACAGGCGCGTGGACGGACGATCCCGCGCTCCTCATGCCGGAGGAGAAGCTGCGCAATTCGCCGACTTCCGACTACTACCGGTGCTACGACGTGGTGACGGGATGCGCGGACGCTGTGCGTTCGCTCTTCTGGGACAAGAACTGGGGCGGAACGATCCCGCGCCCCGAATGACGAGGAGTGAAGTCTTATGAAAATCAACTGCTACGGGGAACGCGTGGACGGCGCGTCCTCCGTGAACGGACTGGCGCGCGAGCCGTCCGGCACGAAGCGCGCGGGAGGCGTGACCTACATGCGTTTCGCCCCGCGCTCGCCCGCGCCGATACACAGGCTGTCCGTGGACGAGGACGGTATCGTCCGGCATGAATGGGCATACGGGATGTGGGCAGACGCGAAGACGCTCTCCTACGTTCCGCTCGAGACGACCTTGGAGGTGCAGGAATGAGAATAATCGTGTTTGACCAGTGGGAGAAGCTCGTGACGCTTCTCAGGAACGTGGCGGCGGGGTCCGCCACGGAGAAGACGCAGTACGGCATCGTGCGCGTCGAAGCGAAGGACGGACGCGCCCAGCTCGTCGACAGGGCGGCGAACAACCTTGCCGTCGGCGGCGGAACGACGACGGTCGTGATGCCCGACATGACGCCCGGCAAGGCGCGCGACTTCATGCTCCGCGTCACCGCCAGCGGCGAGAACGAACTGCTCTTCACCGGCGCGGAAGCGTTCGAGGGCGAGGAAGGCGCGCTCGAGCCTCCCGGCGACGGGGAGACGGTCGTGTACTTCTTCACCGAGACTTCGTCCGACGTGCTGCTCGTCGCCCGCAAGGTCGTGGAGAGAATCGAAACATAGTCCAGACGGGCGAACTGCGTTCGCCCGAAACAACAGGAGACAACCCAATGCAAATCGACTGCTACGGCTTCGAGGCGACGAGCCAGTTCTTCAAGCGAAAGGAGCTGGACGCGCACCTCATGAAACGGATCGACGGCGTCCTCTACGTCTGCTTCGGCGGAGAGGCGGAGCGCCCGATCCACAGGCTCGACAAGGACGAGCATGGAAGCGTCCGCCTCATGTGGGCGTACGGAAAGTGGGAGGACGCGGAATCGCTCCGCTACATCCCGATCAACGACACGATGGAAATCAGAGACCCGGAGGACAAGTAGATGGACGTTCTGTATATTCCCCAGCTCGACGAGATCGGCACGGGCGGCGGTGGTGAAAGTGGCGGCGAAGGCGGTGGCGGAAGCGGCGGCACGGTCGCCCGCTACAGGATATTGAGGCGCGTTCCCGAAGACGGCGTGGTCGTGCTGACCGACCGCGCCGTGACCCGCGTGGACATCGCCACGGACGGCGGCTCGCTCCGGCTCGTCGTGCCGCCGGAGGCGAAAGGCACGGCGCGCGACTTCTTCGTGAGGCTCGTCATCACCGCCGACGAGATCCCGGAGGTGGCGTTCGCCGCCCCGGCGGGCGAGACCATATCCTTCGAGGACGTGGACGATGACGTGTTCAAGTGCGAGACGGGTGTGAACGTCTTTGCGTTCACCGAGCTCGACAACGGCATCTTCATCGTGAACCGCAAGATGATCGACATCGAACAGGAGGTCGAGTTCGACCCGTGCGGCGGCGCCCTTGACGGGACGATGCTCTCGTTCAAGCTCGGCGCGCAGTACTCCGCGCTCCCCAAGCCCACGCTGGCCGGCTACTCGTTCCTCGGATGGTTCACCGAGGCCGAGGGCGGCGTCAAGGTGGAGGCTACGGATCGCTGCAAGACCGGCGTCACGAAGCTCTACGCGCATTGGGCGGAGTACATCGACCCGTTCGTGGACGCGATCTGCGCGGCGCGGAACCTCACTTTCTTCTCGGATAGCGAAAGCCCGTGGTTCGTGGACGGCGACGGCGCGGCCCGATCCGGCCCGATTGGCGACGACGGCTCGACCACGCTCGCCACGACCGTGCAGGGCGCGGGAACGCTTGCGTTCCGCTGGCGCACGTCGAGCGAGTGGGATTTCGACTGCCTACGCCTCCGTGTGGACGGTAACGAGTACGCGAGCATGAGCGGGTGGCGCGAGTGGGAAGACTATGCGCTCGAGATCACCGGCACGGGCTCGCACACAATCGAGTGGACGTACTCCAAGGACGGCAGCGTCTCCGACGGCGAGGACTGCGGCTGGATCGACGACGTCGTGTGGACACCGGCGGAGGGCTGACGAATGCAGATCGCATCAAGGCAGATCGTGTGGAACGAGGGCGGGCGCGGCACGGTGGTCGAGGTCGAGATGACCCCGGCCACCGGCCTGTACATCAGGTTCATGTGCAACGCCGCCGAAGGCCGTCCCGTCATGGTCAGCTGGGGCGACGGGTCGAAGTCCGAACACGTCTTCACTACCCGCGACATTTCCAGCGACCACCGCTACGCGGCCTACGGGCGGTACAGGATCGTGTTCGAGGGCGCAAGGAGCATCGGCCTCCGGAACCTCGACGGCGAGGCGCAGTACTCCTACGACGCCGCCATCGTCTCGTATGTGGACTACTCCGGGCTGATCACGGGAAGCCGCTCCGGCGCGTTCAAGCGGTCGGTCAACCTCGAAAGGTTCATCGCCCCGAACCTCACGGGCTTTGGGCAGCGGGACTTCGCCTACTGCACCAAGCTCCGCGAGGTCGGAACGCCCCAGTCCGCGTACTTCTACGACGGCACGTTCCAGAACTGCGGCGAGATCGAGAAGCTCGAGCTTGTCGGCGGGACGATGTGGAGCTATGTGTTCATGGGCTGCACGAAGCTCCGCGAGATACGCTTCAGCCACGTGGACCAGCTCTCGACGCAATGCTTCGCAAACTGCCCCGCGCTGACGGACGTCTGGATCGCCAACAAGACAATCGCCCAGACGAAGCAGGTAGACACTTCCGGGAACATCATCGCCGGCTACGGCGCGAGGTTCCCGTGGAACGCAAACCCCTCGACTCGCTTCCACTGTATCGACGGAATCGTCCTCGGAAACGGGACGGTCATTCACGAGTAAACAGAAAGGACAGAAGATGAACACGAAATACGGACGGCTGTCGAACGGCCGGATCGAATACGCGCCCAGCTCCCTCGAGACGGAGGACGGCGTGAAGATGAACCCCAGCGAGGCGAGCTACCTCGCGGCGGGATGGAAGAAGGGCGTGGACGTGAAGCCCACGGTCGAGGCGGGACACCGCATCGAGGTGTCGGGCTGGCAGGAAAGCGAGGACACGCTCACCTGCGTGTACAAGGTCGTGGCCGGCGAGACACCGTCGGGCGGCGCCCGCGTCTTCTCGAAGCTCAAGCTCGTCGCCGCCTTGAAGGAGGCCGACAAGTGGGTTCTCGTCAAGACGTGGATCGAGGAGCGGGGGTACTACGACTTCTACGTGGCGGCGCAGAACTTCCGCGAGGACAACCCGGAGGCGCTTGCCGCCATCAAGGGCTACGCCCGCATGACGGACGAGCAGGCCGAGGCGATCCTGTCGAAGTGCATCTACGAGGAGTGACGGCGATGGCAGGCATTGACGAAATCAAGAGGCTCAAGGGACTCTGCGAGGAGTATGGCCTCGAGGGTCGGGAAATACTCGCCGGCCACACGGACGAGGAGCTTGCTGGGATATTCAACGGCATCGGGCCGGAGGCGTTCCCGCAATGGCTCCGCGCCGCCCTCGACGCCCTGCATCCGTCCCTCGCGCCCGTGGCGTTCATCCACGACGTCGAATGGAGCGAGTCGGACGGCTCGGAGGAGTCGTTCGCGGAGAGCAACGCCCGCTTCCACAGGAACGGAATCACGGTCGCCTGCGCCGCCTACGGGTGGTGGAGGCCGCGCCGCTACAAGGTCATGTGGGACGCCTGGAAGTTCGCGCGCATCTGCCAGCGTTTCGGCTGGTCGGCGTGGCGTGCGCCCTACGAGGCTCGGCAGGAAGGCGGTGAGGCATGAGGCGGCTTGTCCTTGTTCTGTGCGGCGGCGTTCTCGCCGCCGTCCTCTCCGGCTGCGCGTCGCAGACGATCACAGAGCGGCACTATTACGAACCTACGGAATCGACCGCGTTCAAACGCGAGGACGGCTTGACCGTCGGGGCGGTGAAGTCCGAGGTGATAAAGACGGGAGCTCCGGACTGGAGCGACTCGAAAAGCATCAGTCTCATCAGCGTCGGCAAGTGACCGGCGCGATGCGTAAACCCAAAAACCACAACAGGAGAAATCCACAATGAACGGAAAGATCAACACGCCTCGCACCGTGTGCAAGGCCATCGTCGCCGTGGCAATCGCGGCAATCGCCGTGGCGGCCATCATCGGCTGCTCGTCCCTGGGCGGAGGTTCGCGCAGGCAGAGTATCGCCACGGTCATCCAGACCGCCTACGACCTCGGCGGGCGCGAGGCGGTCTCGAACAAGATCGAGTCGCTCGTCGCGGAGGGAAAGCTGTCCCCCTCGCAGGCGATCCGCCTCCACGCGCTCGCCCAGCTCGCCTACGAGGGAATCATGGACGACCTCGCCGCCGGCGGAGGCGCGGCCACGAACGCGGTTCCTGCGTCCGCCTCCCAAGGTGGATGCACCGGTTGCTCTCTCCCCGATGCCAGCGGCGGCTGCGGGAGCGACTGCAACGAGGATGCGAACTGCGGCAGGTGCGATGCCTGCATGGACGCGAAATAGCGAAAGGCGGTCACGTCGTTCTTCGGAGCGGCGTGACCGCCCTTTTCGTTTACGCCGGCCTCGCGGGGGCCGCGAATCGAGACCCTATCCCATCGTCCGACAGTATGCCGTAATAGCAGTCGGAATATCAAGCGGGAAAATAATAATTTATTTTCGCGCACCCTCTGGCTATCCCTGGCGTATTACGGCATCATGTGTTCCAGAAAAACAAAGCGGCGGATGGTCCGCCGCGAACAACAGGAAAGGAAAACGAAAATGCCAAAAGCAAACGGAATAAACCTGACGGCAACGGAGCGCCAGCACCTTGCCGACGCCTTCGACGCCATCATGGGCGTTGCTTCCGAGTTCGGCCCGGAGTTCTTCGACGCCTACCACAAGAGAGGCGGCGACGGACTCTTCGGCGAGCTTGAGAAGATTTGCATCAAGCTCGCTCCGGAGGAGATGAAGGTGGTGCTTGGATGAACAGCGGTGTCCTGCGCCTCGGCGGTTTCGCCGAGGCCGGGACACAACCGAAAGGAAAACGAAAATGAATACAGTAAGTTTCAATGCAGTGGTCGCAGACCTTGAGGCGCATCCCGCGAAGCGGATCTTCTGGCGGGCGGGCTGGGCATATCGGGGAGCGAGAGAACGCGAGATAAGCCGCGCTCCGCACGAGCCGAAGACCGTCATGAAGAGCGACGGCTCGGACGGATGCCGCATGGTTCCGACGCTGATCCGCGACTGGAAGGACGAGCTGAAGGCCTGTTTCCGCTGGGCTTGCGTAGTCGAGCTTGACGCGAACACGGATGCCGAGATGCACCTCAACGGCCTCTCCTGCAACGACATGGAGTAGGCATGGCCGCCGCCGCAGAACGCCATTCTGCGGCGGCTTTTTCCGCCTCGAAAAAATCTTCATAAATCTTCGGATGGGCCGTTGCTATCCCTGGCGTATTACGGCATCATGTGTTCCAGAAAAACAAAGCGGCGGATGGTCCGCCGCGAACAACAAGAAAGGAAAAACGAAAATGACGGAAGAGCAGAAAAACGAATGGGCGGCGATGGAGGATCGGCTGATGCCGGTCTCCGGCAAGGCCGAGACGGTGGCGGGCGAAATCATCCGCGCCGTCGACCGCATCTGGTACCGCTGGTACAACGACGGCGACAAGATCAACGTCGGCTACGGAAAGGAAACCTGCAACGGCACCGCGAGGTTCCTTGAGAAGATTCGCGGCTCGGAATTCCCCGCCGAGGTCTGGAACGGATGCCTCAACGACGACAGGTACACGGAGTTCACCGACCGCCTCGTCGACGAGATGTACGCCTTCATCAAGGCTCGCCCAGAGCTGGAGACGACGCCCAACGCCGAGGACTCGCGGATGGACTTCATCGACGACGACCTCGACCGCGACGAGGAAGAGGAAGAAGAGTACGAGGACTGAACGCGAACGCCGCGCCCTCTGAGCGGGGGCGCGGCAAACCCGAAAGGAAAACCAAGATGGAAATCACCCAAAAGGAAATCAACAGGATGGCCGACAAGGTCGGCAAGGTGTCCGAAACCCTCCGCGAGGTGAACGCGATGGCATTCCGCCTTGCGAAGGAGGGAAACCGCAACGGGGTGTTCCAGTTGCGCGGCGCGTTCTCCGGAACGCTGGCGGCGGCGCAGACCGCCGACGGATTCCTCACGGGCCTCGTGACGATCCTCGACTGACGAAACCCCGTCCCGCGCCTCGGCGGAAACGCCGAGGGCGCGATGCAACCGAAAGGAAATGAAAATGGCAAAGGCAAAGGTTCTGAAAATCCCCGCAAGGGGCGAGTGGGCTTTCGCGGAGGTCGAGACCGACAAGGACGGCGTCCTTCCTGTGGAGGCGTTGCAGGACGCGGTCGGTGGCTGGTTTGAATGCTGGCAGCTCGGCGAGGTCGGATTCCCGCGCCTCGATATGTTCCTCAACGAGGAGGGAAAGCTCGACGGGCTGTCCTTCAACGTCGTGGCGACGAGGCTTTCGGGAATCCTCGTTCACGACGATTGCATTGTTGGGGACGTCGTAGTCTGCGCCCACAACGATGAATCCCAATCCGTCGGACTTTCCGACAAGGACGAGCTTTCGCTTCGCCGCCGCCTCGCGGAACTTGGATTCTGAACCGGCGGGAACGCCGGAGCGAAAGCAGGGAAACGCCCTCTCCGCGAACGACGCGGGGAGGGCTTTTTTCGTTTCAGGGATGCTCGCCGAATGCGTCGGCTTCGCTTTTCGCCCCATTGATTATAAGCGATATTTTCGCCTGAAAAAATAATGAAAATATATCGAAATACCCCGTTGCTATTATCCGCAGGGTACGGCATCATACGGTCAGAAAAAAACAAAGCGCGGGTAGGACCCACGCAAGGAAAACAAGGAAAGGAAAAAAGATGAAGATCAGAATGGTCAAGGTCAAGGCGGGACAGCAGAAGCTCCGCGAGAGGATCAAGGACGCCCTCGCCAAGAAGGGTGCGCGGGCGAGCATCCTCATCAACAAGCTCGCCGCCAACAAGAAGGCGGTGATTTGGAAGCCCGCCGAACTCGACGCGATTGCGCTTGAGCTTCGGCACCTCGCCTTCCAGATCCGCGTCCTCAAGAACGCCAAGACCGCGACCGAAGAAGCCTAACCGAAACCGCCCGCCCTCCGAGCGGGGGCGGGCTTTTCAACAACCCGAAAAAGGAAAACGACAATGCAAGACAAGATACTGAAAATCATAACCGACGCCCTCAAGGGCGCGGACGCGAAGTTCGACACGGACGGGCAGACCGTCTGGGTGGACGGAAAGGACGGACGCACCTTCGCCGTGTGCGTCAGCGAGTGCGCAGGCGATGCCGACGCCGACGAAGGCGATCAGACCTACACGGTTCATCTTCACGCGAGCTTCATGGGAGCGTTCGACGTGAAGGCAGGCAGCGAGGACAAGGCCGAGGAGATTGTCCGCGACCGGTTCACGGCGGAGGAGATCAAGGTGAGCGACCTCGAATTCGAGTCGGTCAAGGTCGACGCGGAACTCAACGAGAGTAAGAGTATGGATTGCGGCTGACGATGCCGCCGAGCCATGCGGACGGGCGGCGGAAAAGCCGTCCGCCCGCATGGTTCCGAACGCCCCGCCGACAGCCTTTCCTTTCTGTTTCGGGCCGCCTCCCGCCGCCTGTTATAACCGATATTTTCGGCTAAAAAAATAATGAAAATATATCAAAATACCCCGTTGCTATTATCCGCAGGGTACGGCATCATACAGGCAGAAAAAAACAAAGCGCGGGAAGGCCCCGAGCGAAACGAAACAAGAAAGGAAAAAAACGATGACGATAACAGAAGCAGAACTGAGCGAGATGACCTTCGGGATCGAGCTCGAGTACGACAGGATCAGCACGCGCAAGGCGGCCGAGACGGTCGCGGCGGCGGTCGGCGGAACCTACCGCTACGACGGAAGCCACCTTTCAAACTGGGTGGTGACGATGCCGGACGGACGCAAGTGGAACTGCGAGACCGACGGCTCGGTCCACAACGGGAGCGAGACGGTCAGCCCGATC
This sequence comes from uncultured bacterium, assembly GCA_902769585.1. Classification (GTDB taxonomy): domain Bacteria; phylum Verrucomicrobiota; class Kiritimatiellia; order RFP12; family UBA1067; genus RUG572. The sequence goes on from CACXPT010000104.1 coordinate 22,908, forward strand.
CTCCGCATCGGCGACATCCCGATGCTCCAGACGGTGGTGCGCGCCCTCCGCCACGCGGGCGCGAGGACGGGCGGCGGCGCGGGCCTCCACATCCACGTCGGCGCGGCGCAGATGACGCCGAAGCAGATCCAGAACCTCGTGAAGATTTTTTACAAGCAGGAGGAGCTGATCGTCAAGGGTTGCGGAACGGCGGCGCACCGCCTCGGATGGTTCACGCGGCGCACCGACCGCGAGTTCGTCGACAAGATGCTCAAGCTCCGCAACCCGACGATGGCGAGCCTCGCGGACGCCTACTACCACGGGCAGAGCCGCTACGGGCATTACAACCACGCCCGCTACCGCACGCTCAACCTCCACAACCTCTGGAACGGCGACAAGCACACGGTCGAGTTCCGCCTTTTCGAGGCGACGACCCACGCGGGCGAGATCCGCACGAACGTCCTCCTCGCCCTCACGATTGTCCACAAGGCGATGGACGCGAAGGCGGCGAGCGCGCGAAAGCCCCGCCCCTACAACGAGCAGAGCGCGAGGTACGACCTTCGGGTTTTCCTCCTCCGTCTCGGTTGGATCGGCGAGATGTTCAAGGCCCCGCGCAAGCACCTCCTCAAGCGGATGCCCGGCTCGGCGGCTTGGAAGGACGGACGGCACGACTGAAGCGGAACGCCCCGCCCCCCGCAAGGGGGACGGGGCAAACCCCAACGGAAAGCGAAAGGAAAAAAGCGATGGAAATCACCTACAGGCACGGCAACGCGGCGCGGGGACTCACGGCCTCGTGCGGGTATGCGATGACCCCGGACACCTACCTCTACTTCGCCTACGGGTCGAACATGAACCCCGAGCGCATCCGCCAGCGGATACCCGAGGCGCGGCCCATCGGCCGCGCCACGCTTCGCGGCTGGCGGCTCGTCGAGCGGCTCTACGCCGACGTCGAGAAGGCGCGCGGCGGGCGCGTGGAGGGCGTCCTGTACCTCGTCACGCGCACCGAGCTTCACCGTCTCGACCTCTGCGAGGGCTACCCCAACATCTACAACTGCGTCAGGGTCATCGTCCACGCCGAGCTGATGGGTAACCCGTCCGTCCGCTACCGCGTCCCCGCGTTCACCTACGCGATGACGAAGGAGACGCGCCGGAAGCGCGACGGCATCCCATACCCCGAGGACTACCGCATCGTGTGCGCGACGGGCGCGAGGTACTGGGGCATCCCCAACGTCTTCGGCGCGCTGAAGCCCATCGAGAAGAGGAGGTGGGTCGGCATGAAGTAGCGAGGCGAGTATCCCCCATGAATAAATCTTCATAAATCTTCGCAGGGGCCGTTGCTATCGTCCGCAGGGTACGGCATCATACGGTCAGAAAAAAACAAAGCGGCGGATGGTCCGCCGCGAACAACGAGAAAGGAAAAGAACGATGACGAAAAAGAAAAGACTGGTTGCCTTGAGAAAGGCGTGCAAGGAGGACGGCGTCAAGCTCATCGAGCTGACGCACCGCGACGGGCGCAAGTCGAGGATAAGCGACCGAGCCGCCATCGCGGCGGTGATGGACGCGCTCGACTGCGAGCTCTACAAGCAGATCGACGCGCTGGGCGGCGACGAGGCGACGAGCGGGATGCGGGAGATCGTCCGCGACTGGATGCTCCGCGACCACCCGGAGGAGCGGGACATGATGGAGGACTTCTCGGAGACCGTCACCTTCGACGAACTGGTCAGGAGGATGAGGGACGGGGAGAACTTCTACGAGATCCTCGAATGCGGCGAGTCGGTGCAGCGCGAGCATTGCTTCCACCGCCTCTCCGAGCTGACGGACACCGACTACGACCTCTGGTACAGCCTTTGGCTCACCGCGCCCACGGATCTTGAAAACGCCGAGGAGCGGAAGCGGAGGGAGATGAAGCGCAAGCGCATCGTCAAGGAGGTTGACGCGGTGCTGGCGAAGATTCGGAAAGGCGGCCGCAAGGGCTGACGGGCTTGCCGGGCCGCGGCAGAGTGAGGCCGCGGCCCGGCATTGGAAAACGCCCGAAAAAAGGCGATTTCGGAGCCTCGAAAAAATCTTCATAAATCTTCAAATGGGCCGTTGCTATTCTCCGCAGGGTACGGCATCATACAGGCAGAAAAAAACAAAGCGGCGGAAGGCCCGCCGCGAACAACAGAAAGGAAAAAACGATGACGAAGACAGTAAGAACGGTGAAGGTCAAGGCGGGGCAGGAGAAGCTCCGCGAGAGGATCAAGGACGCCCTCGCGCAGAAGGGTGCGCGGGCGAACATCCTCATCAACAAGCTCGCCGCCGACAACAAGGCGGTGGTTTGGAGGTACGCGGAGCTCGACGCGATTGCCCTCGAGCTTCGGCACCTTGCCTTCCAGATCCGCACCTTGAAGAACGCCAAGACGGCGACCGAGGAGGCCTGACCTAAACCGCCCGCCCCCCCCCCGAGCGGGGGGCGGGCAAACCCCGAGAACCGAACGAGAAAGGAAAACGAAGATGAGCAACGAGAAGAAACCTTTGACCGACGAGACGGTGACCTACGAGCCGACAGGGCCGTCGGGCAACGCCTACTGGATCTTGGGCATGACCATCCGCGCCCTCAAGCGGAGCGGCCACGCCGACAAGGTCGAAGAGTACAACCGGCGGGCGACCTCCGGCGACTACGAGAACCTCCTCAAGGTGACGGGCGAGTACGTCGTCCTCAAGGCGGTCTGAATTCCGAACGCCTCGCCGCAGGCGGTTTTCTGCGGCGGGGCAAAATGATAAAATAAACGGCCAGCGATTTTGGCCGAGAAAGGACAAGGACAATGAACGCAAGCATCGAAACCCTCAAGAGGGAAATCAAGCACCTGCCTCCGGTGGCGCGGAAGCGGGCGGAGCGTGCGCTCGGCATCGCGCAGCCCGATAACGAGCATCGCGTGTTCGTGTATGGGACGCTCCTTACGGGCGAATGCAACGCCCGCTGTGCGCGGGGCGCGAGGCGGACGCCCGCGTGGGCGACCGGGACCATCCACGACACGGGCTACGGTTTTCCCGCGTTCGTCAGGAGCGGCGAGACGCGGATACAGGGCGAGCTGCTCACCGTCGATGACGAGGGGTTCAAGTCGATGGATCGGCTCGAGGGCTACCCACGGCTCTACCGCCGCGAGGAGATCGACGTGTACACATCGCGGGGACGCGCCCGCGCATGGGTGTACATCATGAACCGCCTCCCCGAAGGCGCGAAGGTCATCGCGGGCGGCGACTGGCGCGAGTACCGCCGCAAGGGTGGAAGCCGGTGACGGCTTGCCGCTTGATTTCCGCCGCCGGATATGGCATCATCTAAAGCAACGAAATCCGAAAGGAGAACGACCATGAAAGACCTCATCAGAAAGACCCAGGAGTTCAAGGATCTCCGCGCCAAGGCGCGCGAGGCCATCGCCGCCTTCGAGGACGGCGCGGACTTCGACTTCACCATCGACCGTCTTGCGGCCATCGGCGAGAAGATGAACATCCTCCTCGGTTGACGCCGCGCACCTCTTGACGGGGATTTAACCTACCCCCGTCGCGGGCGGCCACCGCGTTTTTGCCCAACGCCACTCCTTTCGGCGCGAGGCTTTTTCTGCGGGCTGGCCGTCCGCTCTTTTTGTCATCGCCCCGTATTGCCATTCGCTTGACACTACGGCATCATGTGCGCCGTGGCAAAAGCCACGGAAAGGAAAAACACATGAACAAGAACTGGAACCCAGACCTGGGCTTCCCCACGCCAGAGCAGGTGAAGCGGATGGTCGCCGCCGAGGTGAAGCACCTCGCCGAGACCGAATACGCGCGGAATCGCGGGGTCGAGGAGAAACGTCAAAGCCGGCGAGACCGGCTGCGAACGGCCTACAGGCTTCAGCGCAAGCCGGTCGGCTGTAGGGTCAACCTCGATGCCATCTTCTCCCTCGTGGGCAACGTGGCGTCGGTTACGTTCGCCGCGTGGCGCGGACTCTTCGCGCTCGACATGGTCGCGCTGGCCGACGCGGGAAACCGCGAGGACTTCGATGACATGGAGTTCCTCGTGACCCGTGCGCTCGGCGAATTGAACGGGATCAAGAACCTCCTCGCGCTCGCCCGCCGTCTCGTGTAGCGGCGGCTCATCCATAACCGCCCGGCGACCGTCCATTTTCGCCCCCAAAAACAATCTTCATAAATCTTCAAATGGGCCGTTGCTATCCCTGGCGTATTACGGCATCATAGCGGCGTTCTTCGGGTGAAAGGGAAGTAGCCCAAGACGAAAAGAAAAACCGAATGAAAGGAAAAAACGATGAGCAGGAAGAACGACGGAATCAACGAGACGATCCTCGGGTGGTTCAAGCGGGTGCATCCCGAAGAGCTGTGGGCGGTCAAGGAAATGCCGCCGACCGTCACCTTCAAGGACATGGAAAAGAGCATGGCGGCAGGCCAGGGAATGGGCGAGGCCGAACACCACAGCGACACGGCGACGAGGGAGCTAATGCTCGACCGCCTTGCGGAGTTGCTGGACAAGGACGTCGACGAACTGATCGACTGGTGCAACGCGAATTTCCGCGAGAGGGTCAGGCGCGAGTACAAGGCGAAGCACCCGAAGGCGAAGAAGCCCGACGTCAAAAAGCTCCGCGCCCTCGCGGCGGCGGCGGCGGTGGCGGTCCGCGACCTCGTGTCCGCGTTGAGGGGTGCCGATTGCCTCGCGCTCGCCGACGGGCTGGGCAAGGACGGAATCGCCGAATTCAGAAGTACCTTCAACTTTGTGACCTCCCGGATTTCGGATGCCTTTGAAGTCCTGGGCGAGGCGGACTACCTCGTGTAGCCTTGGCGGGGCGGCGGATCAAGCGCCCCGCATCTGGGGGGCGGGCCACCGCGCCCGCAACTCCCAGCGGACTTCCCTGCCCGCGCACAGCCCCGCCCTGCGCCCTCGGCGGCTGGCGTTGGGGCGGTTGCCCGCTCCGCGCCGCGACGCGGGAAACGGGCGTTTTTCGCGGCCTTTCCGCCCTCCGAAAAAATCTTAATAATTCTTCAAATGGGCCGTTGCTATCCCTGGCGTATTACGGCATCATAGCGGCGTTCTTCGGGTGAAAGGGAAGTAGCCCGAGGCGAATAGAAAAACCGAAAGAAAGGAATAACAAAATGAGAAATGACAGATTCTTCACGCAGACGAAATGCGACAGATGCGGGCGCTCGCTTGCGGGCGGTCGCACGATGTCGATGTTCAACGAGGAGACGATCTGCATGGACTGCGCGGACAAGGAACGCGAACGGCCTGACTACAAGGCGGCTTGCGACGCCGAGATTGCGGCGGTTCGCGCAGGGAACAGAAACTTCAAGGGAATCGGCCTGTGAAACCGAGCGGTGCGCCGCCCGCGACAGCCATGTGGGCGGCGCATCTGGGCCGTTGCTATTACCAGCGGCTTACGGCATCAAACGGGCGTCCTTTGTGCGGGAAAGACCCGCGCACGGGGCGTGAGCGAAAACCAAGAGAAAGGAATGACAAGATGGCAAAGGCATCTGTGTGGTTCAGCGCGTCTGGCTACGGAAGCGAGACGCGCTCCTTCAAGTCAAAGGACGAGGCGGTGGAATCCGTCAAGCGCGACGCGGTCGAAATCGCCGACGAGCATAACGGCGAGGTCGTGGACTACGGCAACGGTGAGTGGGTGGTGACATCGCGGGGCGGCGAGGAGATCGCCCGTTGGGAAATCAGGTGAGCGGGCGGTCTTCGGCTGTCCTGTGCCGGGCGGTTCGCCGCCCGGTTTCTCTCGTTCGGAACCACAGTTTTTCCCTGCAAAATATAATCAGATTGCCCGTTGCTATCCCTGGCGTATTACGGCATCATGTCGCACCGTTGGGTTCCCATAGTGGGCACCCTGAAAACCGAAAGGAAAACATGATGCAGAATGACGAAAAGTGGGAAAGCGAAATCGACTGGTCGCGGCGTACCTCGGTGGTGGGCGGGCCGATTTTCTACGAGTTCATAAAGGCGCAGGCGCTGCCGACGCTCGACGAGGGCATCCTTGCGCTTGAGGCGGCGAAGGCCGCCTGCGAGGACAAGATGCGGCGATGGGGTGCAATCGCGGAGCGGGCGGGAAAGCTCGCCGAGTGCTTCGCTTCCCTGACCGAGTGCGAGGACTTCATGACGATGATCCACGACTTCGACGAGAAGACCACGGAGATGTTCAAGGGCGAGGCGATACCGACGTTCGGCGGATGGCTGCGGCTTGGCAAGCGGTTCACGGATGCCATGCGCGACGGGTCGAGCGTCCCGACGAAATACGCGAACGAGCTGGCGGACACCAAGCGCGACATCGCAAACGCAACGGCGGTGCGCGACGTGCTACGCGCCTTCGTGGCGGCAAGCGACGACGACTACCGCCTCCGCTGTGCGCCCGAACGCTACCGCATGAGGGTGTTCCGCGACTTCGCAAAGGACATCGGCGACATCGCGGAGGCGGGAACGAGGGTGAACTTCGTGACCATGCCCGATTTCCTCAACGGCGTCGGCGAAGCCCTCAAGGTCATAATCGAGGTCGGGAACAGGATGCAGGGAATCTGCCGCAGGGCGAAGAAGTCCATCAAGCGTCATGGAAACGCCTTCTGGTTGAAGCTCGACGAATGGAACGCCCTCCGCTGCGCCGTCTGACGCGCCAGTTCCGCACCTTGCGCCAGAAGCCCGCCACGTCGCCTTGTGGCGGGCTTTCTCCGTCCAGTCGGCCAAACACCCGCCTCGCCCGCAAACGCCCGACACGAGCCAACGTGGCGGGTTTACGCCGCAAGCTCGGCGACGCGCGCCGTGGCGTCGACCTTGAGGCGGAGCATGACATGGTAAGGGGCGCGCGTGTTTGGAATCCTCTCCTCGTCGCGCGCAATCTCCGCCTTGGTTCCGAACTCGTCGCTGGCGAATGCGACCGCCCGCTCGAGAGCCGCTTTCTCGTCCTCGGCATCGATTGGCGATTCGCCGAACTTCTCGATGTGCAGCGTCGTGGATTTCGGCGGCATCATCGCAACCGACACCACCCAGCCGTCCTTCTCGCAGGCGGATTCCATCCGCTTCTCGATTTCGCGCTCTATCCGCGCCATCTTGTCGAAGTCTTCAGTCATTGCCTTGTTCTCCTTTTTTCAAGTCTGCTGTAATTTCCGGCGACCGCTCCTCTGATGCGGAAGGATGTGCGGCCTTGAAGATTCTGTTGTTCTCGATCAGCTCCGCGAACGTCACCGGCTCGTAGTTGTTGACCTCCACCGATGCGTTGAGGATGCGCTCGTGCGACTGGAGGTAGGGCCAGTAGTCCGCGTTCGTGTTGCCGTGGATGTGTCCGTGGATCATGAACGCCCTCATGCAGTGGTTGAAGGTCATCATCGGGTAGTGGCAGAGCGTGATCGAATGCTCTCCGTCGCTCGTCTCCAGCATCGTGTGAACACCCTCGAAGTAGCGGGAGAGATCGACCTTGCCCGTCCACGACGAGTCGTGGTTGCCGAGGATGAGCGTCTTGCGTCCCTTGAGACGCTTGAGCATTCCCTCCGGATCTTCGGCCCGGAAGAAGAGGTCGCCTATGACGAACACCCGGTCGGAGTCCTTGACCTTGGCGTTCCACCGCGAGATCAGCGTCTCGTCCATCTCCTCGATGGAAGCGAACGGACGGCAGCACAGGCGGATGATGTTCCTGTGTCCGAGGTGCTGGTCTGACGTGAAGAATGTCATGGTTTTCAGTCCTTTGCATTCACCGCACGGTCATCAGCTCGTCCCACCTCGTCGTGGGGCGGGAGGAGAGCTTCTGCCGCTTCATGTGCCACGACCTTGCGCCAAGGCCCTGGGCGGCGGAGAATACCTTGCCCTTGCCGTAGCGGGCGTTGAGGGCGTCCACGGCGGCGTACAGGCGCGACTTCTCGGCTGGCGGGGTGTCGTCGCGTCTTGCGGTAGCGCGTCCCTTCGATGTAGAGGGCGTCCACCTCCTCTCGGATGGCGCGGAGCATCTCGTTCGTCGCGTCCGTGGGCGCAGGGAAAACGACCGTACGCCCCAGAAAATCGCCTCCTCCGCCCGAGGCGAAGACCTGCGCGTAGATGTTGCACCCCGCCGCGAGAAGCCCGTGTCGGCGAAGTTTGGCGGCTGCCGACTCCGCAAGCGCCTCCGCAGTGGTGGCCGGTTCGCCGAACGAGCACGAACAGGAGATCGAATCCGGATCGGCGTCGTAGTCTCGCTCCTCGTGGCATGGGACGCCGCGCAGCTCCATCGCCGTCCGCAGGAGGGTCACGCCGCCGATGGATCGGATCGTGGCGTCCGGAGCGTCTCGCAGGTGCTGGGCGGTGAGGATGCGCTCGGCGCGGAGCTTGAGCGGCAGACGCCGCCCCACGCCCCATACCTCCTGCACGGGCAGGGCGGCGAGGATTTCCGTCGGATCGTCCGGCATGAGGAACACGCCGTCGGGACGCTTCTTGCCGATGTGGTTGGCGATCTTGGCAAGCGTCTTCGTGGGCGCGAAGCCGACGCCGCACGGGATGCCAACCCAGCGGAGGATCTTGGCGCGGACGCGCCGCCCGTATGCGGCATAGTCCGTGGCGGCGGTCGTGGGTGGGAAGATAAACGCCTCATCGATGGAGTACTGCTCCACATCCACGGCCTCTTCACGGAGGATCGAGATAATGCGGCGCGACATATCGCCGTAGAGCTCGTAGTTAGACGAGCAGAAGCACAGCTCGCCCGACGCCTCGCGAGCCTTGAGCTGGAAGTATGGAGTGCCCATCGGGATGCCGAGCGCCTTGAACTCGTTTGAGCGGGAGACGCAGCATCCGTCGTTGTTGGAGAGGACGGCGACCGGGCGTCCTACGAGG
>CACXPT010000105.1 GCA_902769585.1 uncultured bacterium
TGTAGTCATATAAAATTATGGTAGCTTTTTCACGCGACCCGCGTGAACATTGGCTCAAACCGCGCTATTCGAAAAATGAAGTGGCAAACTCGGGTTATATCACAACCGACCTGCGCTAGGCACGAAGGGCAGTCCATTTCCCGCTTGCGTGGCGGGGAAGGGAAATGGTACACTAGTTGCCATGAAACGAGTGCTAGTCGTCTGTTGTGCCGCCGGTGCTATGCTTGGCGTCGCTGCGGAATCGCTGGAATGGGAGGGGCGCATACGCCGCGACCACCCGCGCATGTTCTTCAACGCGGAGACGTGGCCCGCCGTTAAGGCGCGTGCGGAAGGGCCGGCCAAGGCTGCGCGCGACGCGCTCATCAAGCGTTGCGACCGCTATCCCGAAGACCCCGTCTGCTCCGGCTTCGACCCCGTGGTGTTCCGCGAGGTGAAGACCGCCTCGGGCACGCACAAGACCACCGCTGCCACGCCGATCCCGAGCGTGAAGGAGTGGGGGCCGCAGGCGGCAGAGTGCGCGCTCGCTTGGCGCTTCACGGGCGAGCGGAAGTACCTCGAAAAGGCGCGCAAGATGCTCGTGTCGAGCGTCGCCGCCTACCACGCCGCCTACCGCAACGGACGCGCCGTCAACTGGTACTCAACCACGCGCATCCACGCGCTCTGCGCGTACGACTGGATCTGGGAGGCGCTCACGCCCGAGGAGCGCAAGGCGATCATCGTGCCGCTCGTGCAGCACGTGGAGGACGTGCAGCCGGGCAAGGGCAAGCCGTTCATCATCCGCCGCAACGTGGGCAACATCCAGAGCGGCTTCTACAGCGTGCGGAGCCTCTTGTGGTATTCCGGCCTCGCCGCGTACGGCGACGGCTTCTGCGACGACCTCGCGCGCGACCAGCTGCGCCGCGGACACGACCTCTGCCTCGAGATGGTGAAGTTCCGCAACGACGGCGCAGGCGACGACGGCGCCCTCTCCTCCGCCGTGCCCGGCTACTGCATGGGCGCGTACCCGTGGGCGCACTTCAACTTCTTCCACACCTGGCTCTCCGCGACAGGCGAGAACCTCGCCGCGTCCTATCCCGGCCTCGCGCTCTTCCCCAACTGGATCTACTGGACGTGGATCCCGAACGAGGCCCACCCGGACATGCCGCTCTACTGCGGTTTCGGCGACGACCAGCACACCCAGAACGCCCTGTCGGTCGGCCGCCTCTACGAGCACATGTCGCAGTACATCCACTTCTTCCGCGACGCGAACCCCGCCGCCGCGCGCCTCGCCGCGTCGCTGCGCGACCGTGCGCCCAACCAGTCGTTCGCGAGCGACTGGCCCCTCTACCCGTTCCTGTTCGGCGGCGGAGACGACGGCGTGAAGCCGTATTCCGCCGAGGAGCTGGAGAACCAGCCGCTCCACGCCCGCCACTTCGAGAACCTCGGACAGATCATCATGCGCTCCGGCTGGAAACCAGACTCCACCTACTGCACGTTCACCGCCGGCGCGAAGCTGCAGATGCACAAGCACCACGACGAGAACAACTTCACCATCTACAAGCACGACTTCCTCGCGCTCGACTCCGGCACGCGCGCCGTGGAGACTGACTGGAACCTGAAGTACTACTACGCCCAGACGATCGCCCACAACTGCATCCTCATCCGCCGCCCGAACGAGCCGCTGCCGCGCTACTGGGGCCCCGTAGTGCTCGCCTTCGAGACAAACGACAAATTCACCTACGTCGCCTCTGATGCGACGGCACTCTACGGCAAGAAGTGCTCGGAGGCCGTGCGGCAGTTCGTCCACCTGCTGCCCGACGTCTTCGTGGTGTACGACCGCGTGGGCGCAGCGAACCCCGAGGACGCCAAGGCGTGGCTCCTGCACATGAAAGACGAACCGTCGATCGACGGCAAACTGACGGTGGTCGAGAGCGGGAAGGGCAGGCTCTTCTGCGAAACAATCCTCCCGGCGGACGCACGCCTGGAGAAGATTGGCGGCCCCGGCAAGGAGTTCTGGTCGAACGGCAAGAACTGGGAGCCCGATGCCGCGTTCCTCGCCTCGGCGGCAAGGGGCGCGAAACGGACGGGACGCGGCCCTTACATGGGCGCGTGGCGCCTCGAGGTCGCGCCCGGCGCCCCCCGTGCCAACGACCGCTTCCTGCACGTCATCACGGCCACGGACACGACGGCGACGCGTCCGCAAGTGGAACGGATCAACACGGATACCTGCGACGGCGTGACCATCGCAGTTGGCGCGACCAAGGCGACGGTTCTCTTCAATCGTACCGGTACTGTGGGCGGCACGATTGCGTGCGGTGACGGATCCGCGCGCCCGTTCGCTACGTCCGTCCAGCCGCAGGCCGGACTTGCACCTCTTGACTAGTCAAACACAAAGGACAAACGAAAATGAAGAAAGCAGTAGTTGGAATGGCGTTGGCCGCCGCGTGCACGTGCGCGGCCAAGGAGACGATCCTGGTTGCGGCGGACCCGTTCGCCGTCGGACTGAAGAACGCGGTGGTGAAGCACCTCGAGGAGCGTGGCTTCGCGGTTAAGGACCTTGGCGCGACCGACGCGAACAAGGACAAGCCGTACTTCGAGAGCGCGGTGGAGGTTTGCCGCGCGCTCCAGAAGGGCGAGGCGAAGAGGGCGTTCCTCTTCTGCGGCACGGGCATGGGGATGAACATGATCGCCAACCGCTTCAAGGGAGTGCGCGCCGCAGTCGTGGAGAGCGTGTTCGCCGCGAAGATGTGCCGTGCGATCAATGACGCGAACGTCCTCTGCATGGGCCAGATGATATGGGGCGACATGATGGCCAACGCCGCTGCCGACGCGTTCCTCGACACGAAGTTCACGGAGACGCTCGAGCCGCTCGCGACGTTCCTCGAGGACGCCCGCAAGAAGGTCGAGGCCATCCGCGACTAATCGCGTTTTGCATGATTGCCGTTTCCGTGCGGGAGGACGCATACGTCCACGCCTGAACCAAATATGGTATAATCGTCGCATGAAAAACGCACAGCAAAGGTCGTTGCTCTACATCGTGATCGCGGCCGCCCTCGGCGGATTCCTGTTCGGTTTCGATTCGGGCGTAATTTCGGGTTGCGAGCAGGCCATCCAAAAGGAGTTCGGCCTTAGCGGATTCTGGCACGGACTCATCGTGTCTGGTGCGCTGATCGGCACGGTGATAGGCGTGTTCGGCGCGGGTGCGCCGTCCGACAGGTGGGGGCGCCGCCCGACGCTGTGGCTTATGGGGACGCTCTTCCTGATCTCGGCTGTAGGGTGCGCATTCACGCCGGTGAACGGCGCCGTCGGCCCGCACGTGCTCGGCTGGATGCGCTTCATCGGCGGCCTCGCGATCGGCGGCGTGAGCGTGGTGGTGCCGCTCTACATCGTGGAGATATCGCCCGGACACCTGCGCGGACGGCTGGTGGCGACGAACCAGCTGAACATCGTCTTCGGCATCCTCATCTCGTACGTGTCCAACTACTTCGTTGCACGCTGGATGGCGATCGACGGCGGCTGGTTCAACGGCATGTGCCAGTGGCTCGCGGGCGTGTTCGCGTCTAACCCGATGACGACGGAGATGGTGAAGTGGCGCGTGATGCTCGGCATGGAGTGCCTGCCCATCGCGCTGTTCATGGTGCTCCTCACCACGATCCCGGAGTCGCCGCGCTGGCTCGTGCGAGTGGGCCGCAAGGACGAGGCGGAGGCGGTCCTCTCCTCTGTCGGTTACCCCGAGGTGCCGCGTACGATGGTGGAGATCGAGGAGTCCCTGCGCGAGGTGGCGGCGGGCGCATCCGCGCGCCTCTTCCAGCGTCGCTACCTGAAGCCGATCCTGCTCGCGTTCTTCATCGCGTTCTTCAACCAGGTGAGCGGCATCAACGCCATCAACTACTACGCGCCGCGCATCTTCGACATGATCTTCGGCAAGGGCAGCGAGATGGCTTCGCTTGCCGGCACGATGGGCGTCGGGACGGTGAACCTCACGTTCACGATACTCGCGTTCTTCATCATCGACAAGTTCGGCCGCCGCGCGATGATCATCGGCGGCGCGACGCTGATGATCCTCATGCATTCGCTCGTCGCGTGGCAGCTCTCGCTTGGCGACAAGTGCAACGCCACGCTCGCCGTGATCGGCATCCTCGGCTTCATCGCGTTCTTCGCGTGCAGCTCCGGCGCCGTGATCTGGGTGTACATCAGCGAGGTGTTCCCGAACGCGGTGCGCGCGAAGGGGCAGGCACTCGGCTGCTTCACGCACTGGTTCATGTGCACGATCATCTCCTGGGCGTTCCCAGTGGTCGCGGAGCGCGCGGGCACGTGGGCGTTCGGCTTCTTCGCGTTCATGATGCTCGTGCAGGTGCTGTGGGCGATCTTCTTCATGCCCGAGACGAAGGGCGGCACGATCGAGGACATCGAGCGGCGGCTGGGGATAGAAAGTTAAAGCATGGTAACAACCTTGCGTTGGGGCAGGGGGTTTGGTAAACTATTCGCGCACACGGGACTGTAGCTCAGTTGGTAGAGCACGACACTTTTAATGTTGGGGTCGCGGGTCCGATCCCCGCCAGTCCCACCACCACAAAAAGCAATATTGGCGTCAAACCATGCTGTTGGAGACATCAAGAGACTTCGCGGAGATGAGCGCCATCGGCGCGTCCGTGATCTTTGCAGATGCGATGTCGCGTCTGGCGAACGGAAAGCCCTACAACCTAGGGCTCGCCACTGGCAACACGATGGTCGACCTCTACGACCGCCTGGCGGCAAAGTTCAACGAGGCGAAGGCCGATCTTGCGCTGCTTTCGACATGGAATCTCGACGAGTATTCGCTGGAAGGGACGTGCGCGGTGCCGCACGACCATCCGCTTTCCTATTGGAAGTACATGCACGAGATGCTGTTTGCGAAGCTGGATCCCGCGTTAGGCTTCAGAGAAGAGAACGCGCACTTCCCCGATCCCGCCTCGCCCGAGACGTATGACCCCGCGATCGCGGCGGCAGGCGGGCTTGACCTGCAGCTGCTCGGCATCGGATTCAACGGCCACATCGCGTTCAACGAACCGATGCAGGAGAACGAGATATCCGTGGACGCGTTCGCGAAGCTGCCGACGCGCGTGCTGCCGCTTTCGAACGAGACCATCGTGCAGAACACGCACGTGACGGCTAACGGCGATTCGTCGCTCGTGCCGCGCTACGCCGCCACTATGGGCATGGCGCCTATCCTCTCCGCGAAGAAGTGCCTGCTGCTCGCCTGCTTCGCAGAGCAGACCGCGCCGCTCAAGGCGATCATCGCGAAAGGATGTCCCACTCCGTTCCTGCCAGCTTCGTATCTCTGGAGACATCCGGATTTCCGACTCGTCTACACGACGGACAAGATTCAGCTCGGCGGCTAGACTATCAACATGTTGTGCCTTTTGTGGTTGCAGGGCGCAACAGGTTGTGGTATCATACAGCCCGCCATGAGCAAATCAATAGGTTCACAACGGATTTTCCGTGCCGTTCTTCCGGCATTTCTGCTGGCTGTGTCTGTCGGCCAGATCTACGCGTTCACCAATTTCTCCACCGAGATCGCCAAGTATATCGGCGAGACGAAGGGCGCGGTGCAGTTCGCGTTCTCGCTCGGCATCTTCTTCCTTGGCATGGGTGCTGCGTTCTTCGGCAAGATCGTCGAGCGAAACATACGCCTCTCCACGATGATCGGAACTACGCTGTTCATTTCCGGGCTTCTCGTGACGGCGCTCGGCATCAAGATGAAGTCGCTGGCGCTCATCTACCTGGGCTACGGATTCCTGGTTGGCACGGGCACGGGCATCATCTACATATCGCCGGTGAAGACGATGATGCTGTGGTTCCCGAACGCGAAGGCGATCGCGGCCGCCGTGCCGATCATCTCGTTCGGTCTCGGCTCCACGCTTTCGACCATCCTCTACAAGGGCATCCACTGGGGAAGCGAGACGAGCTTTGCGATGTTCCAGCTTCGCGGGTTCGAGACGTACGGCATCGTCCGCACATTTATTATCTTCGCGGCGTTCTACCTGCCGCCGATGCTCATATCGGCGCTGATCCTCAGAAAACCGAAGGTCGAGCAGATGTCGTTCGCGCACGGCTTGCCGCAGTGCGAGTTCACCTACTTGGGACTGGCTAAGGACGCATACTTCCTCCGTGCGTGGCTCTTCATGTTCCTGAACATCTCGTGCGGACTCTGTCTGATCCCGCTCGCGAAGCAGATGATGGACACGCCTGCGGTCGGTTATCCAGAGAAGCTGACGACGTGGGTCATCGCGCTCTGCGGACTCATGAACGGCGGCGGACGTTTCCTCTTCGCGTGGTGGAGCGACCGTCTCGCGCGACGCGTGAACATTCTGCTCTACATCCTCGGCATATCCGTGGGCGTGATGACGGCGAGCTGGTGGCCTCCATTGATAGGTCTTGCGCTCCTCGTGATCAACGCCTGCTACGGCGCAGGTTTCTCGGTTATCCCTGGCATCCTTGCGGACCACTACGGCATGACTAACATCTCCAAGATACATGGTGCGGTGCTGTCCGCATGGGGCGTGGCAGGGCTTGTTGGCAACCAGGCGGCCATCCTCGTGAGCGACCGGCTCGGTTTCGGGCACTCTGGCGTCGTGACGATGCTGGTGGTCCTGTACTCGCTGAACCTTGTAAACGTACTGTTCCTGCGGAAATATCGCCCAGCCTCCGAGTTCGCCCCCCAGAAGCCATAAACCTTGTGCAAGTGCAGGTTGTGGCGGCGGCGTGGTTTTGGTATAATCTTGTCCTGCTTTCAACAGAAGGAAACACTAAGAATGAAGATCGTCATCGGCGCCGACCACGGCGGATTTGAACTGAAGAAGTCACTGATCGCATCATGTCCGGAGGCGACGTTCGTGGACGTCGGCACGGACGCGGCGGAGAGTTGCGACTATCCCGACTACGCGGATGCTGTCGCCGAGGCCGTGGCGGGCGGAGATGCCGACTTCGGAGTGCTCGTGTGCACCACTGGCATGGGCATGTCGATGGCCTCCAACCGCTTCCAGAACGTGCGCGCGGCGCTTTGCCGCGATGCGGAGGACGCCCGCATCGCGCGCGCCCACAACGGCGCCAACGTCCTCTGCCTCGGCCAGAAGCGTACGGACTTGGCCGCTGCGGTTGAGATTCTGAAGGCGTTCGTCAGCACGTCCGTGGACGACGCCGAGCGCCACGCGCGCCGTCGCGCGAAGCTCGAGCGCGCTCGCCGCCTGAGCGACTTCTCCGGCCTCGCGAAGGACGATCCGGAGATATACGCCGCCATCAAGGCGCAGGTGACGCAGGAGGACACGGAGATCAACCTCATCGCGTCCGAGAACACGTCTAGCCGCGCCGTTCGCCTCGCCGCCGGCAGCGTGCTGATGAACAAGTATGCGGAAGGGTATCCGGGCAAGCGCTGGTATTCGGGCTGCCTGCCGGTCGACGCCGCAGAGGAGTTGGCGCGGACGCGCGCCTGCGCGCTCTTCGGCGCAGACCACGCGAACGTGCAGCCGCACTGCGGCTCGTCCGCCAACATGGCCGTCTACTTCGCCACGATCAAGCCGGGCGACACCATCCTTTCTCTTTCGCTCGACCAGGGCGGACACCTCTCGCACGGCTCGCCGGTCAACTTCTCCGGCAAGCTCTACAACATCGTGCCGTACACGGTGGACCGCGAGACGGAGCGCATCGACTACGACGCTCTGGAGAAGCAGGCGCTCGAGGTGAAGCCGAAGATTCTCCTTTCCGGCGCGAGCGCGTATCCGCGTGCCCTCGACTTCAAGCGCATCCGCGAGATCTGCGACAAGGCTGGCTGCATCATGATGGTGGACATGGCGCACATCGCCGGCCTAGTGGCTGGAGGCGCGCACGAGTCGCCCGTTCCGTACGCCGACTTCGTCACGACGACGACGCACAAGACGCTTCGCGGGCCGCGCGGCGGCCTCGTCCTCTGCAAGGCGCAGTACGCCAAGGCGCTCGACAGCGCTGTGTTCCCCGGCATGCAGGGTGGTCCGCTCGAGAACATCATCGCCGCAAAGGCGGTCTGCTTCCGCGAGTGGATGCAGCCTGAGATGAAGGCGTACGCGGCGCAGGTCGTCGCGAACTGCAAGGCGATGTGCAAGGCCGTGCAGGATCGCGGCTGGCGGATCGTCTCCGGCGGCACCGACAACCATCTCTTCCTCGTGGACGTGAAAGGCACCAAGGGCATCACCGGCAAGGACGCGGCGGCGGCGCTCGACAACGCCGGCATCGTCGTCAACAAGAACACGATCCCGTACGACACCGAGTCTCCCTTCAAGTGCTCAGGCATCCGCGTGGGAACCGCGTCCATCACGACGCGCGGCATGAAGGAGACCGAGGCAGCGCTCATCGGCGGCTGGATCGCCGACATCCTCGACGACATCACCAACGTTGCCGTCCAGGCCGATGTCAAGGCCAAGGCCGCTGCCCTCACCGCGAAGTTCCTCGTGCCGTGACGGTTTTCCCAAAAGCGACGACATCGCTGGCGTTCGCGTTCCTGCTCGCGACGCTGCTCGGCGGGTGTTCCGACAGGAAAGTTCCGGAGCCGTCGCTTGCGGCCCCGCCGCCGGCCGAGGAGTCGCTGGAACTCGTGCCTGCATGGGACAAGCGCACGAACAACGTGGCGACGCTGAAGGCCAACTTCGCCAAGACCGGCGCTGCGCGCACGATCTGGGACATCCCGTTCCCATGCGATCTCCGCGTGAGGTCGGGCATACAGTTTGACTTCTGGTGCGACGACCTGCGGCCATTCACGGGCTTCAGCTGCTACTTCAAGAGCGGCAAGGGCTGGTACCACGGATCCTTCTCGCCGGAGGAGGCCGGCAAGTGGCAGCGCGTCGTCGTGCGCAAGACGGAGACGCGCGTGGAGGACACGCCGGACGGCTGGGGCGCAATCACCCTCATGCGCATCTCGGGCTGGCGAGGCGAGGCGATCGACGCCACATGCCGGATCGCCAACGTGGCGTACCTTGGCGGCGGAAATCCGGACGTGGCGATCGTCTACGCCGGATCGCAGGCTGCGAAGGGCGGAGCGGAAGGCAAGGCGTACTTGACGTTCGCAGCCAACCTCTCCGCAACTCTCGAGTCGATCGGCATCGGCAGCTCGATGATCGCCGACACCGATCTCACGACCAACCAGCTGGCCGCGGTCTCGGCCGTGATGCTGCCGTACAACACCTCGTTTCCTGCCGAGACGTTCCCGGCGCTCAAGCAGTTCGTAAGTTCCGGTAGGCGCATTTTCGCGTGCTACTCGATGCCGAACGAGATCGCCGACATGCTGGGCGTGAAGCAGAAGGGCGTGGTACGTCCGCCCAAGCCGATCGCCGGCTTCCTCAAGCGTGGACGCGGTCTGCCGGGACAGCCGGAGTTCGCCCCGCAGGCGTCGTGGATGACGCAGCGGGTGGATCTGCCGCCGTTCGGTGCGGAGACATTGGCGACATGGGCGACCGCTGACAAGGAATCGCTGCAGATGCCGGCGCTCGTGCGTACGCCTGCAGGCATATACATGTCGCACGTGTGGCTAGGCGGGGCCGATGGCGACGCCGCTGCGCTGATGCGTGCGATCGTGTGCGACCTTGCGCCGTCGCTGAAGGCCAAGGTGGAGGCGCGCGAGGCCGCCAAGGCGAAGCAGCGGGCGGACGACCGTGCGTGGCTTGAGGCGCAGAAGCCGAAGACGGGCGAGCATCGCGCGTTCTGGTGCCATAGCGCGTGGGGGCTTGGCGGCGGCCGCACGTGGGACGAGTCGGTGCGGATCCTGAAGGAGAACGGCTTCAACGCGCTGCTGCCGAACCTCGCATGGGGCGGGGCTGCGTTCTACAGGTCGAAGGTGCTTCCTGCGGCCGCGGAAGTGGCGACGCAGGGCGATGCGCTCGAGCAGTGCCTTGCAGCATGCCGCAAGCACGGGGTGGCGTGCCACGTGTGGAAGGTGTGCTGGAACATGGGGAGCTGCGTGGATCCGGTGTTTTCGGCGAAGATGGCGGCGACCAACCGCACGCAGGTGGCGTACGGCGGCGAGTCTAAGCCGGGCTGGCTCTGCCCGTCGCACCCAGACAACCAGAAGATGGAGATCGAAGCGATGGTCGAGCTGGCGAAGAAGGGGGTGGACGGCATACATTTCGACTACATCCGCTACCCCGACGGCAACCATTGCTTCTGCGCTGGATGCCGTGCGCGGTTCGAGACGATGGCGGGCGGGACGGTGACGAACTGGCCAGGCGACGTTCGCAAGGACGAGCGGCTGAAGAAGCTGTGGGTGGACTTCCGCACCTCCAACATCTCGTTCGTGGTGCGGACCGTGTCGCAGCGCGTGCGAGCCGAGTCTCCGGGCGTGAAGATTTCGGCGGCAGTGTTCCCGAGCGCGGAGACGTCGCCGACGAACGTGGGGCAGGATTGGACAGCGTGGTGCCGCGCTGGTTGGCTCGACTTCGTCTGCCCGATGGACTATGTCGAGTCGTCCGCGCTCTTCAGGAACCAGGTGGCGGCGCAGAAGCGGCTAGTCGGCAAGGTGCCTATCTATCCCGGCATCGGGCTTTCCACATGGCGTCACGACGGGAGGGAGGCGGTGCGCCTAGCGAAGCAGATACTTGCGGTGCGCGAGCTGGGCGTGGAAGGGTTCACGGTGTTCAACTTCGATCGCAGGGCGGAGAAAGTCCTGCCAATGCTCCATTTGGGCATCACGCGCGACGAATAGGTCGGTCCGACGAAAATTTCGTCGCGAAAATTTCGTCGCGGCGAACGGATTTATGGTATAATGCCGTGCATGAAGCTCGACAACCCTTTTCTGATACGCGGCTATGCGGGGCCGGAGTACTTCTGCGACCGCGCCGCAGAGACGCAGCAGCTCGTCTCTGCAATCTCCAACGGCAGGGATGTGACACTCGTCGCGCCGCGACGCTACGGCAAGACCGGCCTCGTCCACAACGCCTTCCGCATCCTCGAAAAGACCCATGCGACGGTCTATCTCGACATATTCGCGATCGAATTCGCCACCGCAGTCCTCGACAGACTCGACTCCCCGGCCGAGCGTGTCGGAAGAAAGCTGCTCTCGTTCTTCAGGAGCTGCCGCCCGACGCTGACTCCGAAGGATGACGGATCCTTCGCATTTTCCTTCGACCTCGCGCCGTCGCAAGCCAAGGCAACGCTGAAGGACACCTTTGACTACATCGCGTCGCGCAGACGCAAGGTAGCGATCGCGATCGACGAGTTCCAGCAGGTTCGCGAGTTCCCGGAGAAGGGAACCGAGGCGCTTCTGAGAAGCTACATCCAGTTCGTGCCGAATGCGCACTTCATCTTCGCCGGCTCCAGAAAGCACATGATGGACGCCATGTTTGTTTCGCCCAAGGGTCCTTTCTACCAAAGTACGCAGCTCATGGCACTCAGTCCGATCGACGCCGGAAAGTACGATGAATTCGCCGCTGGATTCTTCCGGGGCGACAGACGTACATTCTCGGACGGGGCGTTCCGCCATCTTTACGACCGCTTTGCCGGAATAACGTGGTACATCCAAAGCATTCTCAACCGAATCTGGACGCATGGCAGAGGCCTTGATTCGGCTCAGCAGGTCGATGACACGGTCGACGAACTCGTTGCGGAGGCGGAATCGTTCTACTTCGACCTTCTGCGAAGCCAGACTGCCGCCGAACAATCCATCTTGAAGGCGGTTGGCAGAGAGGGCGTTGTGAAGTCCATATCCGGCGGAGATTTCATCACCCGTAACGCTCTGCCGGCCGCTTCCACAGTCCGTTCCGCCGCAGCCAAGCTGGCGGAACGAGACTTGCTCTACAGGTCAGACGCGGGATACGTCGTCTACGATCGATTTTTCGGCCTTTGGCTTAAGCGGCTGTAAAACACCGCGTACCATTTTTGCCCTCATGAGATTACGGTACGGACGAAATCTCATTCGGCGCGGAAATGCCGCTTAAGAGGTAGCCCCTTCGAATCCTACTCACCGCCCATCACTCGCATTGCCACATCAGCTCAACTGGTAATACTTCTTGGCCCCATCGGGGACAGGCAGAGGGGGATTTTTGAACCACAGGGAGGGGAATTATGAGCCAGCCAAAGGGGAATTATGAACCACAGGGCGGGGATTTATGAGCCACAGGGAGAGGAATTATGAGCCACAATGAAGGAAACGGTTAGTCACATGAAAGGGAATTATGAGCCAGATGGCGCGGAACCATTAGCCTCTAGTGATCTTGGCAGCTTGTAGAGGATGGTAAAGATTTTGTCGGTAGGGCGCTTCTTGACGTGGCAAAGCTCAATGAAACCGCTGTTCCGAAGAGATACGACAATCCTCTTGAGCGATGAACGGCTGATGTTCAGCTTTTTCGCAAGGGGTCCAAGTTGAGGCGCGACGAGCAAGGTGGTTTCGTCCATCCTGCTTTCAAGGTCGCACATCACCTGCTCGGGAAGCTCTGCCGGCAATTTTGGAGGTCTTCCTCTCGGTCGTCCTGTAGCCCTGTGTTTCATGGCGCAAATTTTAGCATAACTTCCTTGTGATGGAGCGTCTCAAAGCAACAATTTGCCCAATCCGTGCCACCTCTCGCCACTTCGGCAAAGAGCCGCCGGGACGGCGGCTCCCCATAATGGGCCGCACCAAACGCAGTCGCTGGGCACCCCGTATGGCGAGCCGCCATCTTGGCGGCTCGCGGCCGCCGATGGAACGGCGGCCCTACCGTGCATTGCGCCGGTCAGCATACACGGCGGCCTACTGCAACCCTGCGGAGCAAAGGACGCGGAAGCCGCTGTAGTAGTTGCGGCTCGTCGGCGTGCCGTTGTTGCGAAACGCCGGCCGGCAGCTGCCCGCCGCGACGTACCAACTCCCGCCCCGTTTCACGCGGTCCGCGCCCGACGCACTCGCGCCGGACGGTAGTTGGCGGAGTTGGACGGGTCGATGTTCACGCGCCCGCCGTAGTCCTCCTCGTTCGCGTCCTTCATCTGGTCGAGTTTCTCCTGATACCAGTCGAGGCACCACTCCCACACGTTGCCGTGCATGTCGTAGAGGCCCCAGTCAGTCGGCGTAGGCGGCCACTTCGGCGAGGAAGAACTCGCAGAGGTTTATCTGCGAATAGTCGTAACGCCGGATCGTCCGCCCTATCTCCTCGTGCGACATTCCGGCGAACGCGCACACGGCCGCCGCCGCGAGCGGGAGCGTCACCGTCTTGCGCTCGTATCTCTTGCGGGTGCCGAGTATCTTCGGATCTCCGGTGCGTTGCACCTCGTCGGCCTCCTTCTGCGTCTTCTGCGGTCGCCAGCGATAACCCGTGCGCCAGTTGGCGTATTTGAAGGGCCGTTCGATCTTGTTGGAGAAACCGATGGACTCTGCCATCGCGTATCGGGCGCGAGCGGCATTCCGTGCAAGGCCGGACCGGAATGATTCGGCGTGAACGGCATCCATCTTCGCGAGGCGCGCCAGGCATCCCTGCGCACAGACGTATATCCACATGCCGCTGCTGTCTGCCGGAAATTTCTCAACGTCCGTCGCCCATCCTTCGCGACAGATTTCGAGCATGGTAAGCGGCGAACCCTTCTGCCTGCGGCCGAGCGCTTCCTCGTAACGTTTCAGCCAAATGGCATCGCCCGTCATCTCCCAGACGGCTCTCAGCAAGAACAGCGCATGCGCCGCACCGCGGAACACCAGCCAGTTTTCCATGAACCTTCCGCGCGTCTGGCCAGCGAAGGCACCGTCGCAGGGGATGCCCCAGCCGTTCGCCGCGAGCGCTTCGGCCACCTCGCGTACCTTCGCGGAAACGGCTCGGCGTTCGGCGGCGGATGGAATCCCGCTTCCCCAATAGGCGTGAAGGCCGTAGAACCACGGCAGGGTCTGGTCGTCCGAACCGAGCGGATAGTGGCAGACGCCATCCGTGCCGAACCCCCGCACCACCATACCCTTGACATCCGACACCGATGCCGCGCGCAAAAGTCCTCCTGCGAGTTTGCGCGCGAGCGCTCGGTCCGCTTCCGCGCCGGTCCGCTTCGCGCGCGTGCAGACGGCTTCGAGGAAGGGGCCTGTGAACATCGGCCCGTTCTCGATGGGACTCCACCATCCCATCGCGTTGGGGCGGCAGTCGCGGCAGTCTTCCGGCGTGGGGATTTCCCCCTCGTAGTCGCGCAGAAGCCCCTCGGGACCTACAAAGCGCGCAACCAGGTTGGTGTGCGCGTCCTCCACCGCCGCCGCAAGCGTCGGATGGCGCAGTCCGTCCGCCCCATGGGCGAGACCGCCGTTCGCGAACAAGCAGCCCGCAAGTGCCGCAACATACGCCATCAAGTGGACGCGGTGATTTCGCGAACCGGCGCCGATAGCGTAAACGTCCGGTTTTTTCATGCGTTGCAACCTTCCTCTGTCTGCCATATCTTTTCGGTCAACGTCTCACTGCAATCCGCCCTGGCAGACGACGCGGAAGCCGTTGAAGGCGCCCCGGTACGTCGGCGAGATGGGGTTGCGGCCGGCCGGACGCGAGTACTGCGCCTTGCCGTTCCACGCGCCGCCGCGCGCCACGCGGTTCGAACCGGTCACGTTGGCGTCCGAGAGCGGTTTCGCCGGGGAGACGGGATCGATGTTCGTCTTTCCGTTGATTTCCGAGATGTCGTTCTCGCACCAGTCGAGGCACCACTCCCACACGTTGCCGTGCATGTCGTACAGGCCCCAGTCGCTGGGCGCGAAGGAACCGACGATCGCCGTGCCGCCGGCCGACGGAGCGAGCGAAGAGTCCTCAGTCCCGCCGCCCGGATTGTTGCCCAGATAGCGCCCGAGGCTCTTCAGGTTCTCGTCCTCGGTGCTGTCCAGTATGGCGGTGCCGTTGTTCCAGTACCCGGAGCCATATCCTCCGCGGGCGGCGAATTCCCACTGGGCCTCGGAAGGAAGGTCGAAGTCGAGGCCCGTCTTCGAGCGGAGCAGTCCAAGGAAGGACGAGGGGTTGGGGTTTTTCGGCCACGAGTAGTTGGCGATCTCGTCAGCGGTCGCGGCGGCGCTGCTGTTGCACTTCAGGCGAATCTCGTTGTAGCACACCTTCTCCATCGGGCGCATGGTGCGTTCTGCGGCGAAGCTCGCCGAAACGGTGGAGTTCGTCGCCACCTCGCCCCACTGGGTCTGCGTCACCTCGTAGACCCCGATGTAGTAGTTGTTCGA
Organism: uncultured bacterium; assembly: GCA_902769585.1. Lineage (GTDB taxonomy): Bacteria > Verrucomicrobiota > Kiritimatiellia > RFP12 > UBA1067 > RUG572. The sequence goes on from CACXPT010000105.1 coordinate 15,125, forward strand.
GAGCGTCACCTGGTGTGTCTCCTCGCGCGTCGAGTTCCGGCCGACCTCCGTCTTGGCCGAGCCCATCGTCCACTCCACGCCCTTGGCCATGATCTTGCGCATGAGGAGTTTCGTGGTCTTGTAGATGCTGTTCGTCACGCCGCCCGGCACGAAGTCGGCGGCGGGGTAGTAGGTCTGCGTGTTCGGCTGGGCGGCGGCGGAGACGTCCACCGCCATGTAATCGGGCGTGTTGTCGAGCGGCCAGGCCGTGACGCGGGCGCGCGCGCCGTTGGCGGCAATCTTGAAGCCGTTCTCGTCAGGGCCTTTCCACGACTGGTCAGGCTGCCACGTGATCGTGTAGGTTGCCTTGCCGGAGACCTGCTTCCACACATCGCCTTGCGCATTGCAGACGGCCACGCCGCCGATGGAGGTCCAGCCGGGATCGTTCGCCGCCGCGCTCGTATTGGCGTTCGTCTGGATGTCCAGCGTCACGACAGCAGGGGCGTCCGTGAGCTGGTAGGTGATGGTGACGAGTCGGTTTGCCGCCTGCGTCATCGTGACGTTCGAGACCTCGGGGATCGCGGCGAGGGCCACGCCTGTGGTTGCCGCGATTGCGGCCAGAGTCAGTTGCTTGATGTTCATGTGTTTGTTCCTTTTGGTTAGATGGTGGTTTTTGGTGGAAGTTTAAGGACGGAGGACAAAGGACTAAGGACAGAGGATGGAAAAGCCCGAAAGGGACTATCCTTTGTCTTTTGTCATCTGTCCTTTGTCCTCATTCCTACTTGAAGATGATGATCATTGCCGTGTACTTGTCCGAGCGGAGCGCGATGCCGTCGGAATCGTCGCATGTGCGTGCGCGCGCCTCGAGGGCGGCGGCCGCGCTGACGTCTCCGAGCGGGCCGACGGCGAGCGACGTGCCGGACGATACGGCGGAATGGCTGGGGTTCGCCGCCGGGTATCCGGAGACGATGAACTGGTAGCCGTCCGCGCGCGTTGGCGTGGCGGCGGCAAGGGCGATAGCGCCGGTGAGGGCGGCCGCCTTCTTTATGGTGGTGGTTTGCACTTGGGGGGCTCCTTGTTGAGGGGTTGAGATGTTGAGGAGTTGAGATGTTGAGGGGTTGAGAGTTGAAGGGGTGGGGGTAGAGTCGCCGCCAAGATGGCGGCTTTCCCAGTCAGATTCGGTCGCAGCAAGCTGCGACCCTCCCGGTGCGACCGATTCGGGAGGGACGCAATTTATTGCGTCCGAAATTTCGGTCGCAGCAAGCTGCGAATCTTCTGTTGACGAGAGCGTTGTGACGGTGACGACTGCGCCGGCGGCGGCAGAGAACATGCCAAGGACGAAGAGCGTCTTCCAGAACCGGGCGCGGCGGCGCGTGCGTGTTACGAGCCGGTCGGCGAGGTTCGTCGCGAAGTCGGCGGGCGGGACGGCCTCGTTAAGCGCTTCCGTGAGCGCGAGGTCGAATTCATCCATTACTTGTCTCCTTTCCAAGTTGTTTGGCGAGCTGTCGGGCGAGGACGGCGCGCGCGTAGTTGAGTCGGCTCTTGACGGTACCGAGAGGAAGGGCGAGGGTCGTTGCGATCTCGTCGAGCTGCAAGCCCTCGAAGTAGCGCAGGATCACGACCTCCTTGAGGGGTTCGGAAAGTTCCGCAACCGCCACGCGGATGGCGGCGTGGTCGGCCTTGGCGGCGAGCGCGGTGAAGGGTGTCTCTTCCGTCGTCGTCTCGGGGATTGCGTCCGTGAAGGTGAGGGGCGAACCCTTTTCCTTGCGGATGTCCATCCGCCGGAAGTTGATCATGATCGTATAGAGCCAGTTGTAGAAGTTCGTGTTGGGACGGAAGGAGGATATCTTGTCGATGGCGCGCGCGAACGTGCGGAACACCGGTAAACCGCAACGAGGGCGCGCGCGCCGCGCTCCCGGTCATTGATGATCTCCTGCCAGATTTCCATGTGCGTATATTCTACATGAATAAATGCGCAGACGGAGAAAAGGTTCGGTGATTTTCGACGGGGAGTTTGCACTTGTGGTCGGTCGGCCGGTTGTGATAGAATTGCGACGTTTTCAATGCAAACACAGGAGAGAAAGATGAATCGCGAAATCACGCGAATCGCAGCGTTGTGCCTGCTGGCGGCTGGTGCCGTCGGCGCGGCGGATGTGCGCGTGGACGCGCCACGGCCGAAGAACGACTGGGACATGGTCTACCGCACGTGGACGAACGCCACGGAACGGATTCAGGGCGCGATCGACGAGGCGTTCCGCGCGGGCGGCGGACGGGTCGTCATCGGGAAGGGGCACTACCCGATCAAGGGCCTGCGCCTCAGGAGCGGCGTGACCCTCTACCTCGAAAAAGGCGCCGTGCTGCAGGCGAGCCGCGACTCGGCCGACTTCGACATCCTCGAGCGCGACACGGTCGAGCCGGTCTCGGGCGTGGCGGAGGCTGCGAAGGACGTGTGGGAGCGTCCGAAGGGCCTCAAGAAGCGCTCGTTCGTGGGCAACGCGCTGGCGCCGTGGAACAACGCGATCATCCGAATCCTCAACGCGCACGACGTGGCGATAATCGGCGAGGAGGGAAGCATCATCGACGGCTCGAACGGCTTCAACCCGAACGGCGAGGAGAAGTACCGCGGCGTGCACGGCGTGAGCGCGTTCGACTCCACGAACATCGTCTATCGCGGATTCACGATCCGCCACACCGGCAACTGGGCGCTGAGGCACCAGCGGTGCGCGAACATCACGTGCGAGAAGGTGACCATGCTCGCCGGACACGACGGCTTCCACGTGCGCGCATGCACTCATGTGCGCGTGAGCGACTGCTTCATCCACACGGGAGACGATTCGATCGCGGGTTTCGCCAACCGCGACATGGAGGTGCGCCGCTGCGACATCTCGAGCGCGTGCAGCGCGTTCCGCCTGGGCGGGCGCGACATCATCATCGAGGACTGCCACGCGCATGGTCCGTGCGAATATCTCTTCCGCGGCTCGCTCTCGCCACAGGCCAAGAAGGACGGTCTGTGGGATCCCGCAACCGTGCCGGGACGCCACTCGATGGCAACTTTCTTCCTCTACTTCTGCGACTTCACGACGCCCGTCCCGGACCAGCCGGGAAACATCCTGGTGCGCAACTGCCGCGTTGAGAACTGCGCCCGCTTCATCCGCTACAATTTCGGCGGCGAGACGTGGCAGCACGCGCGTCCGCTCGCGGACATCCGCTTCGAGAACGTGCGGGCGACTGGCCTCTGGCGTCCGCTCGCCCTCAACGGCGGCACAAACGAGGAGAAGGATCTGCCGCTCGACTTCGCGATGGTGGACTGCACGCTCGGCTTCTCAGAGCCGCAGCCGGAGGTGTTCTCGGTGGCAAACGTGCGGACGCTCGCGCTCACCAACGTGACGGTGACAGGCGTGTCTGCGCCGCTCGTGCGCAGCTGGGACGGGCGTCCGGAGCTGAAGCTTGAGAACGTGGCGGGCGCCAAGGAGGAGATCGCCGAAGGTACCGGCAAGTACACCTGCACCATGCGGTGACAGGGTAAGGAATAATCTGATAGAATATGCCGCAGCAAGCGACAACAGGAGACCATCTCATGAAGAGCACAAGGCGTACATTCATCAAGTCCTGCGCGGCGGCGAGCTTCGCGGGGGCGTTCGGCATCACGGGGCGCGCGGAGGCTGGCGCGGGCGACATCTATCCAGGCTGGAAGCCTGGCGAGCTGGACCTGCACTTCGTGTACACCGGGTGCGGCGAGAACATGTTCTACCGCCTGCCGGACGGCACGGCCATCCTGAACGACACCGGCGACTTCTACCGTCCGCGCGACCTGGCGAACGTGCCGCTCCTGCCGTCGCCGGAGCGTCTTGGCGGCGAGTGGATGAGCCGCTACGTGCAGCGCGTGTATCAGGAGAAGGTCATCGACTACCTGATGTTCTCCCACTGGCACGGCGACCACATCGGCCATTCGACATTCGATCGCAAGGAGACGCCCGGCGCGAACTTCCGATACAAGACGCTCGCGGACGGCACTCGCATCAACGGCTTCCTCTGCGTGGCGCAGGACTTCGGCTTCAAGCGCTACTTCGACCACCAGTACCCGAACAAGGGCATGTACGGCGGAAACGACTCGTGCATCAAGCTGGTGTCTGACTGGCTGGCAGTGCAGAAGGGGAAGGGCCTGGTCTGCGAGCCGTTCAAGGTTGGCGCGCTCAACCAGATTGCCCTCCAGCGCGATCCCGGAAAGTACCCGAACTTCTCGATCCGCAACATCTGCGCGAACGGGCGCCTGTGGGACGGTAAGGACGGCGAGCGCGACCTCGTAGGCGAATACGTGGCGCAGACCGGCGCAAAGCGTATCGCCGAGAACACGCTTTCCCTCGGGTTCGTGATGCAGTACGGCAAGTTCAGGTTCTGGTCGGGCGGCGACACGCAGAACATCCCCAAGTCGAAGAAGAACCCGGGCCTCGCCTACGAGGACATGGTGGGCGCGCGCGTGGGACCGGTGACGCTCTGCAAGATGAACCACCACGGCTGTTCCAACGCGATGAGCGAGGCGTTCGTTCGCGCCGTTCGCGCGCAGGCGTACGTGTCGTGCATCTGGTGTCCGGGACAGGTGGTGGAGCAGACACTCTCGCGGATGGCCTCGCGCGAGATCCACGCCGGCTTCGATCCGCTGATCCTGCCCAACCTGATGCCGAAGTGCCAGGCCGAACGCTACCAGGGGCGCGACTTCATGAAGAACATCGCGACGAAGGGCCCGGCGCACGTGGTTGTGAAGGTGCTGCCCGGCGGCGACGCATACCGCATCTACCTGTTGGAGGCGCACGACGAATCGATGCGCATCCTCGACCGCTTCGACCGCTCTTGACGCCGCAATAATGCCGGTTGTTACGGTCTCGTGCGCGCGACGAGAGGCGCGACGGGCGTGAGCGAGAGGTTCATGCGGGCGTCGTCGCCGTTCATCGTGCAGAGGATGTACCTGTCTTTGCAGACGAACGCCGGATGGGGGTCGGGATGGTCGTGCCAACCGCCGTCGTCGTCGCAGAGCTTCGGGCGGACCGAATGGATGTAGACGCCCTGTTTCGTGTCGCGGTTCCAGAATCCGACCTGCCACTGGCAGCCGCGGTACCACTTGCCGACCGACATGTCGAAGGTGACGAGCCGGTTGTTCGCTGACATCGTGGCGTGCGCGCCGGGCCAAGGGCTGACTGTCTCCTGCTTGCCGGTCGCGAGATCCTGGTAGTGCACGCCGCGCGCGCACCAGTAGAAGCCCTTGCCGTCCTCCGCCCAATGTTCGTGCGTGGCATAGTTATGGTCGGGGATGCGGCTGGGCTGCATCTCGCGCCGTCCGTCGGGGTAGGCGAGCCACATGCGCGGGTACCATCCGGTCTTTTTCTTGTATTCGATCGCGTCCGGAGTGCGCGAACACTTCTCCCAGGCTATGAGGGCGATGTCGTCGCGAACAGGGTTGAGCTGGTCGTGGTTGGCGAAGAAAGGCGTAGTGCCCCAGCTTTCCCACGCGCCTGTCTCGAAGTTGATGCATCCCTGCTCGTAGCGGTCGTCGAGGTGCGCGGCGATGAACATCTTCTTCCGGTCTGTGGTCAGCGTGGGGTGCGTGGAGAGGTAGTAGATCTTCTTTACGTCCTTCAGAAGTGCGTCCGGAACCTTGCACACCACGATCTCCTTCAGCGGGTCCACGAGGAAGTCCCTGCGGCAGACGTGCCATTCCGTCGTTTCGCCCGACTTCTCGGAGCGGAAGTACCACAGCTGGTCGGTCTTGACGTCTAGGAACGGGATTCGCGTGGGGACGTGCAGATCCACTATGGTGTCGGTCTTGAAGTCGATGAGGGCGGTCGTGTTCAGGCGGTTCTTCTTCTTGGTCTTGCCGTCTGGCTCGAACTCCGGGTCGCGCGCCCAGAAGAAGATAAAACGGCCGTCATCAGTCATGGACTTCTGCGTAAAGTAGCATCCCTGCTGGTGGAAGGAGAAGATGCCGGGCTTCAGCAGCCAGCTCTCTACGCCAGACGACGGATCCACGTGGCGCACGAACAGCTTCGACGTTTCGGGCGTCTTGATTTCATTGTTCTCGGCCGCGCCGCACTGCGCTACCGCCAAAACGGCGGCCGCTGCCGCCAGAATCGCTGAATGTTTCATGCGGACAGTATACCAATTATGGTATGATAGCTGCATGAAAATCTCGGCAAATAAGAATTTGGGTTGGCTGTTGTCGTTCCTGCTGCTTGCGGCTGGGATGTCCAGAGGTACGGTGACTGTGGACGCGAACCTGCCAGCGGGCAACGTAGTGGTGGAGGAAATCTCCGACGACACTGTGCGGCTGCGCCAGGATCTGCGCGACACGAAGGGCGAGTGGTTCTATTGGGCGTTCCGCGTGAAGGGCGCGCAGGGCCGGACGCTGAAGTTCTCCTTCACGAACAAGAAGAGCGGCGGCGGGCCGGTGGGCGTGCGCGGGCCGGTCGTGTCCACCGACGGCGGCAAGACGTTCTCGTATCCGCTTGACGGCAAGAGCCGTCCGGACGGCTTCACCTACACGTTCGGCCCGAATGACGCCGAGGTGTTGTTCTACGAATGCCATCCGTACGTGCGCGCGAACTGGGACGCATTCGTCAAGCGGCACGCCGACGCGCTCGGCAAGTCGTTCGTCGTCGAGACGCTGTGCAAGTCGCGCAAGGGCGCGGACGTGCCATGCGCCCGCTTCGGCTGCATCGACCACGAGCCGAAGTACAGGTTTTTCGTGTCCGCGCGCCACCACTGCTCCGAGACGATGGCGAGCTGGGTGCTGGAGGGCATTGGCGAGGCGTTTCTCGCGAAGGACGAGCTCGGCCGCTGGCTGCGCGCGAACGTGGAGCTTATGATGGTGCCGTTCACCGACTACGACGGTGCGCAGGCAGGCGACCAGGGAAAGAACCGCAAGCCGCACGACCACAACCGCGACTACATCGAGTTCCTCTACCCCGAGACGAAGGCCATCACGGAGTGGATCGGCGGCCACGCGCACGGCATGCTCGACGTCTTCCTCGACGTGCACTGTCCGTGGATTCGTGGCAAGTACAATGAGTGGCTCTACACGCCGTGGAAGAATCCCTTGTTCGTACGCGATCAGTTGGCGGAGCAGCGCTTCTCTCAGCTGCTGGAGGAGATGCAGTGCGGCACGATGCGCTATCGAGCGGCGGATGACCTGCCGTACGGCGTCTCCTGGAACAAGGGTTCTAACTACAAGCAGGGCTGGAGCGCGGTGATCTGGGCGTGCAAGAAGGTGCAGGGATTGAAGGTGGCGCGTACGTTGGAGGTGCCGTTTGCGAACGCCAATGGCGCCGTCGTGACGCCGGAGACGTGCCGTGATCTGGGACATGACACGGCGAAGGTGTTGAGGAGGTTGCTGGACGGTCACGCGGGACGCGTGACCCTACCGGGCGGCGGTAGTGGGGCGAACGCCATACCGTGTTTCTCAGGCGTGTATCCGCATCTGGCGATGTACAACGACGAGGGCGAATGTGGCACAGGCGCGGTAGTGCCGTGGGCGGGGGACCTGTGGGTGGTTACCTACGGGCCGCATTGTCCAGTGGGATCGAGCGATCGGCTCTACCGCATCCGCTCCGACCTAACGCGCGAGACCTTTCTCGGTTCCGTGGGCGGTACGCATGCGGACCGGATGATCCACCGCGAGACGAACCAGCTGCTGATCGGCCCTTATGTTATCGACGCGAAGGGGAACGTGCGCGTGGTGCCGCCCGCGCGCATGCCGGGTCGCCTCACCGGCGCGGCGCGGCATCTGACCGATCCCGCCAACAAGGTGTACGTCGCGACGATGGAGACGGGCCTCTACGAGCTCGACATGCGCAAGCTCTCCGTAAACACGCTCATCCGCGAGGACGGCATGAACGACAAGGCGATCGCCGCCCATCTGGGGAAATGGAACCTGCCGTGGCCGACCGGTTGGTCTTCCGCCCCCGTCACGTGTGCGCCCGGCTACCACTCTAAGGGCCTCGCCAGCGGCTTCGGGCGCGTGTTCATCTCTAACAACGGCGAGAACAGCGCCGAGGCGCGCCGCAACCCGTTCGTGCCGTCGGGCGTCCTTGCCTGGTGGAACGAGCCAGGGAAGAACTGGGCGACGATCCGCCGCTGCCAGTTCACGGAGGTGACGACGCCGGACGGCATCTACGGCAACGAGCACCCCGACACGAATCCCGTGTGGGCGATGGGCTGGGACGCGAAGAGCGTGATCCTCGCCGTCACCACCAACGGCACCGACTGGGCGTACTACCGGCTCCCCAAGGCGTCGCATGCCTACGACGGCGCACACGGCTGGAACACGGAATGGCCGCGCATCCGCGACGTGGGCTTCGGCGACGGCACGCTGCTCGCGACGATGCACGGCACGTTCTGGCGCTTCCCGCGCGGCTTCTCGCCCGCGAACCCGAACGGGATACGTCCGATCTCCACCTACCTCAAGGTCATCGGCGACTTCTGCCGCTGGGGCGACCGGATCGTGTTCGGGTGCGACGACCAGGCGAAGAACGAATTCCTCGGCAAGCGCGGGCTCAAGAAGGGCGCGCCGCGCTGTACGCAGTCGCAGTCCAACCTGTGGTTCGTGGAGCCGGAGAAGCTGAAGTCGTTCGGTCCGCCGTCTGGCGAAGGGTACGTGTGGCTCAACGAGGACGTGAAGGCGGGCGACGTGTCCGACCCGTACCTCCACGCGGGCTACGAGTCGATGCGTTTCTCGTTCACGCAGGCGGACGGTACGTCCGTGAAGCACGAGTTCATCACGGAAGGGGACTGGGTGCGCGTGAAGTGCCTGGAGGACGCGAAGGGCGCGGTGGCGCGCTTCCGCTACGGCTCGGCGCCGTGCAAGACGCCACCGCTCGACAAGGCGAAGCCTGTTATCGAGATCACGGATGATAACGGCAAGGTGTGGTGCTTCCCGAACGTGAACGGCGACACGAACGTGGTCTGCCGCGAGATCGCGACGGAACGCGACCTGCTGTACGTGGGCGGCGTGTGGTACGAGGCACCGGCGGAGAATGCGGGCGGTTTCGCTGCTTTGCGTCCGGTCGCGCTCGCCGACGCGCCCGTGAAGTCGCTGCGCGGCGAGAAGGGGCTGATGTACCTGAACGACAAGCCGATGGTCATCGACGACCTCTGGGCGAACGGCACCGCCCCGGCGGCCTATTGGCTCTGGGAAACGTTCGTGGCCAGATGATTTGACGGGAGGGCGATACGATGGTATATTACACGTCATGTTGTCTTTCGCAATGGGCGTCATCAGGGACTGGCGGGACCTGAACGCCTTCGAGATCATCCGCCATCCGTGGTTCATCTCCGCGTTCCTCGCGGGGGGGCTTGCGCAGGTCATCAAGCTGGTGCAGGGGTGGCTCCGCACGCGCAAGCTGGACAAGAAGACCCTCTCCGCTCCGGGAGGCATGCCGAGCGCGCACGCGGCGCTAGTTACGGCGCTCGCCGTGGCCGTGGGACTAACAGACGGGTTCGACTCGCCCGAAGCGATGATCGCCGTTGGCTTCGGCACCATCACGCTGGCGGACGCTCTCTCCATCAGGCGTGCGGCCGGCGAACATGCGCAACTGCTCAACCGCATCGTCGAGCGGCTGAACCTGACTGGCGAGGAACGCTTCGAGGCGGAACGTCTGCGCGAGCGGCTGGGGCACACGCGGATTGAGGTCGTAGCCGGCGTCTTCTTTGGAATCGCCGTCGCCCTCGTGGTCTGCGGCTTCTGGGATTTCTGGAAATGAAACGGATACTTCATTATTTGATTCTTGCCGTCGTGCTACTTGGTGCGCCGGCGCTCTGCGCCTGGCTTGGAGGATACGACGAGATATGGGAAGGCGTGAAGAGCTTTCCGCCACGCACGGAAGACTGGGGTTTTCAGCCCGAAAAGCTGTGGAACCACCGTTGCCCGTTCTCTTGGCCTTGGTTCATAGGTCTGTCGCTCTTCACGTTCGTATGCCTTCGCCCACTCGTTAAGCGCTGCCTCAAGAGTTTGGTGCCTAGTGCTTGGTGCCTAGTGCCTGGTGCGGAGCTGAAGCATAAGGATACACACGGAACCAGCGCCCCAAGCACTAAGCACCAAGCACCAAGCACTTTCCCATGGTGGGGCTGGCTGGGCGTAGTCATACTCGCCTCGGGCTGGATACTTTCCTGGAACTACCACTTCCGCTGGTTCCCGCCGCTTCCCGAGAGAGTGCAGGTGCAATTGTCGTACGCGCCCGTGTGGGCGGGGTTCATACTTCTCGTGAATGCGCTCTGCGTAAAGCGAAGCGGACATTCCCCGATGACGGACCATCCGTGGGCCTATGCGGCGCTCTTCCCTGCAAGCTCGCTCTTCTGGTGGTTCTTCGAGTACCTGAACCGCTACGTGTGGAACTGGTACTACGTCGGCATCTCGCAGCTAGGCGCGCTGGAATACACCTTCTACGCCACCATCTGCTTCGCGTCCGTGCTGCCTGGTGTCTGCTCGGTGGCGGCGTTCCTGCACACGTTCCGTCCGTTCGCCGACGAGAACTACGCCAACATGGGCAAGGTGAACATGCGCGGATGGCGCGCGATTTCGGTGCTGTCGTTCGTGGCGGCGCTTGGGCTTGCGGGCATCGTGTTCTTCCCGCGCTACACGTTCCCGCTCCTGTGGCTCTCGCCGCTCATGGTGTTTCTGCTGGTGCAGGTGGCGCTGAAGGAGCCGTGCGCGCTTGACTGCCTAGCGGTCGGCAACTGGTCGGTGGTGTTCCGCTTCGCGCTTGCGGCGCTGATATGCGGACTGTGCTGGGAGACCTGGAACTACTACGCGCTCGCGAAATGGATATACTCCGTGCCGTTCGTGCACCGCTTCCAGATATGGGAGATGCCGCTCATCGGCTTCGGCGGATACCTGCCGTTCGGCATGGAGTGCGCCGCCGTGACGGCGTGGATCTGCCCGGCGCTCATCGAGAATGAGAAGGCTGCCTCGTAAGAGCCACGCCTTGCCGCACATCTTCGTTTTTGACATAATTCCGTACGCATGAAAAGAGAGATAGTAGCCTTTGCCACTATTGTGGCGTTGATGCCGTGCGCTGATATGGCAGCGCGGTTCGTGGTGCCGCCTGTGGCGATGCCGGAATACGCCGACACCGAGGTCGTCACCAACTTTCCCATCAACCGCGTGCGGCGCGACGCGAGAGAGGTCATGCTGCATTTTGCGTTCGAGGGCGTTACCTCAAACTGCATACAGGTCGCTTTCGGGCAGGACGCAGACGGCGACGGGACGCTTTCCTTCGGCGAGACGGACGCCGTGTACGGATGGCGGAACGGACGCCACTTCGCGGAGGACGTGCGGGGCTGCACGAGGACAGAAGAAGCGGAGACGGCAACCAATAGCGTCCTTTCCGTGCGCATGCGCCTGACGAAGGATTCGAGGATGGCATCATTCTCGGCTAACAACGGGGCGGGGACTGCAGTGCTGACGAACGTCGCCGCCTCTGCAAGGACGTGGCAATACCGTCCCGAGTGGGATATCATGCGCGTGACGCGGCGTGGACCTGGCATCCCGGCCGAGTGGTTTGTCGGCGAGATAGGATACAACAACACTTTCATCTTCGTCAGGTGACGTGATGCTAGAAAAACTCTGGATATTCTTTCTAGTCTCGCTAGGCGTAGTGTCCGTCGTAGCATGGATTGTTGCGCTCATGCACGAGAAGGGTATCCGTCCGGTGCGGAAAGTCTGGGAGGTCTTCAAGGCGCAATCCGTCGTGGGACGCGCATTCCTTGCCATGTTCTCTTTCGTCCTCTTGGTCGTCGCCAGCGTCAAGCCGCCTGGAGGTGGTAACCGTGGCGGGCCGCCGGTCACGGACGAGTGGGAGCTTCTGGCCCCCATAACATCCACGAACACCACGAGGACACTTGAGGCGGAGGATTTCCGGCGCGGGTTCGTGCTGGCTGGAGTCGGCGCGGGCGAGCAGCTCGACTTCTCTGCGCCGTCCAACGCCGTCGTCTGTTCCGACTGGCTGGCCTTTGGCGCTGCAGAGGACTGGATATACGTTGGCCTCACGAATTGGGCATTCCAGATCGGCACCAACGATGTTGAACGCTTTCGCATACATTCCGACGGCTGGGTTGAGGCGGGATGGACGTGTGCCTGCGTGACGGAGGATGGCACGGACGCGCAGGAGCGCGTCCCTCCCGGGTTCTGGCCGCTCAATGCCGTCCTAGGCATCGTACCCGAGGCCAATTGGCATCTGCTGGACAATCCTCAATCTTCAATCTCAAATCTTCAATCGCGGTTCTGGCACTTGGTGACGCAATCCAACACGTTGCAGATGACGTGGCAGAACGTGCTGCTGGATCGCGACACGAACACGCCGATCAGCGTCCAGATGGAACTGTGGCCGTCAGGCAAGTTCGCCTACCGCTACGACCTCTCACGCCTCGATGCCGAAGAAGTGACAGACCTCCTCGTCGGCGCGTCGCTCGGCGGTGTCGCGTGGACGACGAACTCAGTCCAGACGAACGTCACGACGCTGTCGTTCTGGCCTCTCTCCGCAGAAGACGCAGTCGACTTCGATCGCGACGGCGACGGACTTTCCCTGCTCGACGAGCTTTTCGCATACGGCACAGATCCCGATCTCGTCGATACGTCCGGCGACGGGATATCGGACGGGGCGGCGGTGGCCTTGGGACTCGATCCGCTTCTCCGACACGTCCCCGACGAGGACATCCTCGCCCGCGTCGCGGCGTCCTCGACCAACGATGCCTTCGGCGCCGTGGTCGCGGCGACCAACCTGTGCGTCTACTGGAAGCTCTTCGACGGATTCGCCGCCGTTCGGCCGGCGGGTGCGACGAATCTCGTCTGGGAGAGGACGTTCGCGGTCAACCGCACGAGCGCGTGGCAGCAGTTCTTCGTCTCGGCCTCGCCGACCAACGCCGCCGCATGGTGTCTCTACGGCATGGCGCTGGAATGGGAGACGGACACGGGGACGTCCGGCTCGGCGGTGGCGTCGCCATGCGGCGACAGCCTGCGCATCCCGCTCGACGCGGAGGACATGCCGTCTGCGCTGACGTTGCGGCTCCGTGCCGTCGGCGGATTCGTCCGTTCGCCGACGCCGCTCCATCTCGTCGCGCACGTGCCGGAGTTCCGCATTGATGGCGGCATGGCGATCACCGGCCAGAGCGGGGCGGAATTCCAGGTGTTCACGAGAGGATCGGAATCCAGAATGCGGCTAGTCATCGACCAGTCGCGCCGCCCGCACCGCTCACCGCCAGGAGCCGACGAGCGCGACATGCGGACGCTAGACGATTTCGAGATGATGTCCGGCGGACTTGCTTTCGACGGCGACGCGTCTGGCGGGACGGTGACGGCCCGGCGACCCGGCATCTACGAGCTTCCCGACATTTCGCTCGGAGTGCCTTCCTCTGCTCCCCCGCTCCGTTCGCCTCGTCGCGGCGGAAGCCGGCGGACCATCATCGTCCTCGATCCGTCGGCGTGGTGGTCATGCGAGGTACACGGATGCGGGTTCGACGGCCTGGGCTACGA
>CACXPT010000106.1 GCA_902769585.1 uncultured bacterium
CCACTCCAGGCAGTTCATCAGGAGGATGGCCACCTTGTCGCCCTTCTTGAGGCCGCGCGAGAGGAGGAAGTTCGCGAAGCGGTTCGCCTTCTCGTCGAACTGCGCCCAGGTGATCTCGCTCCTGAACGCCTCCACGGGGGACGATTCGATCAGCGAGTATTCGCGCCAGGTGGTGTTGCGCTTCTCCAGCTCCTGCGGGTTGATTTCGACGAGCGCAACGTCATTCGGCCACTCCTTGGCGTTGCGGGTGAGTATGTCTGTGATTTGCATGGCGCGTATTTTACCATATTTTGGACCGGACAACAGCAAAACAACAGCGCGCCTCAGTGCGCCTCTTTGAGAAGGCGTTTCAGCTCCTCGTACCACTCGTCCGTGTCCACCTCCTGGGGCGTCAGGTAGAGGAGACGCTCCTTGATGTTCTGCGGAAGCGGCAGCGGGAGAGGGATGACCTCCGGCGGCTTGAAGTCTGGCCCACGGAAGTAGATGGGCGAGGCGGCGGCGCGAGGCGACCGGCTACCGGCGTTCTTGAGCATAGCCACGTACCAGGCGTTCCCCTTCTCCACGATCTTCCTCGTGAAGGAGATGTGGCCGTCGGCGGGCGCGGTGAAGTTCCTCTCCTCGAACACCTCGCCGTTGCGGATCACGCGCAGTGAAAAGTTTTTGCCAGGATCAGCGTAGGCATCCACTGTGAGCGTGCGCTCCTGCGAACCGGGCAGCAGCTTGTCGCCAGAGGTCTTACCGTCGATCTCGATTATCACGCCAGCGCCGTAATAGGAAACCATCGTGCGCCCCTCCTTGAACGCCTTCACGATCGAAGCGCTGTCGATCTTGTCCAGCTTGGCGTAGGTGGCGTGGGACGAGCCCGGCGACCTGCCGACGTCGAACGCTGCGTCGCTCGTGCCGGAGCATGCGAGCGTGTAGCCCTTGTTGAGGAGCCTGTACCAGAACTTCTCCGCGCGCTCCTCCGGGAAATAGAAGAAGTCCACCACGGGCACCATGTCCGGGCGGCAGAGGAGCCAGAGCATCAGCTCGTTGTTGATCATGCCGTACGTCTTGCGCCCCGTCCTCTTGTCCGTGCGCACGACGTCGCCGTAAATCGGATGGACCGGCACCGCGAGTCCGCCGCGCGCGTAGATCGTCTTCTCCGCGAGCTCAAGGTTGGTCACCTTCTGCTCGGCGTAGCCGGGACCGTAGTCCTTCGGAGAAAGCGGTTCCACGCCGATGTCTCCATAGTGCCCATAGATGTTCTTCGGAAACTCGTTGTTGACGCGCAGGAAGAGCTTGCCGTCGGAAAGAAACTCCGCGAGCATGACCGGGTCAAGAGGATATTCGTCGTTTGCGTGCGCCTGCGAAAGCCAGATCCAGTCGTAACGCTCGGCGCGACAGACGAAGCTCATCTGCTGGAGGTTGGCGCGGTAGAAGTTCTCGCCGTGCACGATGTGCGCGTGGAAGTCGCCCTTGTACCACCCGCGCGCGCGAAGTTCGCGGAAATCGAGCGACTCGACGATCTTCACCTCGCCCGTCGCCGTGAAGGCGTACTCGCCCGCCGTCCAGAAGAACTGGTTCTTATGATGCCACACTCCCTTCGGCGCGGGATAGCTGCCCACGGCGGTTCCGGCAAAGTCGAACCCGCGCACGAGCTGCCCGGAGTCCGTGATCGTGAGCTGCGCGGGGTGCCCAAGGTTGCCGTGCACGACTCGCCGCGCCGGGTTCGGACGCGCCCAGAGCGGCAGGTTCACGTTGCACGGCGCAGGCACCACCAGCCACGGGCGCACCGCCTCGTCAAAGCCGTCCTTCATGGCCTTCAGACAGTAGACGCCCTGTACCGGAAACACGATCTCGTAGCGCCCGCTCTCGTCCGCCTGCGTGATCTCGCCGGAATTCGCCACCACCCATGCGCCAGGCGCCGTCATGCCCTTGACATGGCACGGATGGAACTCGACCGGCGCTCCATCTGCAGCCAATGCAGACTCGGCAACAGCAAAAAAGAAAAACGCGGCCGACATGATCAAGCCGCCAACGCGATACCTTGCACTGTTTCCTGCCATGCTACCTCCATTGCGCCTCTCTAAAGGCCGTGCTGACTGCGAAACTTTTCCTTCATCTCAAGAAGCCCCGGATTGGGATCTTCGCGATATGCGGCCTCAAGCTCCCGCAGCGTAACAGCCGCGAAGCGCGGGTCGCGTCGCGTCTCCACCATGAGCGTGAGGTAGATCGCCTGGCGCATTTCCTGCCGGTGCTGCGGCTTCGTCGCCACGGACAGCCCCTCCCGCCCCCAGTAGAGAGCGGAAGCGTACGGATGGGTCCAGTCCTGCTTCCCGTAAGCCTCGTCCACCGCCCGCATCTTCTCTGGCTCCATCTTCAGCGCCGTCCAGTCGCCAGAAGCCTGCGCCGCCTCGACAAGCTTCTTCCATTCGGCGTGGTAGCAGCCTACCGCGGAGTCCTGTCCGCTGCCCATTCCGCCTATCTTGAACAGGAACAGCCACGCCAGCTCGCGGTAAAGCTCCGGATTCGCAGGGTTGAACGAAAGCCCGTCGTCCCTCAGCAGGCGCAGGCCGGCCGCAACCCAGCGCCAACGGTCTGCCGGCGTGGGCATCATCACCGAGACGTTGTACGCAAGGTTCCATGCCGTGTACGACCACACCTCCGGCGTGTGCGGCTCAAGATATGTCAGCCACGTCGAGAGCTGCGCCAGCTCGCCGTACTTCCCGTCTGCCTGCAGCCGGTCCGCGCGGAACCATACCACCTCGGAGGCTATTCCGCGGAATCCTCCCAGGCCCGCCACGATCATCTCCGCCGCCGGAGATGGCGCCGCCACGCTGCGCGACACCTCCCGCGCGGCGGCGACGCCGTCGCGCTGGATCCACCACGCGCCGCCCGCGCAGGCGAGCAGCATTGCAATGACCGCCGCCTTCTTCACAGGAATCCGTTCTCCTCCAGCATTTCCATCGTAAGTCCGCCGCCCTCGTGCTCCGGTTGCCCATCCGCCTCGCCAGAGCGGATGGCGTACTTGCCAAGCACGTCGCTTTCCAGGTTCACCTTGTCGCCAACCCGGATCGAGCCGAGGTTCGTCTCCGCCGCGGTGGTCGGGATCACGTCCACCTGCAGCCAGTCGTCGCCCAAGCCGCTCACGGTTAGCGATACGCCGTTGACGGCTATCGACCCCTTCAGCACGCTCGCGGCGGCGATCGCCCGCGGGCACGAGATCTTGAGCGCGAAGTCGCGTCCCTTCGAGATCCTTGCCGCCACCGTGCCGCGCCCGTCGACATGGCCCTGCACCACGTGTCCGCCGAAACGGTCTCCCGCGCGCATGGCGCGCTCAAGGTTCACGCGCGCGCCCGGCAGAAGCTCGGCGAGGCCAGTACGCGACTCCGTCTCGCCAAGAACGTCCGCCGTGAACCGGGTCCGGTCGCAGTCCACCACGGTGAGGCACACGCCGTTTACGGCCACGCTCTCGCCCTTCACTAGCGGCTCGGGCCAAGGATCGAACGCGAACTCGAGGACGAGTCCCTTTCCCCGCGAGACCCGCTTCACTCGTCCGATCTTCTGTATAAGTCCCGTGAACATGGTTGGTGCCTGGTGCTTAGTGCCTGGTGCTTAGTGCCTAGTGCCTGGTGCGTTGCTTTCGCTCAATTCCTGGTGCTTTAGCTTCGCACCAAGCACCAAGCACCAAGCACGAAGCACTAGCAATAATCGTATCCTCACCTGGGAAACGGAATGCGCCTGAGAGGTGGCCGTCGCCGATGACGATCGGGGCGAGGACGGTGATCCACTCGTCCACGAGCCCGGCGGCGGCGAGCGATCTGGCGAGGCCGAGCCCGCCCTCGCAGAGGACGTGCATGAAGCCGCGCCGTCCCAGCTCGCGCACGGCCTCGGCCGCGTCGCGGAACACGAGCGTGCGGTCCTTCGCCGCGTCGGTGAACACCTGCGCGTTGCGCGGCAGCCTGCCGCTGCGCGACACGACAACGCGCCACAGGTCGTCGTTGCGGCGCGTGTGGCAGAGGAGCGACGGGTCATCCTTCCGCACCGTCTCCGCGCCGACCATTATGGCGTCGACGCGCTCGCGCAGGCGGCCCGTCGTGCGGCGCGACCGCTCGCTGGAGATCCACCGGGCGCTGCCGAAGTTGTCGCAAATCTTTCCGTCCAGCGACTGCGCGAGCTTGACGGTGACGTACGGCATTCCCGTGGCGACGTGCTTCGCGAACGGGCGAATCAGCTCCGCCGCCTCGTCGGCGCAGACGCCGTGCGCGGTGGCGATGCCGGCCCTGCGCAGGACGCGTGCCGCCCTGCCGCGGTTCGTCGGATTTGGATCGGCGCACGCCCACACGACGCGCTTCACGCCGGCGGCGACCAGGGCGTCGCAGCAAGCCCCCACGCGCCCCGGCTTCGAGCAAGGCTCCAGCGTCACATACACGGTAGCGCCGGCAGGCGAGGACTTGCACGCCTTCAGAGCAGCGGTCTCGGCGTGATCGCCGCCGCAACGCCTGTGCCTTCCCTCGCCGATCACCTTGCCGCCCTTCACGACCACGGCCCCGACCGGAGGATTCGGGCGGGTGTGTCCCGCGCTCCTCCAGGCCAAGGCGATAGCGCGCCGCATGTAGTCGGCATCCGTCACGGCGTGAACGTCTCTCCTGCCTTCTCCTGCTTGTCGGACGTTCGGGCGGTCTTGGCGAAGCGGTCGAGGATGCCGTTCACGAAGCGCCCCGCCTTTGTGGACGAGAAGAACTTGGCGAGGTCCACCGACTCGTTTATGACGATCGGCGAGGGGATGTCGCTGTGCAGGAGCTCCCAGAAGCCTAGCCGCAGCACGTTGCGCTCGATCGTCCCGAGCCGGTAGAGCGACCAGTTCTCGAGGAACGGCTCGATCTGCGCGTCGAGGCTGTCGTGCTCCGACCAAACGCCGTTGACGCGCTCCTCGGTGAACGCGCGGATGTCCGCCAGCTCCGCCAGCACCTTCGGGTCGGTGGAGGTGAAGATGACCTTGGCGTTGCGCTTGTCCTCCTCGAGGTCTTCGGCCTCGAGCTGCGCCTGCTGCTCCCAGAAGGCGGCGATCGCCGCCGGCAGCGAGTCGGGCGCGGCCAGATCGAACTGCACAAGCAGCTGCAGCGCCCACTCGCGACCGTATCTTCGCGTGACCATCGCCAGACCCTACTTCACGAGATGCATCTCGATGCCCATGTTGCGGCAGAGATCGGCCAGCTCGTCGGCGTGGTCGCCGTACATGAGCGCGTAGTGGTGCTCCCAGCCGTTCTCGATGACCTCCTTGCGGATGGCCTCGCAGCCGGCGTCGAACTGCAGACGAGCATGCGGTAGCCGTCGCCGTCGCGCTTCTCGCCGAGGCGCGCGAGCGTCACGCGGCCGCCCTTGAGCGGGAACTCGTCCGTGACGCCCTTCACGCCGCCACCTTCGACGGTGGCGGAGCAGCGCAGCTCGGGCTGGAAGCCGGGCTTGCAGATCGCGCACGGGGCGGCGCCGCAGTGCCAGGTGACGCCGTAGTCGCCCTCGCAGATGATGAGGTCGCAGAAGAACGGCTTGTCGCCGGAGAGCTCCTGCCCGATGCGCATCATCACCGCGCCGTACACGTCGCCCTCGCAAGCGCAGAGGTGGCCGTGGTTCGTGAGGTGGCCCATCGTGGAGCAGACGGCGATGCCGTAGAACTCGTTGAGGATGACCTCTGGCCAGCAGCGCATGGCGAGCGTGTCCACCATGAACTTCTTCTTCGTCTTGACGATCGCGCCATAGAGGCGCACGGCCTTCTCGAACTGGTCGCCCTTCGGGCCGTCGCTCGCGTGGCAGGGCGCGTCCTCCAGCACCTCCTTCTTCGCCTGCTCGAACTCCTCGGGCGTGAGCTTCTGCGCGGTGGTGAACACCTCGTGCTCGGTGATGATCTTCACCTCGGGGCCGATCAGGCGGCGGAGGAGCATCTCGGAGCAGCAGCTCGTGTAGAAGCCCGGCACGCGGCCGCCGATGAGGCCGATGCGCATGCGCTTGAGGATCTTCATCGTGCGGGCCACGTTGATGGCCTTCGTGAGGGCGGCCGCCGCATCCGGCGTGCCGGGCTCGGCATGCACGTGGAAGTAGGGGATGTGCAGGCGGTACATGTGGTGGGCGTTCATGTTGGCCGCGCAGAACGAGTTGTTCTGCAGACGGCCGCCGGCGGGATCGGGCTCCTTCATAGACCACAGGACGACGGGGATGTTCCCCAGGCGCTGCGCGAACATCGGCGGCACGACGCCGAGCGAGAACGTCATGAAGTGCGTGATGAGCATGTCGGGGCGATCCTTCTCCCACTGCTCCAGCAGCTCCACCGCCTCGTCCTCGAGGGTGAGCATGTGGTCGGGCGCCATCACCTCCACGCCGGGAAGCGTCTTGAGGAACGCGATCGCGTTGGCGCGAGCGGCCTCAAGCGTGTCGTTTGTCCAGTTGACCTTGCTGAGCGGCAGGTATCCGATCTTGAACGTGTTTGCCATGTCTATTTTCCTTCTATGATGAATGACACTACCATCCCATAGGTAGATGGGCATAGTATAGCATTTCGCGATTCCGTGCGCAATGCGCGGAATTACGTCAACTTGTCTGCAAAGGGAATCCTAATACGCGATAAGCCGCCGCCATTCGGCGGCGCCGCCGAAACCTGGGATCGCCCATGCTCGTATGCGCTCGTCGGGGGTCGGATTGTAGGATGCGCCAGGCGCGAGCGTCTCGTCGCGCTGCTCCCTGCGGAGAAGCGGAACGATCGCGAAGTCTGAATGCGCGCCGCCTTTTGGATCTACGTGGAAGTTCATCGCCCCCATCCGTTCCGCGTCCGTGACTACGCCCCAGATCCGTCCGTCCTTCGCGATCCACGCGGAGGCCTTTGGCGCTCGCCATAGGTTGGGCACAGGCTGTGCCTCCTTCGCGGGCACCTCGCCAGCGAACGGGGCGACGGGGCAGAAGTAGATGCGCCGCATCGTGATCGGCTCCGCGCCGATGTTGGCGAGTTCAAGCAGGTCCACGCGAAAAGCCGGCTGCCCGGGCGTGAAGTTGAAGCCCTCTTTCACGCGGTAGGCGGTGCCGTGCTCGTGCGCCTCGGCGGTGACCACGAGCCGCCCGCCACCATCCGACGATGGTTCCCATTCTGCCGCCGTTACGCGCCTGGGCGAGGTCCAGCGGCGCACGCCGTTGCGGTCGTGGTGGAGCATGAACTTCCACGTGCCGAGCGTCTGGCCGTTGCGCGCGACGCGCGTGAGCATCGTCTCGCCGCCGATGCGGCCCTCGGCCACGAGGTCGCCATTCGTGACGCGGAAGGTGTCGCCGTCACGGGCGAAGGAGACCTTTGTGGTCGCAACAAGTTGCGACCCTCCCATTGGGGGTATGCGCGCGAGCATCTCATCGACGACACGCGTGGAGATCGGCGGGGCCTCGCGCGTTTCGGGCGGCGGGGCATACCGCAGCGCCTTCGCGTTTTTCTGGATGCGTGCAAACGCCTCCACGCACGGATAGGGCACGCCCGCCTCGTTCACAAGACCATAGTTGCTGTCCTCGCCGTTGCCGCCCGCGCCGCCTCTGGGCTGATCTACCCAGCGGAACACGGCCCAGCCCACGATATAGGGCATGGGGAGGAGCGTACGCATCCAGAGCTCCGTCGCCTGCGTGCGCTCCGCCTGCGTGTAGAAGCGTTGTCCCGCGCCGTGGAGGCACGGGAGGCCGGAGTCGAGCGCGGGGAAGGCCCATTCGGGGATGATCATCGGCTTCTTCGTGCGGGCGTAGAGCGCATCGAACACCTCGCGGCACGAGCGCCCGTCTGTCGCGTTGGGACTGACGGTGTTGCGGTCGATGTCCGTCATCGGATAGCAGTTGAAGGACACGACGTCGCAGTATTCGCCGGCGATGTTCCACACCTCGTCGTCGCCCGCGCCGCCGATTCCGGCGAAACGGCAACCCATCACGAGGTGGTTGGGGTCGGCCGCGCGCACGGCCTCGGATGTGGTCTTGAAGTATCGGCGGGCGATCTCCAGAAGGAAGCCGCGCTTCACCTCGTCCGGCACCTTCCCGGCGGGATCGGCGCCGTGGGCGCGCACCCATTCCTCGGCGGCTACGCGCGCGGAGTGTCCGGGCTTCTTGCGCATGCAGACCTCGAAGAGGGCGAAGGGCTTGGGCACGCCGGGCGCGGTCTTGCCGCGTCCCCACGCGAGTTCGTTGTCGAGATAGTAGC
Source organism: uncultured bacterium (assembly GCA_902769585.1). Taxonomy (GTDB): domain Bacteria; phylum Verrucomicrobiota; class Kiritimatiellia; order RFP12; family UBA1067; genus RUG572. The sequence continues at coordinate 8,195 of CACXPT010000106.1, forward strand.
CGATGGTCCATGGGTCGTCCTTGTACGGGGCGCACATCCACTTCGCAACGAGAGAGCACGCGGGTGGAACACGTTGGGAAAGGCTGCTCCGGCGGGAGAATGCTCCGCATTGATCCAGTATTCCTCGGGCATGCCCACATGGCACATCCGTTGGCCGAAGAGCGCCACGCGGATGCGCGGCACGCCCCGGTAGTCCAGTTCGCCGCCGCAGCCGAAGCTGAGCGTGTTGAAACCCCAGTCCGTGTATTTCCTGATCGTATCCTCCGCCCATTTCTCTGGCGTGCCGAACTGCTTGATGTTCGTCTCGCGGTAGGCGTAGCGGTCGTGGGCCGGGTCGTAGCAACCCGACCAGTTGGCGCTCTGCACGCCGAAGCTCAGGAAGCCGCGCCCGAGCGGGTCGACGAGCCACCAGCGTCCGTCAGGATCCTGTTCCGTGCGGAACGCGCCGGTGGCGCGGCGGGTGACGCCCGGGATGAATTGCTTGCAGTCGTAGGGCGGGAACGCAGCGGACGGCGGTCGCGTTGCGACCGCCCTACCGAGCGGTGGTTCGGTGACGGAGAGACCGTCCGCTGTTTCCGCCACGTCGAGGATGCGCAGGTGCTCGAGGCCGCGCCGGTTGGGTCCGTGCAGGACGAGCTTGAGCGCGCCATCGAACGTGCGGAACAGAGCGCCGTGTCCGCCGTTCTTCCCGTAGATCACCCTGTGTTCCTTCCAGGGACCGTAGACCGTGCCGCTGGCGGACTCCGTCTGCATCACGCAGTATCCCTCGCCCGTCTTGCGGAACGAGCTCCAGATCATGAGGAGGCGTCCGCCCTTCATGCGGTGGAGGTACGGGCCGTCCGTGACACGGGACTTCGGCGCGGCGGCCGTCGCTTCGAAGAGGCGGCGCGGCGTTTCGGCAAGACCCGAAAAGTCGGGCTTGAGCGCCGCCACGCACATCCCGCCCGTCTTCGCCTGCACCCACTCGTGGCAGAACACCATGTACGGCTTGCCGCCGTCCATGAAGAGCGTGCCGTCGAGCGCCATCATGTCCTCGGGCGTGGCGGGCTTGCCCGAGACGGAACGAAACGGCCCCGTCGGCGAGACGGATTCATAGATCCACGTGCCGCGCCGACATTCGAGGCGCGACGCGTTCGGTCCGCGTGCGCCTTCGCGGTCTGGGTAGAAGGAGAGAGTGGCGAACATCAGGTAGCGGTTCCCCACCTTGTACACCTCCGGCGCCCACACGGTGCGGCAGTGGTCCTTCGGCGGCACGGACATAACGGACTGCGGACGCGACCAGACGACGAGATCCTTCGACGTGCGCACACTCACGCCGCGCGCGTAGGGTCGGCCTTTGTAGGGGTCGGTCGTCTCGTAGAGGTAGTAGGTTTTTGTAGCGTCGTCCGCGAGGATGAACGGGTCGCGGATGCGGAAGGAGTTGCGGTCGCGCATGAGCGCGCCCCTCCCGGCTTTTGCCGCCTGCGCTCCGATGATGGCGCGCGCCTCAAGCGGACGAGATGTGCGTACGTATTCGGCGCCAACGCCCACGGCGGCGAGCAGGTCGTCGGCGTCGCCGGTCTCCCAGTCGTAGACGATTGTCTTGCCCGCGTCGTGAAGGGGAATCGCCTGCGCGTCCCCGAGCGGCTTTGCGGTGATGGAGGCTTTCGCCATGACGCGGTCGACTTTGTCGGTGGTCACGAACTCGCTCCACTTTACGCGCACGAGCGCCGTCTCGGCGGCGTTCAGGCACAGCGCCGTCGTAAAAGAAACGACAGGCAGCACAAGTCTTTTTGCGTAGCGCGTCATGTTTCGTCCCTTCAACGGAAGATGATGTAGGTGCCGCGGCTGAAGATGAGGTAGAGACTGCCGCCGGACTGGTCGACGTACCAGTTGGGCGGCATCTCGTTCACGTTCGCCACGGTGACGGGCGCGGTCAGGTTGCGCGCCACGGTCACGGTGTTCGAACGCGAGACATACGCGGAGGGGTCTGCGATCTTCACCGTACAGCAGGAGGGAATCGCGAAGCCGTTCATGTCGAGGACGCCGTCGCCGAGCCGAATCTCGGATCCGTCGGGGATGGCGTTCGCGTGGGCCACCTTAAGCGTGCCGCCGGCTGTCGTCGTGGGACCGCCGTACGTGTTCGCCGCCGCGAGCGTGACGGTTCCCGTGCCGCCCGTCACCGTGAGGCCGCCCGTCGTGTCGGCGTCCGCAAGAGTCACCTCCAGCGCCGTGGCCGTCGACTTGCCGCCACGAATCAGCTGCGCCGTGGCCGTGGTGTAGCCCCAGCCGGGCGACACCACCTTGACGCCCGTCACCACGCCGTTCGTGGAGTCGTAGAGCGCCATCGCGAGCGCGCCCTGCCCGTCGCCGAAAATCTGCACGATAGGTGCGGCCGTATAGCCCGTCATGTCCGCGTTGGCGGGAATTGCGAGCGCCGTCACGCTCTTGCCCGTGCCGGGCTTGACGATCGGCGCTTGCACCGTCACGTTGAAGTTGGAGGCGTCCAGCGTCGCACCGCCCGCGTAGACGGTTACATAGTCCGGCCGCGAGTCGCCTACACCCGTTTCAGTGAGGCCGGTGTCTCCGTATTTGAATGTCTCGGAAGGATTGCCCAGCCAGTCCGTTGCGTTCCCGGCGGCGCGCAGGGTGCCGCCGTTGAGGCCGACGTAGGCGGTCGTCTGGACGGGGCGCGAATACTGGGTGTTGCTGTTGTTGCTTTTCCAGTGTTGCACGAGCGACTTGAAAATCTTGAGCGCCGTCATCGTCGCGCCGTCGTTGACGTCGATCTGCCCCCGGCTGTAGCCGCGGTCGCAGAGGCCCACGCTCGTGGACGAGACGAATTCGGTTCCCGCGCCCTCTAGGGTGAGCGAACCGAAACCGGACTTGTTCATGTCGTTCGCCCGACGGTAGTTCGCGCTCGGGAAAGCGGCAAACTGCGTTCCCATCCTGATCGTGCCGCCCGTCTGGTACACCATGCCCGTCGATTCGCGGCCGACGCTGAGCGTGCCGCCCGAATGGTCCCACAAGCCGCCCTTGATGTTGAAGAGGCTGATGCCGCTCGATCCGCCGCTCGTGTAGATGCCAGAGCCGCGTGCCGACATCGTCGCGCCGTCTTCCAGCTCGTAGTACGCCTCGCTGCGCGCGCCTTGCGCGGAGTACGTGTCCTCGCCGCTCGCGCCCATCTGGTAGAACGTGCCGCCCGAGCGGACGAGCAGCGAACCCGTGCCGTCGTTTGAGTTCGCCGACTGGAGGCGGTTCGAGACCACGCCGCCCGCGCGGATCTCAAGCGTGCCGTTCGGACGGCCGTTTCCGGCCATGCCTAGCTCGAAGCCGGCCCATTTGTTCGCCTCCGGACGGACGATTCGCGAATGGGCGTCGACTATCAGGCGGGGATTCTCGCCGATGTTGGCATTGCCGAAAATCTGGATGTTCGTCGTACAGGTCAGGAGGCCAGCGTCCTTGAACACAAGGCGGGCGCGTCCCTTGACCTGCATCCATCCGGGCGCGCCCCCTTCCGCGTTCGGCGTGGACAGTTCGAGCGTCGTCATCTGGTTGGTGGCGAAGACGCAGAACCACGGCCTGTCTGCAAACGTCGCCGTGGCCGTGGCCGCGCCGCCCCCCATCAGGTTGAGCCGCGTGTAGGGGCGACCGGTGGATCCGGTGCCGCCAATCTCGCCCGTGCCCAGTTCGGCGGTCTGCCCCTCCGGGACTTCCAGGGCGAAATAGTTCCATCCCTCGTCGTATGTCCGTGAAAGGGAGCGCGAGATGTCAAACCACGCCTGGGCGCCCCAGCCGATCGGGTTTGCGGTTGACTTGCCCGCAAAGGCGGCGACTCCGCGTCGGAAAACGCTGATGTCGCCGTAGTCGTCATGGCGAGGAATCGATTTCTCGTCGACGAAATGGACCTGCGCGTCGGCGTTGACGATTGTGCCGCCCTCGTACGTGTTCGTGCCATGCACCCATGTCTGTCCCTGATAGTAGAACGCCGTGCCGGGACCGGCGATGCGGCCCCGTTCGCAGATGCGGAAATAAACCGGCGTGGCGAGATCTCCGCCATGGATGGTGTTTGTCACCGCGCCCGCTTCCAGATAGATGCTCCCCGTCCACTTGTTCGTTTTGGTGTTCGAGGTGTTACCCGAAGATGCCAGGATGGAGAGCAGCCCTTGCCCGGACGGGTGGTCGCCGCAGATTTCCCAGTCCGTCAACGTATTGTTGGTGTTGTAGGCGGATACGTTGCCGCCCTGCACGTAGATGCGATGCGGCCGTCCCTCGCCGTTCAGACCATGGATTTGGCTTGCATTGAAGCGGATGATTCGTCCGTTCTCGTAGAGATCGCCAGGGTTCGTGATGGCCACGAAGAATGTCGTCTCGCCCGGCCCCGTGAAGGTGGCGTTGTGTCCTTGCATGTCGAAGTGCGTGCGCAGCTGGGACTGCCCTGCTTGGACATTGTTGTGCCAAAGGATGTCGGCGTCCAGCTGGACCCACTGAAACTCCGTGGATTGCGTGCTGAGGTTGTGGATTGCGCCGGCCGTGCCGCCCACGCCCGTGCCGGAGAGATAAAGGTGCGCGTTTGAATCCCACTTGAAACTGCTCGTCGTCACATGCGTCTTCAGCGTGCCGCCACCCGTGGCGTCGCCCTCGACCACCACTTTCGCGGACGTGTTGTTCGGCAGGGAGTCGCGGCTGGTGGCGTAGAAGTATCCCTCGCTGATGCGCAGCGTGCCCCTGAAGGCGGACGTGAACGCGCCCGCGCCGTTGAGCGTGCCGAGTCCGGTCTTCACGATCTCCGTCCACGAGTTGGAGGCGATACCGGAGGCGTACGTACTCAGGTTGTAGCTCTCGCCGGACGGCACGGAGATCGTCAGCGTCCCGTTCGCGTCCGTGATGGTGGGGGTGCCAAGCGCACCGAGGGCGCAGGCAACGACCGCCATGGCTGCAAGCAAGTGTTTCATCTCTGTTCCTTCTCTGTCGTTTTCGGGAGGATTGCATTGTGGAAAGCCGCACAAGTTTATCATAAATCCGTGAAGCCTGTATCCTCAAAAGCGCACAATTGCATCCTGTTTCCCGAATTTGCTTTGACGTTGTCAGGCTGCTTTGCTATTGTAGCGCGCATGGCAGATCCAGACACAGGCAAGATGCGCCAGCCGTTTCGTGTGGCGTTGCTGGTCAACAGCGCCACCACGGCCGACAGAGAGCGTATCCGCGGCATTCTGCGCTTCGCCGCAACGCGTGGCCGGTGGCACACGTTCCTGTTCCGCGACCATCTGGCCAACCTCCATTTCGTCAAGACCGGGCGCTGGTGCCTGGACGGCATGATCGCGGAGAGGTTCGCCTTTGAGGACGTGATGCGTCAATACGGACGCGACTTCTGCCGCGCGCGATGCGCCGTTCTTCTCGATTCAGTGTTCCGCCTTCCGTTCCGCTGCCGCCAGGCTGTCACGAGATGCGACAATGCGTCGGTGGGGCGCTTCGTGGCCGAGTTTTTCCTGAAGCGGGGATATGCCTCGTACGCGGTGGTCGGCACTCCCAACCGCCGGGCATGGTCTGACGAGCGATGCAAGGCGTTCGCTGCGCGTTTGGCGCATGACGGAATCGCGTGCGACGCGTACAGGGTGGAGTACGGGGAGGACTGGGGGGCCGAGACGGCGCGGCTAGGGGCGTGGCTCTGCGAGCTCCCGAAGCCATGCGCGCTGTTCGCCGTGGTAGACCATCGGGCGAAGCACGTGCTGGACATCGCTGCCGAGACTGGGATCAAGGTACCTGACGAGCTGGCTGTCTTGGGTGTGGACAACGACGACATGATCTGCGAGTTCACGTCGCCTACGCTCTCGTCGGTATGTCTCGATTTCGAGCAGAGCGGATTCCAGGCGGCCGAGAAGCTGGACCGGATGATGCAGGGCGGAGGACCGAGGGGGCCGGAACTCTGCTTCGGCGTCCGAGGAGTCGTGGAGCGGCTTTCCACGGCAGGCATGTCTGGATCCATGCGCATCGTCTCAAGGGCACGGGAATTCATCCGCCAGAACGCCGCGAGCGACCTTTCGCTTGGCGACGTCGCGCGCGTGGCGGGCTGCTCGCCGCGTCTTCTTCAGCTGAAGTTCCGCGCCGTGCTGGGGCGTTCGCCAGTCGACGAGATCCGCAACGTGCGTCTTGAACTGGCGGCAAAGATGCTACGCGGCACGCAGACGCCGATTGATCGAATCGGCGACTTCTGCGGATTCCGTACGCTATCGAACCTCAAGTCCGCGTTCAAGGAGAAGTTCGGCATGTCGATGAGCGCCTATCGGACATCGCCATCATCGCAGTCCTGTCGATGAGCCAGCGGCCGCAGGATGCACGCGAGCACGGCCTCGGTCGTCGAGCCAGAGGACCTCCTCTGGCGAAAGATCGTAGATCGACGATGTCCGGTAGGCGCCGCCCCACGCCGTGCAGTGCGAGTTGAGGTGGCCGCGCTTGCGTTCGCCAGTGCGGTACTTGCTCCAGCGCGTCTGGAAATACGCCTCGTTCTTCGCGCCGGGCGGACGCTCCAGCGCTAGCCACATCTTTCTCTTCTCCGTAGGGAACCCCTGCGTGCCGTTGCGCCAGATGAGCCTTGCCACGTCGCGCCAGAGCGGATTGCCGTCGGCGCGAGTGAGCGCAACGAGATCAGCGATCAGCACGCATCCGTAGTCGTCGAGCGCGGCGTGCTCGGTGCCGATGATTGTCGATCCGGCCGGTTTCCAGTCGTACTTGGCAAAGTCGGTTTCGGGTCCGTATACGCCGTTGTGGCAATAGAGCCACGAGAGGAAATACCAGCCGGCCTTCTGCGCGTATTCAAGGTAGCGCTTATCGCCTGTACCGTCAAGCATCGCCATCGCCGCAGTGATGAACGGATGGATGCCCTCGCGGTCGATGCTCGCGCAGTCCATCGCGCCGCCCTTGCACTCGAAATGGTCGATGTCGCGCGGATAGTAGTAGGCGAACGCGCGGTCGATCGCCTGGCGCACGGCGGCGGCGCGCGTGAGCTGCCAGTAGCGGGCAAGTCCCATCAGCACGTACCCGCCACTGTCGCCGCCCCATTCGATCACATCGCCGCTGTCGATGTTCCAGGCGGCACCGAGGTTGCCGTCCGCGCGTTGTGTCTTCAGGATCGCCCGCGCGAGGCGTTCCGCCGCCGCCTCGAACTCGGCTGCGTCGCGATTGTGCGCCCGCAAGAGGATCGAAAGCCGCGAAAGCTCGCCGAGGCCCCATCCGACAGACGATGCGTCCTGACGGCGTATCTTGGGACGGGGCCGCGCGAAATGTCCGCTCGGCAGCTGCCGTTCGCGGATCCAGCTGCGGAACACATTCAGCCCGAAGTCCTCGTCCTTCGGTTCGTGGTTCCTGAGGCCGTATTCCACCGAGAGGCGCGCCAGCTGGAAACTCTGCGACGCGAACCCGATCTCCGCGCCCGGATGCGGCAGATACTCGCCGGGCTTGAGCCGCTTCGACTTCGCGAGCGCGTCGCCCGCCCACCAGTTGAGCGAGGGATCCTTCTCGATGTCGGCGATCGTCAGTCCCTTTGCATGGTTCGTGTAGCAGTTGCCGAGTCCGGAGATCACGTCGTCGAGATAGGGGTTGTACCAGAAGCCGGTCTTCGTCTTCCGGCGTCCCCAGTCCATCCACGCCTTGTCAAGGCGCAGGACCTCGGCGACGGGTAGCTGCGCCGGCACGTCAGGCTTCAGGAGACTCCAGGCGATTGGGAAAACCGCCGCAAAACCATAATCCGGCCATGGCGGACGCCCCGTGCAGGCGTATGCCTTCGCCGTGAACGTCTCGCCAGGCTTGAGCGAGAGATACGTGTCGTAGCGCGGCGAAAACTTGCGCTTGTCGGTGTACGAGAACGGCGCTTCCGTAACGGGCCAGTAGACGAGATGCCGAAACGAGCCGTCGGACTTCTTTTCCATCGAGCACGCGCTCACGTGCGAGGCGGCATCCTCCACGGACGCGAAGAGCGCAAACACCGTCTCCTTGTTTTCGGAAATAGTGCAGGAGGGAATGCCACTCCGGTCGTAGGAGAAGATCCACGGTTCGCCGCCCTTCTCCCAGCCCGTCGGGATGTCCGGCGCGCCCCATGCGGCCGCACGGTCTGAATTGTGCTGGTCGCCGGCGATGGCCTGGACGAACTCGTTGCCGTTGTAGTTGACGCCCGGAACCAGGTACCGCGTCGCCGCGAAGCCAGGTTCCGCCGCCAGGACAAGCTTGAATGTCACGTTCGTGGGGGTGCCGTTCCGCGCCGTCGCCTTCACATGCCATACGTTGTCGTCGCGCCGCACCTCCACGGCGGCTAACAATCCCGCCGTTTCTGGAACCGTCCACGCCGAAAACGCCACCTCGCCCGCCGCCTTGTCGTCGGCAGACGCCGCCAATACCGAAGTCACGATAACGGTTGCCGCAAGCATTCTTTCCATCACGATCAAACTTTCACCTTTCGCTCCTTAGGATGACCCTTATTATACTACAAAAGCGTCGAGCGGACATCCTATATCACTCCCTTCGATCCTGTTTTGCGGCGACAAGGGATTCCCTGCGGCACAGACAACCCAAACTATGGTATAATCCGCAAGAAACCTTCTTCAACATCGTACGTCCATGCACCCCGTCCCGGCAATGAGCAAAAGTCACCAGCGCCTCCACGGCATCCGCATCCTGCACGAGGATCCGGACGTGATCGTCATCGAGAAGCCCGCCGGGCTGCTCGTACAGGCGCTCCGCCACGGCCGCGAGCCGAGCGTGGAGGTGATCCTCACCGACTATGTCCGCAAGGGACAATGGAAGAGCCGCAAGCAGGTCTACCTCGTCCACCGACTCGATCGCGAGACGAGCGGCGTGATGATGGTGGCCAAGACGGAGGCCGTCCAGGACTACTTCCGATCCAACTGGAACGAGCTCACGGAAAAGACATATCTCGCGCGGATTGAGGGAAAACTCCCTGCGGAAAGTGGCGTTTTTGAAAGTTACCTCTACGAAGACGCGGATCTTTTCGTTCGCAGCACGCCCGACAAGGCGAAAGGCAAGTACGCCCGCACGGAATGGCGCGCCGTGGGGACAGACCCTGAGACGCCCAAGGGGACAGACCCTACGCCTCACGTGGGGACAGACCCCACGACGCTCGTGGAGGCCGTCCTCAAGACCGGCCGCAAGAACCAGATCCGCGTCCAGTTTGCCGATGCAGGCCATCCCGTCGTCGGCGACGCCAAGTACGGCCACGGCACGAGGGGACAGACCCTCTGCCTACACGCCTGGAAACTGAAATTTGTCCATCCGCACGGCAGGCGCACGCTCGCCTTCGAATCGCCGCCCCCATCATATCTCACCCCAAAAGGATCCTAACCATGCCTTTCGTGTATTTCGTGTGTTTCGTGGTTTCTCTACTCTTCACCATAACCCCGGCGCGCGCCGAGCTCTTCGTCTACCCCGACTATCCCGAGCAGATCGAGCGCGACTACGCCTACGCCGTGCGCGTTGTGCAGGGCGACGTGAAGAAACCGCTCGTCGTGTACAACCACTGCGAGAAGTCCATCCTGAACCCCCGGACGCGCGGCGGCGACGTGAACCGCCGGTTCTGCGAGTTCGCCTTCTCGGGCAAGCCGGTGCGCGTGGACATCCGCGTGACGGAGGACGTGCGCTGCTACAAGGTGTTCCCGTCGCGGCTCCGCCTGAAGAGCACGTTCGCGGACGGCGTGATCTCCGTGTGGCTGGAGAAGCCCGCCTCGTTCGGCATCCAGCTCAACGACTACGACAAGACGATCCTCTCGGTGTTCGCGGACGCGCCCGAGGATCCGGCGAAGGTGCCCGCGAAGGACGCGCCAGGCGTCCTGTACGTGGACCGCTGGCTGGACGCGCCCGGACGCGACGGCATCATCACCACGGGCAAGGACATAAAGGAAATCTACATCGCGCCCGGCGCGGTGCTGAACGCCCGTCTCAAGGTACGCGGCCCCGGCACGTACATCCACGGACGCGGCATGGTGCTCGACCCGCTCTCCGATGTCTTCCGCTTCGACCAGACGCAGAACACGACGCGCGGGCTCCTCGGCGTCAGCGCGCCAGTCGTGACCGTGGAGGACATCAAGCTCGTGGACGCGCGCACCTTCAACTACTGCAGCTGGGCGAAGGACGTCACCTACCGCAACGTGCGCGCGCTTTCCTCGATGATGTGTTCGGACGGCATCACCTGCGGCGGACCGGGGGTGCGCGTGGAGGGCGCGTGGCTCTACGTGGGCGACAACGCGCTCGTGGTGAGCGGCACGCGAGACGCCGTCTTCCGCGACATGGTCATCGGCACCTCCTGCGCCGCGATCTTCCCGCAGGGCAACAACTACGGCGCGCGGCTTGAGAACATCGACGTGTTCCGCGCCGACGACGGCCTCATCAACAACGTCTACAACGGCGTCCTGCGGCGGAACAACAAGTGGAGCGAGATGAACGGTGGCCTCCAGAAGCGCGAGCCGGGTCCGCAGGACCTCTCGCACCTCACGCAGGAGTTCCTCTTCTCTAACCTCTCGGCCGTGGACTGCACCCTCTTCTCGCATTTCTTCTTCGGACACAACATGGGCACGAAGCCCAAGACGTTCGCGTTCCGCGATCTGGCGATTCCGTTCTCCACCGGCAAGAGCGACTGGCACGCAATCGGCCAGACCAACGGCGTGAGCATCGCCGTGCGGAACAATCCGGCGAAGTTCCTCATCACGAGCAACTACACGTTCGCCGTCACCAACCTGTGGCTGGGCGGACGGAAGGCGAGCACATTCCCGCAGGGCACGGTGGTGGGCGATCCGGGCGAGATCGCCGTGTCGGTGGCGACTGCGGGCGAGTCTGAACCGGTTGTGGCGATGCCCGACCGGCATGTCGTGAACTGGACCTGCCCGTACAAGGCGTGGGTCGGACATTCCCTGCAACGCGACTGGCGGATGGCAGACGTCAAGGGCCGGCGCGAGAAGCGCCTTGCAGAAACGGATCCCTCCGCAAACATCGTGGCGGAGCCGGGGCGCGTGCGGAGCCTGTGGCAACGCGTGCCCTCGTGGCTCGTGAAACTGGAGGCGACAGGCCGCGACGACAAGGGCGCGGTCCTCTACCGCCTCGTCCAGTGCGAGCGCAACGCGGGGATGCAGGCCGTCCTGACCGATCCCTTCCTGCGGCGCGGGAACGGCACATGGCGGCTCGCCTTTGACGTGAAGGCGAAGAGCGAGACACCGTTCGGCCTGAGGCTAACCCTCCTCTCCAACGAGAAGAAGTTCGTGAAGACGATTCCAGCCATAGCCTGCGGAGACTGGGCGCACCACGAGATGACATTCGACACGGAATTCGACCTCGTGCAGACGGAACTCGTCGCACTGTCCATCATGGCGACCGCGCCGGCCGACGAGATCGTCTTCCGCAACCTCTCCTTCCGCCTTGACCGCTGACCAGACCGACCGTCAGGCCAGCGAACAGGGGCCGTTCTGGCAGCCGCCCGGACACGCCATCACCTCGAGGAAGTTCACCGGCATCTTCCCAGCGGCGTACAGCTTCACCATCGCGCACGTCTTGCGGTCGATGCCGTTGATCTGCTTCGCGTCGAGCTTGAAGCCGGGGATCTTCGACGTCGCCTCCGTCAGCACGGCGTCCGTCACGCCGCAGCTCTTCGCGTAGTTGCGCGCCGTCGGGTTGGCGGGACGCTCCACCGGCCACGGCTCGCAGGCGATGACGTCGATCTTGCGTCCGGCGAGGATCGCGCCCAGCTCACGGTCTTCGCGTTTGGATCCTTCGCCTTCACGATCTCGCGGGCGTACACCATCGGACTGGGCGTGAGCGAGACGTGGTCGACGAGGTTGGGGAGATGCTTGCCGACGAGGTTCACCCAGGCGGGGCAGCACGACGTCGTCATGAACATCTTCGGATCCTTCTCCATGCGCTCGATGAACTCGGCGGTCTCGTGCTCCGTCGTCTTCTCCGCGCCGAGGGCGACCTCCATCACGTCGCCGAAGCCGGCCTTGGCGCACGCGGAGAGGAGCTGCTCGATCTTGCCGGGGAACTGCTTCTCGGCGGCGGGCGCGATCATGGCGACGAGCTTCTCGCCGCGCTTCATCGCTGCGAGCACGTCCACGAGCGCTCCATCACCGCCGCGAACGGACACGCCGCGAAGCACTTGCCGCAGAAGATGCACTTCGCGAAGTCGATCTCGGCGACGCCATGCTCGTTCTTGCGGATCGCGCCCACGGGGCAGGCGTCCTCGCACGGGACGGACGTCTTGACGATCGCGTGGTAGGGACACGCCGTGATGCACTTGCCGCACTTGATGCAGAGCGACTGGTCGATCACGGACTGCCCGCCGACGACGGAGATCGCCTTCTTCGGGCAGTTGTACACGCACGGACGCGCGAAGCAGCCGCGGCAGTTGGGCGTGGAGACGACCTTCGCGTCCGGGCAGCCGCTGCACGCCGG
>CACXPT010000107.1 GCA_902769585.1 uncultured bacterium
CACGCCTGGGGCGCGCATCCGCTCTACCACTTCAGAACGGGCCTCGCCGGGATCCGTCCGACATCTCCAGGCTTCAGGTCGGCGGAGATCGCGCCCTGCCCTGGCGGCCTCAAGCGGATCGAGGCGTCCGTGCCCACGCCGCACGGCGCGATCTCGGTCGACCTTCATTTTGATGGCGACGCGGTACGCGGCACCGTCACCGTGCCGGAGAAACTGCCCGCCACGTTCAAGTGGCGCGGCGCCACACGTCTCCTCGCTCCTGGCGAAAACGCAATAAGCTTCTAGAACCCAAACCACCAACTGTCATGAAAGAAAATTCATATGCAGAGCAGATGGCGCGCCTGACCGCGCGCAAGAACGCACAGACACGCGAGAAGCTGTCCAAGCTCGGCTTTCGCGACGAGGACGACTATGGGCTCGTCCTGCCTCCGGAATCGTTCAAGGCCGACCTGCCCGTGCGCGACGCCACCGGACAGTTCTCCGGTCCGCGCGCCTGGGCCATGAACTTCCGTTGGCTGATGGAGCACCATCCGCTCTACATCGACCCCGACGACGCCCTCGCCGGGCGCTGGATGTTCATGCTCTCGCGCATGCGCCTCGGCTACCAGCTCTCGCGCTCCAACTTCGCGTTCGACTACTCGCACCTCGAGCCGCTCCAGAAGAAGTACGACATCACCACCGGCATCGGCAAGGACGCCCACTTCGCGCCAGACTACCAGATAGGGCTGGACCTGGGATGGGGCGGTCTGCTGGAGAAGGTGCGCGCCGCGCGCCTCAAGTTTAGCGGACGCGCAGGAGCGCGTCCCTCCCCTGCGTGTGAACCCGGGAGGGTCGCAGCTTGCTGCGACCGCGCTGAAGATACAGCCTACGCCGTCGAGCTGATGGACGCGGAGGAACAGGCTATCCTCGGCGTGCAGGCCTGGATCCGTCGCCTCGGCGAGGCGGCGGCCGACCGCACGATGAGCGAGGACGACCCCGCGCGCCGCACCAACCTCGCCGAGATGGCCCGCATCTGCCTGAAGCTAGTGGACCAACCGCCGGAGACCCTCCGCGAGGTCGTGCAGTGGATCGCCATCTTCAACATGGTCAGCCGCACGTACAACCGCGACGGTGCCGGTGGCCAGCTCGACGAGCTGCTGCGCCCATACTACGAGCGCGACCTCGCCGCCGGACGCATCACGGACGCAGACGCCGAGTTCTACTGCTTCTGCCTGCTGCTGAACGACCCCCACTATTACCAGCTCGGCGGCCCCGACGGCGAAGGCAAGGACCAGACCTCCCGAATGAGCTACATCATCCTGGAGGCGGCCGCGAAGCTCAAGGCCAGCTGCAACCTAACCATCCGCGTGTGGGACGGCATGGACCGCGCGCTTTTCCGCCGCGGCGTCGAGATCCTGCTCGAAAACAAGCTCGGCTATCCGCGCTTCTCAGGCGACAAGGCACTCGTCGAGGGCTTCATGAAGAACGGCTACGACGCCTCCCTCGCCCGCCGCCGCATTGCGGTCGGCTGCAACTGGATGAGCCTGCCCGGCCTCGAGTACACGCTCAACGACGTCGTCAAGATCAACATCGCCAAGGTGTTCGAGGTTGCGTTCGGGGAGTCGCATTCCCTCGCGGAGCTGGAGGCGAACTACCTCAAGCACTTCCGCATCGCATTCAAGACGGTGATGGACGGCATCGACTTCCACCTCGACCACCAGTACCTGAACGAGCCGGAGCTGATGCTGAACCTCCTCTCGCACGGACCGATCGAGAAAGGCCAGGACGTCTCCCACGGCGGCGCGATGTACTACAACATGGCCTGCGACGGCGCCGGGCTCGGCACGGTGGCCGACTCCTTCGCCGCAGTCGAGCAGCGCGTGCAGGACGAGAAGGCCCTCACCTGGGACCAGCTCGCCGCCGCGCTAGCGAGCGACTTCGCCGGCGACGATGGCGAGCGCATCCAGAAGCTCCTTCTCGCCTCCGACCGCTACGGCCACGGCGGCACGCGCGCCGACCGCTGGGCGAAGTGGCTCACGAAGGTCCTCGTGGACGAGGTGGCGAACCACACCACGCCCAAGGGCTTCAAGATGATTCCCGGCTGGTTCTCGTGGGCCGACACGTTCCGCTTCGGCCGCACCGTGGGCGCGACCCCGAACGGGCGCAAGGCCGGCGAGGCCATCTCGCACGGCGCGAACCCCAACCCCGGCTTCCGTTCGGACGGCGCGCTAACAGCGATGGCGCGCGCCGTCGCCGAGGTACAGCCCGGCTACGGCAACACCGCGCCGTGGCAGCTGGAACTCGACCTCGGATTCGTCCACTCCGACCACGCCGTGGAGAAGCTCATGGCGCTCATGGAGGCGCACTTCAACCTCGGCGGCACGCTGATCAACATCAACATAGTCGACGCGGACGAGATCCTGGACGCACACGCGCACCCGGAGCGCCACCCCGACCTCATCGTGCGCGTGACCGGCTTCAGCGCCTACTTCACGTCACTCTCGCCCGCCTTCCGCCAGCTCGTCGTCAAGCGCCTCATCCGCGAGGCCGTCTAGCGCGCTGTGTCCAGCCTGCGGGATGGCATGGTATAATATGGGGACATCCGAGGAACAGAAGACATGATCTGCAACACGATACTCGACGCGATGGGCCATACTCCGCTGGTGCGGCTCAACCGCATGACGACACCCGACATGGCGGAAGTGCTGGTGAAGTTCGAGGCGCTCAACGTGGGCGGCTCGATCAAGACACGCACCGCCTACAACATGATCCGCGACGCCGAGGCGCGCGGACTGCTGAAGCAGGATTCCGTCATCGTCGAGCCGACCAGCGGCAACCAGGGCATCGGACTCGCGCTCGTCGGAGCCGTGAAGGGCTACAGGACCGTGATAGTGATGCCCGACAGCGTGAGCGAGGAACGGCGCAAGCTCGTTCGCCACTACGGGGCCGAGGTCGTCCTCGTGCACGATGCGGGCAACATCGGCGATGCGATCGCCGAGTGCTGCGCCATCGCCCAGCGCATGGCGAAGGAGGACCCCAAGGTGTTCGTGCCCGAGCAGTTCTCCAATCCTGCGAACCCGGCTGCGCATCGCCATGGCACGGCGCTCGAGATAATGGAGCAGGCAGCCCGCCCGATCCACGGCTTCTGCTCGGGCGTCGGCACTGGCGGCACGCTTAGCGGCATCGGCGAGGTGCTGAAGGCGCAGAATCCCGGCATCGAAATCTGGGCGGTGGAGCCGCAGAACGCCGCCATCCTCGCAGGCGGCACGGTTGGCACGCACCTACAGATGGGCATCGGCGACGGACTCATCCCCGACAACCTGAACACGCAGATATACTCGCACATATGCGTCGTTACCGACGACGAGGCGCTAGGCTGCGCCCGCGACCTCGCGGCAAAGGAAGGCCTGCTTGCAGGCATCTCCGCCGGCACGAACGTATTCGCCGCCCTCAAGCTCGCGAAGCGCCTCGGCCCAGGCAAGACGGTCGTCACCGTCCTGCCGGATACGGCCGAGCGCTACTTCTCCACTCCGCTATTTGACGAGCCAGACGCGCACCAGAACGCCCTCCGGAACCATCGCGCGATTGCGTAATCAAGACCTCGGCAAGACCTATGACAACCGAAAAGGATGTGCCATTGTGACAGCGCAAGACAATGTGCAAGACGACCAGATCGCGGCAAACGCCGAGGCAATCCGAGCCAATGCCGAGGCCATCCGAGCCAATGCCGAGGCCATCGAGGATATCCAGAAGCAAACACAGTACCTGTGCGATATCCGCAACCACTTCATCCCGGATGACGAGGCACGTCTCAAGCGGTTCGCGAAGTACGTCGTCACGCCATTTCTGAAAGTGATCGCTGTCGTGGCTTTTCTTGGCGGCATGTGGGATGTGCTTGCCTGGCTGATGGCGCGGCACGAGGTTGGGATGATGGCCGACCGGTACGTGGCGGTCGCCAAGGACGTCTACCAAAACGAGAACAACCCCGAAGTCGCCATCAAGTTCCTGAACAAGGCCATCGAACTGCGCAACGACGCCGCCGAGTACCGTTTCCTCCGGGCCTACATAGATGGCATGGCTGCGACGCGCCTGCTGCTGAACCTCGACCGTCCATTCCTGAAAAGCGAACTCGACCGCGTCCACCACGCCTTCGCCGAGGCGCGTTTTCTGCAGGAGCTCAATCCCGAACGGCCAGAACCATACCTTCTCCAAGCACAGGTGCTGCTGGCGCTCAAGCAACCGGATCGGGCCGAGACGAACCTTGTCCAGGCGCTACGACTGGCCCCCAATAACCATTTCGTCCATCTGCGCATGGCCATGCTGCAGATAAGCCGCAAAGATATCGCAGGCGCCGAGAAGTCACTTGATCGCGCACTCGAGCTCTATCCCAAGTCGAAATGGGCTTGGCTCGGGAAAGGCAAGTTGGCCAACGATTTCCGGAATGACCAAGTCGCCGCGCGTGCCTGCTACGAGAAGGCGCTAGAAATCGACCCGCGCTTCGACGAGGCCCTCTACAGCATGGGCGAGAGCTGGGGGTGGGGGAAGGACAAGGATTGCGTCAAAGCGCGGGAATACATGCACAAGGCGTTGCTCGTCAATCCTGATTACAAGGAGGCGTGCTACCAGATCGGCATGTTCTACGGCTACGAGGAGAACTTCGGGATCGCGAAGGTCTGGATGGACAAGGCGATCGCGATTGACAAGAACTACCTTACGGCCCACAAGTGGCGTGGCATCAACCACGGTGACATGAAGAAGTTCGAGGCCGCCATACAAGACTTCGACACGGCCATCCAGCTCGACCCGATGAACGCCGATCTCTATGTGAGGCGCGCCCAGATGAACGAAAGGCTCGGGAACCTCGACAAGGCCATGCAGGACATGCGGTTCGCCTACGATCTCGCACCCAATGCATTCACCACGCTCATGTACATCGGCGACATCTGCGTCAAGGCTGGACAGGTGCCGCAGGCATTGGACTACTATGACCGTGCAATTGCCGCCAATCCGGCTTTTGACGACGTACATGCCCACAAGGCAGACGCCCTTGCCGCGCAGGGCCGCGAGGCGGATGCGCTGAAGGCGATCGAGAAGGCAATCGAGCTCACGGTGTTCAAGCCGGAACGGTTCTGGGTCCAAAAAGGCGCGTTGCTTGAAAGATTCAAGCGCCCGGCCGATGCGCGCGCGGCCTACAAGAAGGCGCGGACGCTCAACCCGAAACTATTGTCAGCCTGGCGCAAGGAGCTGGAGCTGGCGCAGGCGGCTGGGGACACGGTGGCGGCTGACGCGGCGCGCGCCATGTGCCACAAACTCGAGCGCGATCCAATGGGCAAGAAGTGATTCTCCCGCGACACCGCAATATTTGATATACTATGCCGCATCCAAGGAGAAGCAGAGCCAAATGAACACAGTTCTCATCGGGTCGCAGTGGGGCGACGAAGGCAAGGGGAAGATCATAGACGTGCTGACCGACAAGGCCGACATCGTCGTCCGCTACCAGGGCGGATCGAACGCGGGCCACACCGTGATCGCCGAAGGGAAGAAGCGCGTGCTGCGGCTGGTGCCCAGCGGCATCCTCCATCCGGCGAAGACGTGCGTCATCGGCAACGGCGTGGTCATGAACCCGCTCGACCTGATCGGCGAGATCGAGGAGCTCCGCGCGTCCGGCGTCGAGCCCAAGGGCCGCCTCTTCATCTCCACCCGCACCCAGATGGTGATGCTCTACCACCGCGCGCTCGACAAAGCCGAGGAGGCCGCGCGCCCAGTCGGCAAGAAGATCGGCACCACAGGCCGCGGCATCGGCCCCGCCTACGCCGCCAAGGTCGGCCGCTCGGGTCTCCGCTGCGGCGACATGCTCCAGGACGACTTCCTCGACCGCGTCCGCGAGCAGGTCGCCGAGACGAACGAGCGCCTGCGCGAGCTGCACGCCAAGGACGAGGACCTCGTCATCCCCGGCTGCACGGTCAAGGGCGGACAACTCGACGCCGACGAGATCGTCGCCACGTACGCCGCCGCCAAGGAGCGCCTCGCGCCGTACGTCATCGACACGGTCGCATACCTCCACGACGCCAAGGCCGCCGGCAAGTCCATCCTCCTCGAGGGCGCGCAGGGCACGATGCTCGACATCGACTTTGGAACATACCCCTTCGTCACCTCTTCCAACCCCACCGCCGGCGGCGCGTGCATCGGCTCCGGACTCTCCCCGCGCGACATCGGCTGCGTCGTGGGCGTTGTGAAGGCGTACACCACTCGCGTCGGCGAAGGCCCCTTCCCGACAGAACTCTACAACGCCGTCGACATGCAGGATCCCGACGGCAAGACCATGGCTGAGCGCGGACACGAGTTCGGCGCCGTCACGAAGCGCCCGCGCCGCACCGGCTGGTACGATGCCGTTGTCGCCCGCTATTCGCAGCAGGTGAACGGCGTCGACTTCTGGGCGCTCACGAAGCTAGACGTGCTGGACACCCTGCCCAAGATCAAGATCTGCGTCGCCTACGAGCTGGACGGGAAGCGCATCGACACGATGCCGTCCACCGCCCGCGAGCTCGCCCGCGTGAAGCCGATCTACGAGGAGATGGACGGCTGGCTGTGCGAGACGTCCAACATCACCCGCATCGAGGACCTTCCGCCGAAGGCGCGCGCCTACGTCGATCGTCTGGTGGAACTCTCTGGTGCCAAGCTCGGCATCCTCTCCATCGGCCCCGCGCGCGAATCCACCCTCCGCCTGGCGCTCTGACCGCTAGCGCGATACGCCCGGAGCGACCGGACATGTCGGCTTGAAGCATTCGAGCGGCAGCCACACGCGGTAGCTCGACGAAGAATCCCACGTACCCCCTGCGGACGCGTAGTCGCAGAAGCGCACCATGTCCGGCAGGCGCTTCTCCATGCTCTCGCGGTGCGCGCCCATCGGCAGGGGCAGCGCCCAATTCATCCACATGTCCTCGGCCAGCACGCGCACCGGCATCGCACCCGGCACAGGCCCTTCCGGCTTGAATTCCTTGATGCGGACGAACTCGCCAATATCCCCGTCGTGGAAGCGCATGTCGCGCGCGAGGGCGATCGGTCCCGTCGTGAAGGCCACGTAGTCGTCCAGCTCGTGCGAGCGGCACGTCATGTCGAAGTCGACCACGATGGCGTCGCCCATCTTCCATTCGCGCTTCAGGGTAAGATAGCCGCCGGGCTTGACGTCCGCCACAGGCTTCCCGTTGAGTTTCACGGTCGTCTTCTCGCTCCATGCCGGAATACGGATGTTCAGTGTGAATTCAGTCGGCTTCTCCGTGCGGTTCCATATCTCCACGCCGCCACGCTCGGGATAGAGCGTGAAGGTCTCGAACGTCACCTTCTCGCCGGACCGCAGCGCGATGGCTGTCTTGCCGGAGCAGAAGAAGTTCATGAACACCTCCTCCCCGCGCGCCTGGAGGTAGCTTTCGAGGAAAGACACGAACCCGCGCGGACCGTTCGCGTTGCAGCAGTTGGTGTGCATCTTGCAGTGGTACTGCCCGAACGAGCGGAACCCGCACAGCGGAGAATAGGTGGCGAACTTCGAGCCGTCCGGATGCAGCGCGCCGAGATAGGCGTTGTAGAAGGTCTTCTCCAGCTCGTCCGCCCAGCGGCTCTCGCCCGTGATCGCCAGCAGCTTCGCGCACAGGCGCATCCACGTTGTCAGCACGCACGTCTCCTGCAGGCGCATGTACGGACGGTTCTGGCGCACGCGCCCGGAATACCAGTGCTCCACGCAGGCCGAGCCGCCGCAGACGTTCACTTCGGTGGCAACGATAGATTCCGCGGTCTTGACGGCCGCATCGAGGCAGCGGCTGTCGCCGGTGGCCTCGTAGTACTCGAGCAGCCCCTGGTAGCAGCTCATCATCTCGTAAGCCTTGAGGCCAGGATTCTGCCCCTCGTAGCCCTTTTTCGCGTCGGGCGTGCGCGCCGCCACCGGAATTCCCGCGTCGCGGATGAGGTGCGGCCCGTCCGGGTGCTCGTCCATCTGCGAGACTATGTACTTCGCGAACTCAAGGTATTCCGGACGCTTCGTGCGCCGGTAGAGCCACACCACGGGCTCCAGCACGCTGCACGACGGCATGCCCTTGTACTGCCCGCTCTTGACTATGTCGCGCTTGCCCGGACCGAACACGCCGCGCAGGTAGTCGCAGAGGCGCGCCGCCGCGTCGAGGGACGCCTTCGAGCCGGTCAGGTCGTAGTGGAACAGGAGCCCGAGCATCGTATACTTGCATCCCCACACGTCCCATCCGCTGCCGCAGCGCGCGTCTTCGCGGTAGTTGCCGAGATAGCCGTCAGGCAGCTGTGATGGCAACAGGTTGGCGACGGACGCCTCGATGTTAGCACACAGCCGCGCGTCGCCCGTCATGTGCGCGAACGGCGCAGCCGAGTGCATGTACTTGCCCCAGAACTCCGTCTGCCAGTACACCTTCTCCGTGCGCCAGCGGTATGGATCGGTGAGGTAGACGCCGTCAGTCTTCACGACATGGTTCTCGATGCAGCTGCGCAGGCGCGTGCCGACGTATCCGTCGAGACGGATGTCCTTCAGGTCGGGCAGCGCGTTCTGCGCCGCAGAGGCCGCGCAAGCCGTCACCAGCGCCAGCACGAGCATGTTTGCCGATTTGTTCATTCTCTTCTAGTCCTTTCTTCTTGATGTCTATGGCTGCCTGGATAGCAGCGCGGCCGTGCGAGGCAGTAGCCGCCCGATGTTTGCGAACACCTCATCACCGAAGCGCGCTCGCGTGAACGGCACGGGCTTAGTCGTCACGGCGTCCGACCCAACGGAACGGCCGTACTTGAACGCGCGCGTCAGCTGTCCGTCCGCGGTGAGACAGGCAGCCGGCAGCTCCGGGTTGGCCACCGAGAGGAACGCCATCGAGGCATCCCGCTGCGCCGTCGCCGAGAGCCGCCCCGACTCGCGCAGTATCCGATGGCATTCCGCCGCCGTGTAGTACGCCGGGTCCACGAAGCGGAAATCTTCCGAGAGGGGCGCGCCCTTCGCGCGCAGTTCCGCCAAGGTGCGGTTCAGCGCGCCCAGGACGAACGGATAGTGCGTGCAGCCGAGGATGATGGCCCTTATCGGGACCTTGGAGCCGGAATCGCGGTGCCGCTCCACGAGCGCAACGAGATTCGAACTGGCGATGGCGTCGGCGTCGGGCGAACCTGTCTCCACGGCGTCGGCCAGCCCTGCGCACCCCTGGTTGAGCACCGGCACCTCCGCCGTGACGCCGCGCGCGGCAAGCTCCGCGCGGATGGTGCGGGCGTACGCGCCAGAGGCTATCGTGCCCGGCGTGGCCATGACCCCGACGGCAAACGGAGACACGCCCTTCCGCGCGCCGCCTGCGGACGCGCCGAGGATCTGGTCGAGCGTGGCGCGGACGCCGGCCTCGATAACGCCCACTACCTTGGTGCCATCGCCCACGGACTCGAGATGCCGCCGCACGTCGGCGAGTCCCCATGCCGTGGCCGTGTTGCAGGCGATGACGATGATCTTCACGCGCCGCTTGCGTCCGCCAGGCACGCGTTCCTCGGCAGACCTGTAGAAGTTGGTGGCAAGCAGGAACTTGGCGTCCTTGAGGATTAGCTCGCGCAGGTAGTCGCTCTTGCCCTCCGCCGAATAGTCGCCGTACGGCATGTTCGCCTGGTCGCCTAGATAGACGAACGATTCCCGCGCCAGGTCAGGCACGCCGTCGGGCCCGTAGAGGCCGGTGGCGTTGTCTGCCTGGTCCACGTCCAGCAGGCGCTCCAGGACGGTAAGTCCGCCCAGTCCCGAATCGAACACGCCGATAGGTGCCGATTTCGCATCCTCCGCATGGGAAAAAGCCTGCGCGACCGCAGCGCACGCGGCAAGTACAAACGCCAGCACCCTAGGAAGCAACGGCATACACAATTCCCTGTTCCCTCTTCCCTATTCCCTACTACTTGATTACGATCGTCATACCGGGCTTGCCGACTTTCAGCCAAAGGCCCGTCGCGTCCTTTTTCGTGCGGATCTCCATGCCATTCACGACCGTCGCCTCCACGCCCTGGCCGTTCAGCGTCACCGTCCAGCCCGCGAGCAGCTCGCCGCCAGAGGTAAACCGCGCAAGCGCGTAATCGCCCTTCACGGGCGCATCGCCCGTCGTCGGGAACGTCGCGTCGATCGTGCCGTTCGCGGGCGCGCTTCCCAGTGTACCCGACCCGATGCAGCCCGTCGTGTTGTAGAGGCAGTCCGTGCCCTGCGTGAAGTCGATGGGCATCGTGTAGCTCTTCACGGTCTCCGTGTCCGTGAGCGTGACCGTGCCCGTGAAGCCGGAGAGCCGCGCCGGGAGCATCCCGATGTCCGTCGCCTTCACGACGGCGGATGCGTTGCAGCTGTTCGTGATGTCGAGCGTCATGCGGTTGATGGCGCCGCTCTGGTAGGTGTAGTCGATCGTGGAGGCGGCCACGACCGTGCCGATCTTCAGGTTGATGTTGGTCGAGGCGTAGATGTTGCCGCGCGTCAGCGTGTCCACCACGAGGTTGCCGACGCCCTTCTGCGTGGAACTGCCCAGCCAGCCCTGGACGCATTGCTGGTCCTGCCGCCGCGCCACCACGTGCAGACCGTCTCGCAGGTCGCCCACGTGCACCGTGTTGTTGCCCCACACGATCACGTGCCCGCCGCTCCGCCACCGCTTGCCGGACGGAACGTCCGTAATGTCGGCGGCGTAGCCGGTGAGCGTGCCGATCTTCAGCTCGTTGTCGGCGGTCTCGTCGCTGTTGTTCTTTCCGAACAGGAACCCGTTCGCGCTCCAGCTCGTGTTCGTCCCGTGCTGCCCGCCGCCGCCGCCCAAGGCATAGCTTTTGAACGAGCCGCCCACGGACAGCGTGTCGATCCAGATGAGGCAGCCGTTCTGCCAGCCGGAGGATGGGCTGGACACCTCCATGTCGAACCGTCCCTGGAACCGCGCCTGCTTGCCGAAGTTGTAGATGTAGAACGTGCCGGTGCCGGAGACGTCGCCCGTGTAGATCTGCCGCGCGGCCTGCTCGCCGTCGCCCGTGACCCTGAACGTGCCGTTGTTGACGATGTCTCCGGTATACGTGATTTCATCCGAGCCCTTGGCCGTGAGCCACCACCTGTTGGCGATCACCGCGTCCAGCTTCCACGTGCCCGACTGGAACCGGAACGTGCAGCCGCTCGGGACCGTAAGCGGCGTGCCATCCGCAAAGGCGGTCTTCCCATGGAGATAGACGATCTTGAGTCCGCTCGTGTCGTATTCCGAGAACACGCCGGCGGGAACGGTCTCCAGCAGGATGCCGCCCACGAGACGCAGCTTCGCGCCGGCGGGGAACGCGTAGTCGTCCCAGATCGGACGCGTACCTGTAATGTAGTGCCGACTCACGTTGGGAGACGCCGAATAGCCGGCACCCCACCCCTGTTCGTATCCGCTCGCAAGGCCGAACTCGTACCAGCCGTCGCCGGCGGGCGTGGGGACAATCGAAGGCACGCCCCGGTCCAGCGAACCCGCCACGCCCAGGATGCCGTCGCCCTCGAGCCATTCCACCTGCGTGCCGACCGGACCCGTGCCCGTGTAGACGCCGCGCGGCACGGCCACGCCCTCCACGTACAGGATCTTCACGGCGGCGACCGCGTCCGACGCCAGGTCGAGCTTCGCGCCGTCCTCCAGCGAAAGCCCCGCCAGGCCCACGCGGTCGGCCGCCGACACGCCCACCGTGGCGTTCGCGATCTGC
>CACXPT010000108.1 GCA_902769585.1 uncultured bacterium
CAACGGAGGCACGGGGGCGCTGGCGGCCTCCAAGGCCAACACCGTGCCGGCCGCGCGGGTGTTCGTGACGCCGGGCACGATGACGGGGTGGTCTGTGGCACAGAACTTCCACGCGACGAACCGTCGCGCGTCCTACGTCACGGTCGTCATCGACGAGCCGAACGTCAGCGCAAACATATTCTGCTCGTGGATGTTCTCGGACCAGACGACGCTCAAGTACGCAATCTTCCGTGGCGAAGGGCTAAAGTTCGGCAGCGGCAGCGGCATGTTCTACAGCTCGCAGGTCAAGAATACGGACGTAGGGTGGTGGTATCTGCCGGGCGCGACGTCGCTCCCCGGTGACGGTCAGCTCTGCGGTGCGGCCAACCAGCGGTTTTACGGTTCGCTGCACCTGCCGTCGTTGACCAGCGTGGGGAAAACCTGCCTCAAGGGGAACGACAAGCTCAACGAGATCGTGTTCGGCGACGGCGACAAGAATTCGCGCGTGACGTCCATCGGGACGGATGCCTTCAACGGTGCGTCGGGTTTGACCAACATCGTCCTCAACGCGGCGGCGAACCTGACGGTCGGCGCGAACGCGTTCACTGGCGCGTCGGGCATCAAGACCGTTACGTTCCTCGGCCCGGCGGTGAGTGAGGAGGCGTTCGGCGGGATCCTCGCGGGCGTGGCGGCATCGGACACGGCGAAGCCCGTGATCGTGTACGTGTCGGAGTTCCAGCCGACCTGGCTGCAGACGGGCTACATTTCGCCCGTTGATTCATCGGAGGAGGCGTATCTGCCCGCAGGCGAACGCGTGCTGGGCGTCTACCGTGCGGGAGCGTCCGCACCGTCCGGCAAGGCGTGGATTTGCCATCGCCCCAGCCCGTTCGATCCGAAGGGCACGCGGATCATCATTCGATGAGACTGGCCGGGGGCTTCTGCACCAACCGCGAAATTGTGCCATGGTCGCTGTGCCTATAAAACAGGTCCTCTCGTTCAGCCTTTCAGCCTTTTTGTCCGTCGCCTGTGCGGCGGCGCCTTTTCGGATCGAGGCGGAGAAAGGGGAGATGCTGCCGGACGCGAAGGGCGGCAAGGCGGGCCCGTACGACAAGATCGCCGGAACGTCGGGCGGGAGCATCCTCGCCTACTTCTCGCGCGGCAGGGGCGTGCGCTACGGCAAGACGCCCGTCGCCGCGAAGTGGGTGGCCGTGTGCTTCGGCACGAACAACGGCGGCAACGACGCGACGGTGCAGTTCTTCGATGGCGACCGGCACCTCGGCGACGTCGTGTTCCCCGACACGGGGGACTTCCACGTGCTCAAGGACGTCGAAGTCGCCAAGATCGACATCCCCGCCGGCGCGGACCTGCGCATCGTCGCGCCGAACCACCCCGTGAACATCGACTACATCGACCTCTACGACACGGATGCCCGTCCGGTCCTGCCCGACGCACGGCCGCCCTCGCCGCCCGTCGGGGAGCTCCGCGACAGGCTCTTCGCCGGCGCGTACGGCTCGTTCAACGAGATCGTGTTCGCCACGCGCACGCACCGGCGCGAGCACTGGTACGCGAACTTCGGCTACTACTGCTACGGCACCAGCTACACGATCCTCAACCGGCAGGGGCGTCTCGTGGCCTACAACGTCCGCACGAAGTCGTTCCGCACGCTCTTGGAGGACGTCGCGGGCGCGGTGCGCGACCCGTGCGTGCACTACGACGGGCGCCAGATCGTGTTCTCGTATCGTCCCGGAAACGAGCAGCGCTACCACCTCTTCACCATCAACGCAGACGGTACCGGCCTGAAGCAGCTCACCTTCGGCGAATACGACGACATCGAGCCCGCCTGGCTTCCGGACGGCGACATCGTCTTCGTCTCCGCCCGCGCGCGCCGCTGGGTGAACTGCTGGCTCACCCAGGTCGCCACCGTCTACCGCATGAAGCCGGACGGCTCCGGCATCCGCATGCTCTCCGCGAACATCGAGCACGACAACACGCCCTGGCCGCTCCCCGACGGACGCATCGCCTACATGCGCTGGGAATACGTGGACCGCCGCCAGGTGACGTTCCACCACCTCTGGACGA
The DNA here is from genome assembly GCA_902769585.1 of uncultured bacterium. GTDB lineage: Bacteria > Verrucomicrobiota > Kiritimatiellia > RFP12 > UBA1067 > RUG572. Next base: position 2,059 of record CACXPT010000108.1, read on the forward strand.
TGAACCCCGACGGCACGCAGCACCAGATCCTCCAGGGCAACACGTATCCGGGCGGCGTGTACATCGACGCGAAGCCCATTCCCGGCTCGGAGGACCTCGTCATGACGGATTCCCCCGGCCATGGCTCGTTCGAGCACGGCGGATTCCTCAGCGTGCTGAGCTCGAAGGCCGGGCCCGACAACCGGTCCAACATACGCCGCATATCCCGGAAGAAGTGCTTCGACCCGTGGGCGTTCTCGTCCGAGCTCTTCATGGCGACGGACGGCGAGGAGGTGTTCCTCATGAACGTGCGCGGGGACAAGGAGACGTTGTTCCGCCTCCCGCAGGAGTTCACCGCGTTCGAAGGCACGAGCGACGGTGGGTCGCGCATCAGCGAGCCGCGTCCGCTCATGCCCCACGCGCGCGAGCGCATCCTCGCCGACCGTACCGACCTTTCGTCCAAGGCTGGCGAGTTCTACCTCGAGAACGTGATAGTCAGCCGCAGCCTGGACGGCGTGAAGCCCGGCACGATCAAGAAGCTGATGGTGATGGAAAGCCTGCCAAAGCCCGTCAACTACACGGGCGGCATGGATCCACTCTCCTACGGCGGCACGTTCACGCTCACCCGCTATCTCGGCACGGTGCCGGTGGAGGGGGACGGCAGCGCGTACTTCAAGGTGCCCGCGCTGAGGTCGCTCTTCTTTGTGGCGCTTGACGCGGAGGGACGCGCCGTGAAGCGCATGCAGAGCTTCACACAGGTGATGCCCGGCGAGAAGCAGGGATGCGTGGGTTGCCACGAGAACAAGACGGAGAACACGGTGCGGCGCGCGGCCACGGTCTCGAAGGCGCTCGCGCGCGGACCGTCCGAGATCGACCCGTCCGGCCTTGCCTTCGACGTCGCCGACTTCCCGCGCGACGTGCAGCCCATACTCGACCGCGCCTGCGTGAGGTGCCACAACCCCGACAGGCGCTGCGCCAACGTGGACCTCTCGGGCGACCACGGCCCGATGTTCTCGATGGCCTATTACAACCTCATCGCCCACAACCAGGTGCTCGACGGGCGCAATTCGTCCCAAAGCGACTGGCCTCCCTACGCGCGCGGCAGCGGCGGCAGTCCGCTCATGGAGAAGATTTCCGGCCGGCACCATGGCGCCGCCGTCACGCCCGCCGAGCGCAAGGCGATCATGATGTGGCTGGACGGTTCGGCGCCGTACCCCGGCACGTACGGCGCCCTCGGCTGCGGCTCGATCGGCGGCTACCACCAGAACAAGCAGGTCGTGAACAACGACCGCACGCGCGCCGCCTCAGTCGCTGCGAGCGCCGTCATCTCCCGCCGCTGCGATTCGTGCCACATGGGCGCCACGCGGCTGCCGCACTGCCTCTCCGACGAGAACGGCATCAGCTTCTGGACGCCGGACTGGAACGACCCGCGTCTCAGGAAGTGGCACCGGCACCTGCTGTTCAACCTGACACATCCGGAGAAGTCGCTCTTCCTCATGGCGCCGCTCGCGAGGTCGGCGGGCGGCTTCGGCATGGGCAAGGACGGCAAGTCGGTGTTTGCGAGCGCTGACGATCCCGACTACAAGGCCATCCTTGCGATGATCCAGGACGGCAAGGACGTTCTGGAGAAGGTGAAGCGCTTCGACATGAAGGGATTCCGTCCTCCCAAGCCCTACATCCGCGAACTGAAGCGCTACGGCGTGCTGCCCGGGTCGTTCGACTACGAGAAAGACCCCATTGATCCGTACGAGACGGACAGGCTCTACTGGGCGCTCGACTGGACTTCGCTCAGGTAAGTTGCCGGGAGGGGCGAGTGCCTTTTCGAGGTCTCGTTCAACGCATGGGGGAGGATTGTGCTATAATTATAGCGTTCCGTCAACCAACAAGGAGATTGTTTCCATGATGAATCGTCGTTCGTTCCTTGGCGCGAGCTCGCTCGCGCTGTTCGCCGCCGGCTGCCAGACGCCTAGCGGTTCGGGCTGCTGTTCGGGCAAGTCCGCCTGCAAGAAGGTGCCGTTCAATTTCGGCATTGCCGGCTACACGTTCCACAAGTTCGACACGGACCGCACGCTGGACCTCGTCCAGGCGCTGGACGTCCACTACCTCTGCATCAAGAACTTCCACCTGCCGTTCGACGCCACGCCGGCGCAGATCGCCGAGTTCAAGAAGAAGTGCGAGGATCACGGCATCACGGGCTACGGCGTGGGGCCGATCTACATGGCTTCGAACGAGGAGGCGAAGAAGGCGTTCGACTACGCGGCGGCGATCGGGGTGAAGACGATCGTCTCGGTTCCCACCGAGCAGCGCGAGGTCGAGGGGAAGAAGGTGCGCTTCCACAGTCGCGCGCGGTGCGAGTACCTCTCCGGACTCTGCAAGGAATACGACATGCGCATCGCCATCCACAACCACGGCCCGGACATTCCGTACTGCTTCCCGACCGGCGAGAGCGCGTACGAGATGGTGAAGGACCTCGATTCGCGCATGGGCTTATGCCTCGACATCGGGCACGACTTCCGCGCCGGAAAGAACCCTGCGGAGACCATCTGCAAGTACGGCAGCAGGATCTACGACATGCACGTGAAGAACGTGTCGTTCGACCCGAAGAAGAACATCGCCCGTCCGATGCCGCGCGGCGAGATCAACATGCTTGACGTGGTGCGCGCGCTCTGCGAGGTGAACTACACCGGCTGCTGCTCGCTCGAGTACGAGCGCTTCCCGATGGTTGGCGAGGGCAAGAACAAGAAGCTTGACGAGGCCGTGTTCCTTCGCGAGGTCGCGGAGAGCGTCGGCTACTTCCGCGGCGTGATGGACTGCGTGCGCGGCTAACGTTCCGGGGCCGCAGTGAAGCGCATCCTCGTCCTAGGCGCCACCGGCTCGATAGGTACCGCCGCGCTGGATGTCATCCGGAGCCATCCGGACGACTTCCGCGTGGCGGGACTTGCCGTACGTTCGCGCACAGACGAGGCCGAACGGCTGGGTCGCGAGTTTTCGGCGCCATGGTTCGCGGGCGAGGATGCGGCGGCGCGCGCGGTGCGCGAGACGGAGGCGGACCTGGCCCTGGTGGCTACCGTCGGGCTTTCCGGACTCGCGCCTACGATGGATGCGATCGGACGCGGCATTCCCGTGGCGCTCGCCACGAAGGAGGTGCTGGTGGCTGCTGGTGGGCTGGTGACGGCCAGAGCGCGCGAGAAGGGCGTGTCGCTCATTCCCGTCGATAGCGAGCACAGCGCGATCTTCCAGTGCCTGCAAGGCGAGCGGGTGTCAAGCCTTTCCCGAATCACGCTCACCGCGAGCGGCGGGCCGTTCCTTGACGGTCCGGCTGACCTCTCCGCCGTGACGCCGGAGATGGCGTTGCGGCACCCCACCTGGCGGATGGGGCCGAAGGTCAGCATCGATTCCGCCACCATGATGAACAAGGGGTTCGAGATCGTGGAGGCGCATTGGCTCTTCGGCGTGCCGCTCGACGCCATAGACGTGGCGATACATCCCGAGTCCGTCGTGCATTCGCTGGCCACGCTCGCGGACGGCAGCACGCTCGCGCAGCTGGCGCCGCCGGACATGCGCGTGCCGATACAGTACGCGTTCAGCTGGCCGGACCGACTGCCGGCCGCGCGCGCGGCGCTGGATCTGCCGGCTCTTGGTTCGCTGACGTTCCGTGCGCCGGACGAGTCGCGTTTTCCGGCGCTTCGGCTAGTGCGCGAGGCCGCCGCTGCCGGCGGCACGCGGCTCGTGGCGCTTGGGGCGGCGGACGAGGTGGCTGTGGCGGGTTTCCTTGCGGGAAAGATAGCGTTCCCCGACATCGTCCGGGTCGTCGCCGACGTGGTGGAGCGGACGTCCGTTGCCGAGTGCGATTCCGTGGAGGCCGTGCTTGCGGCCGATGCGTCCGCGCGCGATGCCGCTCAGCTCGTGGTCAAATGAGGATAAATTTCGGTGAAAGGGAAACAACCATGACAACTTATAAAAACAACTTTTGCTATCCGGGCGCAACCGCGCCCGGTTTCAAGAGCGCCGCGCGCGCTTCGCACGGGAATGCACATGAGGATAACTTTGAGAATGTTGCCAATGTGGAAATGTTGCCAGTTTCAATGTTGCCAATTGCCAATGGGAATTGAACATTGGGAATGGCAACATTGGAAGCAAAGAAGGGAAAAGTGTTATGAGAAGGATCCTGATGGTTGGAGCGTGCCTTGTAGGGATGGTGTGCAGCGCGCGCATTGCCACGAGCGACCTTGCGGACGCTGGGCGCGAGACGAAGCCGATGCGCACCGAGGCGAACTCGCCGGTGGTGCTAGAGAAGGAGATGTCGGCCGACTTCGTGGTCGTGGGCGGCGGGCTTTCGGGCATCTGCGCGGCGATCTCGGCCGCGCGGCACGGCACCAAGACGGTGCTTGTGCAGGACCGTCCGATGCTCGGCGGGAACTGCTCCAGCGAGATGCGCATGGGCATCATGGGCGCGCATGGCGACGACAACAAGGAGGCCGGCATCCTTGAGGAGCTGCAGCTCAGGAACTTCTACTACAATCCTCTGATGCGCTACACGCTGTGGGACGACGTGATGTACGCGACCGTGGTGGAGGAGAAGAACATAACGCTGCTCCTGAACACGTCGGTGGACGGGGTCGAGATGGACGGCGGGCGAATCGTCGCCGTGAAGGCGTGGAACGGGAACGCGTACACGCGGTGGAAGATTCGCGGCAAGCTCTTCGCAGACTGCAGCGGCGACGGCATCCTGCGGCTGTCCGGCGCGAAGTTCCGCATAGGGCGCGAGTTCCCCGAGGAGTTCGGCGAGGACTACACGCAGGTCGGCGGCGACCACAGGACGATGGGCAACTCGATACTGCTCCAGCTGCGCAAGACAGAAGAGCACCATCCATTCCACGCGCCGCCGTGGGCGTACAAGTTCACCGACGAGGACTTCGTGAACGACAAGCCGCCGAAGGAAAAGAAGAAGTACTACTCCTACAAGCGCCTCTATCCTGACAACAACAACTTCTGGTGGATCGAGTTCGGCGGGAACATAGACACGATCGGCGACGCCAACCTGATCCAGTACGAGCTCAAGAGGATCGCCTACGGCGTGTGGGACTACATGAAAAACCACCCCGACGGCCGCTGCAAGAACTACGACCTCGACTGGATCGGCGCGCTGCCAGGGAAGCGCGAGTCCACGCGCTTCGTGGGGCCGCACATCCTCACCCAGCATGACGTCATGGCGGGCGGCCACTTCGAGGACGTGGTGGCCTACGGCGGATGGTCGCTTGACGACCACCATCCCGACGCGTTCTGGAAGGTGGGCCACCTCAGCGAGCACCACAAGTGCCCGTCGCCTTTCGGCATTCCGTTCGACTGCCTGTACTCCGTCAACGTGCCGAACCTGATGTTCGCCGGACGCGACATCTCCTGCACTCACATGGGCCTCTCGTCGCTCCGCGTGATGGCGACTTGCGCCACGATGGGACAGGCGGTTGGCACTGCGGCGGCGATCGCGCTGCGCGACGGGCTTGACCCGGCGGGCGTGCGCAAGGATCGGATCGCCGAGCTTCAGGACACGCTCGAGGACGACGACTGCATGCTGCCGTACAGGTGGAGGAAGGTCTCGGTGCTCACGCGCGCCGCGACTGTCGCCCCCGCCAACGAGAACCTGCGCAACGGTATCGACCGCAAGTGGAAGAAGGCGGACAACGGCGTGTGGGTGAAAGCAGGCGACGAGACGCTCGTCTATTCGTGGACGTCGCCGCAGCGCGTCTCGGGGGCGCGTATCGTCTTCGATTCCAACATGACGTTCACCGGCAAGCGGATGCTAAAGCTGGAGGCGGAGCACGGGCGCAGGCCTATGCCGAAGATGCTCGCGAAGGGGTTCAGGATCGACGCGCGGGTCGGCGGCGAGTGGAAGACGGTGTTCAAGGACGACCTCAACATCATGCGTTTCCGTAAGGTGTCGTTCCAGCCGGTCGACGCAGACGCGCTCCGTCTCGTTGTTACGGAGGCTTGGGGCGGCGCGGGCGAGAAGGCGCACGTCTTCGCACTCGACGCACTGTGAGCGGGGGGCGTTGTGGTATAATCTCAAGAGCAAAGGAACTTCAGGATGAAAAACGGATGTTGCTTCGGAAAGAGAACGGCTAGCGTCATGCTGGCCTGCTGCGCCATCATGGCTTCCATGGCCTTGTTCGGCGACACGGCGTTCAAGGCCGGCGAGTGGGACGTGGCGTTCGATGCCGAGGGGGCGACGCTCAAGCTGACGCATCGTCCATCGGGCATCGAGGTTGGCGGCGAACTCACGTTCCAGGGACCTGAGAAGGCCACTGACGCGGCGGCGGATCCGAAGGCCGACTGGAAGGTCGGCGATTCGCGCGACGGGGTGCCCAACCGTCTTGCTGTGATCGACCGCAACAACGACGCGCAGGGCTACATAACGTTCCAGCACAACGGCGCGATGCTGGACATGCTCGTATACCACCGCACGGCACTTGCCTACAGGGGACAGCTGTCGTTCAGCGGCGAGATCCACGGAAGGGCGGACGCGTTCGCGGCCAGCACCGTGCCGATACCTGGAGAGCGCGTGCTGCAGCTGTCGTCGGGCGCAGTGGATTCCGCGCTCTTCGATACGCTGTTTTCTCCTAGCCGCGACGAGGCGTTCCAGATTCTCGCGCCCGGCGGGGCGCTGCTGGAGTCCGGCGCGCCGGGCACATGGTCGTTCTCCGTGTATGCGGACATCGGCATGCCAGAATCTGCGAGGATACGCCTCAACGTGGAGCGAGACTACTACCGCAACCGCTGGGTGCCGTACTACGCGCCGATCGACCGCAAGCGTTGCCCTCGCGCGCCGACAGGCTGGATGAGCTGGAACATCTACTTCGACCAGGCCGGCTCGAAGGAGAACCTTGACGAAGCGCGTCTCGGCGCGAAGTACCTCAAGCCGTTCGGGCTGGAGATATGGTCGATCGAGTCGTGGCAGGACAATTCGCCGAAGCTTCCTGTCTCCAACTTCCACAACATGAACCTGGAGTACTACAAGCCTCAGTTCCCCGAGGGCATGAAGTGGCTCGCCGACGAGATCCGCAAGCTCGGCTTCAGGCCCGGTCTCTGGATGGCGCCGTTCGGCACTGGCAACACGAACTTCTACAACGAGCACAAGGGATGGTTCCTGCACGGCAAGGACGGCAAGCCGCTCTCGTGCTGGAACGGCAGGTTCACGCTCGACCCGACGGTGAAGGACGCGCGCGACCATCTGCGCGACATCTTCCGCACGGCTTCCCGCGACTGGGGCTACGAGTTCTTCAAGATCGACGGCATGTCCGGGCGCGGCGCGGGCTACTGCGCGCACAAGTACGAGCGACCGGAGGTGAGGGCCTGCTTTGCGGACCCGTCGTGCCCCAATCCGTTCGAGCTGTGCGTGAAGGCGTTCCGAGAGGGCATCGGGGACGACCGCATCTTCCTCGCTTGCCAGGGGCATTTCACTGGCGCGGAGGCGGCGTACGCGGACGCGAGCCGCACTGGGGCGGACATCGTCCATCCCAACCAGCCGGTCAAGTGGGCGAACCTCATGCTTCAGGCGCGCTGCACCATCAACCAGATCTTCACGCACAACATCGTGTTCTGGGCCGATCCGGACTGCATGATGATCAGCCAGGACGCGCTCGGCATCGAGCAGGCTCGCGTCGAGGCGACGGTGATCGCGCTTCCCGGCCAGCAGATGTTCGCTGGCGACAAGTTGGGCGAGCTGGCGCCAGACCGCATTCGGCTTCTCCAGCAGTCGCTTCCCGTTTGCGACGTGCGTCCCGGCAACCTCTTTCCGCAGTTCGGACATCTGCCGATCTGGAACCTGGGCGTGAAGCGTCCGTTCGGCTCGTGGCACGTGGTGGCGCTGTTCAACTGGGGAGACGAGCAGGCGGAAGTGGGCTTCGACTGGAGCGAGATCGGCGAGGCGGTCGACCAGCAGTTCGCCTGCTGGGAGTTCTGGACCGAGACGTGGCATGGCGTCAACGAGGAGCGCTTCACGATGCAGGTGCCGCCGCGCAGCGTGCGCCTGATCGCGATGCAGCCGTACGCGGCGCATCCGCAGTTCCTCACGAGCGACCGCCACATAACGCAGGGCGGTGTGGAGCTGAAGGGGCAGCAGTGGGCGGAGGACGTCCTTACCGTGACGCTCAACGTGATCGGCGGATTCCCGATGACGGCGCGGTTCTTAGTGCCGGAGAGCTTCTCTTTGAAGTCGGTTTCAGTGCCTGACGGCGTCACGGCCACGACACGCCGCGAGGCGGGCGGCAAGGTGCTGGCGGTTACGCTCGCTGCCGACAGGACGCAGGACGTGCCGGTGACGCTTTCCTTCAAGTAGTGCGGGGGGATTTGGTATACTAGCGGACGACATCCCGAGGAAAGAAGATGAAGATCGGATTCGACAACGAGAAATACCTTTCGGAGCAATCGGAAGAGATCCGCCGGCGCGCCGCGAAGTACGGCAAGCTGTACCTTGAGTTCGGCGGCAAGCTGATGAACGACATGCACGCGGCGCGCTGCCTGCCGGGCTACGACCCGAACGTGAAGCTGCGCCTCCTGCAGTCGCTCGCCGACCAGGCGGAGATCATCCTCTGCATCTATGCGGGCGACATCGAGCACAAGAAGATGCGTGCGGACTTCGGCATCTCCTACGCCGACGACGCGCTGAAGCTGATCGACGACCTGAAGCGGCTCGGGCTCCTTTTCCGCGGCGTCGTCATCACGCGCTACACGGGGCAGGTCGCCGCCCAGCAGTTCCGCCAGCGCCTGGAGAACCGCGGTATCAAGGTGTTCTTCCATTACGTGACGCAAGGCTATCCGGCGGACGTCGAGACGATCGTCTCGGAGGCCGGATACGGAAAGAACGAGTACGTGCCGACGGAGCGCCCCATCGTGGTCGTCACCGCGCCTGGGCCCGGCTCCGGCAAGTTCGCCACGTGCCTCTCGCAGATATACCACGAGTACCGCCACGGGAAGAAGGCGGCGTACTCCAAGTTCGAGACGTTCCCCGTGTGGAACATGCCGCTCGAACATCCGCTCAACGTCGCCTACGAGGCCGCCACCATCGACCTCAAGGACTGCAACATGATCGACCCGTACCACCTGCAGGCGTACGGCAAGACGACGGTGAACTACAACCGCGACGTGGACGCGTTCCCGCTTCTGCGCGCCATCTGGGAAAAGATGACGGGCGGCGAGTGTCCATACAAGAGTCCGACGGACATGGGCGTGAACCGCATCGGCTTCGGCATCATTGACGACGAGGTGGTGCGCGAGGCGTCGAAGCAGGAGGTCATCCGCCGGGCCTTCCGCTACATGACCGACTTCGCGCTCGGCACGACGGATCGCGACTCGGTTGCCCGCGCCGACGCCCTCATGCAGAAGCTCGGACTCAAGCCTGAGGACCGCATACCCGTTGAGGCGGCGCGCCAGGCCGCGCAGAACGCGAAGGAGGCCGGCAAGGGCAAGGCCGGCGGCAACATCGTCTCCGGCGCCGCAATCCGGCTCAAGGACGGCCGCATCATCACGGGGCGCAATTCCGACGAGATGCACGCCGCTGCCGCAATGATGCTGAACGCCGTGAAGGAGCTGGCCGGCATACCTGCGCAGATTCCGCTCATCGCGCCGAACGTCATACAGTCGATCGCGCACATGAAGCACGACATCCTGAAGGGCGGCTATACGTCGCTCAACCTAGACGAGGCCCTGATCGGCCTCGCGATCTCGTGTACCACGAACCCGGCGGCGCAGATCGCCACCGAGAAGCTGAACGAACTGCGCGGATGCGAGGTACATATGACGCACATCGTCACTCCGGGCGACGAGGCCGGCCTGCGCCGCCTTGGCTGCCGGTTCACGAGCGACCCGTATTTCGCATCGAACGCGCTGTTCATGGCCGGACAGTGAGATGTCGATCGTTGCATGAGGAGAGAGTGATGGAGGCTGGAAGGTGAAGACGCTGGAGAGGTACGTGTTCGGGGCGTTCCTGTCGTCCTTCCTTCTGGCGTTCCTCGTTCTGTCGTTCGTTCTCACGATCGGCCTCTTCGTGCAGATCGTGGGATACATCCTGGACGGCATTCCGATGGAGCTGGTCGGCAGGTTCGCTGTCGTGAGCTTCCCGGAGACGATGCAGTGGACGATTCCGATCGGCCTGCTCGTCTCGTCCATCCTCGTCTTCTCGCGTCTGTCGGCCGACAGCGAGATCGCCGCGATGCGCGCCTGCGGCGTGAATCTTCTCACCGTGATGCGCTGGCCGCTAGCCTTCGCTGCGCTATGCACGTTGGCAGGCCTTTTCATAAACAACGAGATAGTGCCGCGCGGGCATGAGGTGCGGCGCAATCTCGTCAAGCGGATTTCCGTTGGCGCCGGGATTGACCTGCTCGAGCCTGGGCGCACCATTACCGACTTCCCGAACGTGAAGATACACTTCAACGAGAAGAAGGACGGAAAGCTGCTTGGTCTTACCATCCTCGACTACTCTAACCCGCACACTGTCGGCAAGATTTCTGTGGCTACGGCGGAGGTGTCGCAGGTGGGGCGCGATCTGGTGCTCCGGATGAGGAACATAAGCGGTGAACCGACAGACGCCGAGGACGGCCGCAGGTTGTCGGCGGACGTATGGGAGTACAGACTGAAGGACGCCCTGAAGGACGACAAGTACAGACGCCGCGAGAAGGACTTTACTTTGTTTCCGCGCATGACAGAGAACGGGACAGTGAGGAGCGAGATACTCTACGCCATAAGTATGGCGAAGCAAGCCGTAAGGTCAATTGCATCGGGGGTTAAAGACGAAAAAGGCCGCGATGCGCGCCGGCAGGCCCGGCGGACGCTAAGCGACGTAAAGACCGAGTTCATGAAGCGTCTGGTATCGGCTTTCGCCTCAATATGTTTCGTTCTCGTTGGAGTCCCGCTCGGGATACGGGCGCAACGGCGCGAGTCTACTATAGGCATGGCAATCGCGCTCGTTGTGGCGCTGTCGTACTATATGCTGGAACTGCTGATGACGAGCCTCTCGAAGAACTACTCGCTGCATCCCGAGATCCTGATTTGGCTGCCGGTGGCGCTGTGCGTCGCGCTTGCCGCTCGCCTTATTCCGAAGAATCTCTAAACATTGTGCAATGAATAACCACGAAATACACGAAACACACGAAAATCTTGGGAAGTACGGAAAACTTCTTCGTGTATTTTGTGTATTTCGTGGTTTCAGAATAAAGTAGCGTATTGACGATGAAAGACGAACTGACAATCGCGCTCGACATGCCTACGAAGCTGGCCGTGACGGTTGCGGACTGCACGTCCGCGGCGGGTGCGCTCGCTCGTGCCCATCTCTCTGGGCCTGCCGCCTCGCGCTATCTCGCTCAGGCTCTCGCTGGCGCAGCGCTCCTGGGTGCGGAATGTTCCGCGGCCGACGAGACGGTGACGTTCCGTCTGGACTGCCCCGGTCCGCTGGAGGGCTTTTTGGCCGAGGCGACGGTGGCAGGCACGTTGCGCGGCTACACGAAGAAGAAGATTCTCGATGACTTCGACGGTCTGGGCGTGCCGAAGGATACGGCCATGCTTGGCAAAAACGGCACGTTTGAGGTGATCAGGTCCGTGCCGGGATCCATCTTGGCCTCGGGCGCGGTTGCCGTCGCATTCAAGAACAACAATGCTGTTGCAACAGGGCTGGACGCATACTTTGCGCAGTCGCTACAGCGGCGAGTCCGCACGGCGGTTGTGTCCGCGGCAGGCGATGACGGTGTGCCGACGTTCGCACGTGGGCTGCTCGTGGAGTGTCCGCCGGACGGCGACGAGGAAGCTTTTGCGCGCGTGGCTGACGTGTTCTGCTCCGGTGCGGCGGCCAAAGCTCTTTCGACGGCAGCGATATCGGTCCGCACTCTGCTGAAGAAGCTCGGCTTGCCTCAAGCTGAGCTACGCAGCAGAAGGCCGCTCTCATTCGCGTGCCGTTGCAGTGCGGACCGCGCTTCTGCGATGCTGGCCGCGTTGCCTCCGGAGGAGCGCAGCGCGCTTCCTTCAGTGGTGGACATCACCTGTCACATGTGCGGACGCACCTACTCTGTGAAGACGTAGAACGTAGTGACGCGCGGCATGAGCGCCTTGATGATCGGCGTGAGACGCACCACCGGCGTGTTTGGAGGCGCATATATGAACGCCACCGTGATCTTCGACCCCTGTTCTCCGGTCTGCGCGAGGCACGCGGGAAGCTCGTTCCAGTCGGCCACGGTGCGAGTCTTCGGCTTGAGGACGGGATCGAGCCCGTCGCCGCTCCAGTCCTCCTCCACGAACGTGAACGTACGCGCGCCGTCAGCTGCGAGGCGTATCTCAAACGGCTGGAACAGGCGGCCCTTGCGGTCGCGCCATGCGGGGTCGGGGAGGAACGCCTTGTAGAAGAACTGGCCGTCTGGCGCGCCGTTCATCTTGAGGGCTATTCCGTCCAGCGCCTCGAAAGCCTTTGCGGTATCGATCGCCTGCGCCAATGTGACGGAGGCGTCGAACGACGGGCTCACGAAGAGGTCGCTGCCTGGCGTGGCGTCCGCCTTGAGCGAACGGAGGACATCTCCGGCGTTGTCGGCCGTGAGGGTCGGGGTGCGCGCCTTCACGCGCGTCGAGCCGTCCCATGCGAGGCGCATCTCCAGCAGGGTACCGGCGGGGAAGGCCTTTTTCGCGGCGAAGCGCCCGTAGGTGGAGGACTGGTCGAAACGTCCGTCGAGCTGGAGCATGGATGGCCCATGGCCGTAGAGCGCGAAGACGGCGCAGGGGATGTTGGTGGCGGCCAAGAGGCGATTGGCGGCGTCACGCGCACCGCCAGTGTACACGAGTGGCTGGGCGAGTATAGCTCCTTCGTCTTTTGCCAACTTGTCGTCGAGGAGATCCGAGAGGGCTAGGGGGGCGGCGTTCGTAACCCCGTAGGGTGTAGCTGTAAGGACGAGACGCTCTCCCTGTGGCCACATGCGTGCGAGGAAGGGGTCGATGGCCACGCCCTGCGGTACGCCGATCGACTCCACCGCTGAGGCGATGGCGGCAGGCGAGGCCACCGTCACGCCGAACGACTCGTAGGAACGGTCGGAGAGTGGGCCGATGGCGAAGAATTCCGTCGGCTCCGAGAGGCTGATGCCTGTCGCCTCCATCAGGAAGGTGACGGTGCGCGAGGCGCGGTCGGCAAAGACGCCGTCTGGCGCCTTGCGCTCGGCCTTCCAGCGGGCGATGTCGTTCGTGCGGACCGGCATCCAGTCCATCGGCGCGCGCGCGGCGTCCGCAACCGCGGCGGATGCGAGGAGGCAGAGAGCCAGGATGCAGAAAGACTTTGAGATGTTGCTGTTCATGCGGGGATGATTATAGCATAATTGCCAAGTGGCGATTGACCAGGGAAGGGGATTTATGTATCATTGTGCCGACAGGAGAATATGACATGCACTCGATGGTGACTATGAGAATGGCGGTGCTGGCTTCGTTTGGGCTGGCTGCTGCGAGCCTGCTTGCCGGTCAATCAGCCAAGGCCAAAGGGAACTTCGACGTTCGCGCGTTTGGCGCTAAGGGCGACGGCGCCACGATGGACACGGCCGCAGTGCAGGCGACGCTTGACGCCTGCGCGCGGGCAGGTGGCGGACGCGTGACAGTGCCTCCGGGCACGTACCTCATCGGTTCCATCTACCTTGGAGACCGCACGGAACTCCATCTCGAGTCGGGCGCAACGCTTCTCGGCAGCCCGAACCTGGCAGACTACAACGCGCCCGATGACTATCCTCAGAACTGGGGCAGCCAGAAAGAGGGATGGAGCGCCAAGCACCTGATTCTCGCCCTAGAGAAGAAGGGTGTGTCGATCACGGGCCGGGGCGTCATCGACGGCAACGGGCGTGCCTTCTTCGACGACAAGCCGCAGTTCGTCGGAAAGGTCTGCTGGCGCGACGGAGGCATCAATGCGCGCGACTACAAGCACCAGGGACGGCCAGGCCAGGAGATCGTTTTCATCGAGTGTTCAGATGTGGAGGTACGCGAGGTGACCTTCCGCGACATGAGTTGCTGGAGCTGCTTCTTCCACGGGTGCGAGAACGTGACGGTGGGAGGGGTGACGATACGGAACGGGATGCGTAACCTCAACACCGACGGCTTTGACGTCGATTCCTGCCGCAACGTGCGGATAGGAGACTGCGACATCGTGACGGGCGACGACGCCATCGCTATACGCGGCTCGCCGGCGCGACTGAAGGACCAGTCGAAGGTGTGCGAGAACGTGCGCGTCTCAAACATCGTCTGTCGCGTCTCTGCGGACGGCGTGCGCGTTGGCGTGGGCGACGGCACGATACGCGACGTGAGGATATCCGACATGAGGATCGAGCATGCCGGGCGCGGACTGCATGTCCAGTGCTGCTACGGAAAGGCGCCCAAGAAGGGAGTCGACATCTCGAACATCGTGTTCGAGCGCATCTCGATCAGGGAAGTTTCCGAGGCGGTGGCCGTGGTGGCGGGATCGGAGCTCTCCAAGGCGACCCTCGGTGGCGTCCGGTTCGTCGGCATCGATGCGGAGACATGCCTGCCGATGACGATTGCAGGCGGAGGGGCGACGCATGTGGATGGCGTCGAGTTCGAGAACTGCACGTTCAGGTTCGTCAAGTCGGCATACGATAGCCACAGCGACCATGAGATGGGGACTATGTCCGGGCGAAAGAATGGCGCGTTTTACATCGAGAAGGCGTCTGGCTTGGCATTCCGCAGCAGCAGGCTCTTCTGGCAAGATGGAGCGATGCCGAGCGTGACGCGCGCGTTCTCCGTGCATGACGCGGCAGAGCCGTCCGTTGACGGGCTGTCGCGCATGCCAGACCGTGCCAATGTCGGCGAGCCTTCTGGCGCGGGGGAATTCTCCATCGACACGCCGCGCGCGACAGGCGGGCCGGTGGTGCGCGCTGTCGATTTCGGGTTCTCGCCCACGAACGACAAGAACGCCGCCGCTATCATGCGCGCTCTTGCCGAATGCCGTCGCGTTAAGGCGAATCGTCTCGAACTCGCGCCCGGCACGTATCGCTGCTTCGACGAACCCGGAGTCGTCATGCGCGACTTCACCGACTTCACTTTAGATGGCAAAGGCGCTGTGCTCGTGTTCCGCCGCGCGCCGGAGTACCGCTGCCAGCCGCAGAGCGAGCTCATTCTCGACAAGGGCAACCTGCTCGTGCAGCGCTGCCTCCGCATCGAGGTGCGCGATCTCGTGATGGACTGGGACTGGGAAGGGGACCCGCTCGCCTCCTTCGTGCGCGTGACGCGGCGCAACATCGACGAGGCGCACCCGGAGAACGCCTGGATGGAGCTCACGTTCGTCGACTACGAACGCCACCCGAAGTATCCCGAGCCCGTGCCCGTGCAGAAATTGATGGCGATGGACGAGTGCCGCACGCGCTTTCGCGCGGGGGCGGGGCTTTCCTGCGGCCAGACGGAGGGCCACTTTGGCGCGAAGAACGAATGGACCGCGCCGAACGTGCTGCGCGTGTGGCCGGGCATGCCCATGCCGGAGCGCAACCAGAACCCAGCCACGCGCTTTGCCGCCAACCCGAAGTGGAACCTCCAGGTGGTGCGCCGTTTCGAGGAGGGCGGACTCTACCGTCTCCAGCACTGCTACTACGGCAAGAACGGCATCAACCTCGATGCGCGACGTGCGCGTGTGGGCGTGCTTCGGCATGGCGATGGTCACAGACGGCGCGCAGGAGTACTGGCAGGTGGAGCGTCTGCGCGTGGCGCCGCCCACGGCAAGCGAGTTCGCCACCGCCTATCCCGGGAAGCGCTTCTTCGAGCGGCCGGTGTCGTCCACATCGGACGGCCACCACGTGGCGCGCTCGAAAGGGCACTGCAAGTACATCGACTGCTACTGGACGCGCAACAACGACGACTCCAGCAACTTCCACGACCGCTTCACGATCGCGGTGAAGGTGGCGCCGCGCAGCCTCTACGTGATCAACCGCCGCGGGGCGGCCTACTTCCGCGCCGTGCCGGGCGCGCCGATCGAGCTGCGCCACCCCGATTTCTCGCCCGCGGGCTGCACGGCGAAGCTCGTGCGGGTGAAGAAGGAGTTGCTGGAACTCGACCGCGACATCCCCGATCAAAAGGGACCCTGCTTCCTCGTGTGGGACCGCACGTACGGGACGGACTGGGTGCTGTTCAAGGGCTGCACGTGCGAGGACAGCGGCTGGCGCAACCTCTTCTCGCCGTCGAACCTCACAGTCGAGGACTGCACGTTCCGCCGCACGCCTGGCGTGCCGTTGCGGCTCATCGCTGACTGGCGGGCAGACCTCTGGTGCGAGGGCATGGGCACTACGAACGTGGTGATCCGCAACTGCACGTTCGAGGACGCCGGCCTGCTCACTCCCAAGGAGGGGCAGATCTCCACGCGCTGTGTGGTGCCGGAGGGCTGGGACATTCCGCCACCCGACAAGGGGTTCGTGGGCGGCGACGTGCTGATCGAAAAGTGCACGTTCGTGCGTCCGACGGGACCTGTGCTTGACCTCCCCACCGGTCGCAACGTCACGATGCGCGACTGCACCGTGGACCTGCGCGACAACACGCGTGCCACGCCCTCGGCCGGCGCGTTCAACACGGCCGGCGCCGAGAACGTGCGCATCGAACGCATCACGACATTGAGGTAGTTGGCAGTCTCGACTGGCGTTTGCGGGGAGAGGCGTGTTTTGCTATACTGTCCGCGTTGGAAGCAAAGGTGTTGCAACAGAAAGGATACTCAACCATGCATACCAACATGATGAAGATCGTTCCGGGCGGAAAGCCGTATGATGGAAATCCATGCGCGAGAAAGGCTGGTCGTTTCTGCGCGTTGCCAATCGGACGGTGCGCGCTTGTCGTGACCGCGATCTGCGTAGCGACTGTTCCTTCGTCGTCGTGGGCGGTCGAGTATTCGCTAGACGGGGGCGTGTTGAAGGTGACGGCCTCGTCCGATTATGCCGGCAAGGGGCTGAAACTGTTGTGGGATTCGACCGACAAGGGCGATGTCGTCACCAATTGGGCTAATTCCACGACGATCGTCGGTTCCGTGCCGTCCGCTGGCGGAACTTGGACCGTCAATCTTTCTGCGCTCGGCATCGCGGCCGACGCCCAGTGCCGCATCGCGTCGTGCATGACCTTTGCGCGGCTCGACATGATCAAGCAGTCAAGCCGCAACTGCTACGTCAATTCGGGCATAAGCGACAACGACGTCTATGGCGTTCGCTTCGGATACTATTCACTCGCGAAGAATGAGAACAACTCCTCATGTATCGGTTCGGGTTCGGGCGATGGTGGATTCTCCGTCGGTGCGAACGGCATTACCAGGGAAAGCGTGTCCGTCAGGTGGAACGGGACGTCTCTTTCACAACATCCGGGTGTGAGATGGGGAAGCCCCTCCGACGCTCCCGACACATCTAAGCTCAACGAGTTCGCGTTTACGAACGGCGTGTTCACCGTGAACGGTACGACCGTGACTGCGGCTTTGGGATCGGGGCCGGCCGGCAGTTCCGAGCAGGAAATCTATATTGGCACAAGTCAAGGGGACGCGGGGTCGCGAGCCATGCATGGTTGGTGGTCCCACGTGAGCTTCGATGGCGCGGACGGCGAGATGCTCCGCGACTACATTCCCGTGCGGCGTGGAACGGACAACGTGGTAGGGTTCTTCGACAGGGTGTCGAAGAGTTTCACGGCGAGTACGGCGGTGGATGCGTTCGTCGCCGGAACGCCAACGGGCGAAACGGTCGAAAGCGATTTCAATATGGCGTCCGAAACGATTGCGCAGCTGAGGCTTTCCGTCAACAAGTCGACCTTGACGATGACGGTTCCCGCGTGCTGCGCAGGCCAGCGGTTGATGGTTCTTTGGGACGATTCGGACAAAGGCGACGATTACGCTGCATGGGCGCATTCGGAGGTCATTTCTGATAACGTCGCCGCAGGAACCTACACCGTGCGCATGAATTCGCTCGGCATGAGGAACGGCCAGTTCTGCCGCGTTTTCGCCGGTGGCAAGTACCACCCGCTCGAAATGCTGCGACAGATTTCCTTCCGAAGCTACATCTATCCGGACATAAAGGACACGAGCGTTTACGGCGTCCGTTTCGGTTACTATCCCGTCGCAAGGGAGCATAAGAACGGAGACGCGGCCAAGTACGCATCGTGCATTGGCTCGCATGGCTCTGCAGGCGGATTCGTTGTCTATTCGAACAATGGTTCGAGTACGTCGCTGTTGGTCAAGTGGCGCGGGGACACCCTTCCCCAGGGTTTGACCGTTAAATGCGGAAGTCTCGAAGACGATCCCGACACGTCTAAGATCAACGAGTTCGCGTTCACGAATGGCGTCTGCACCGTGAACGGCGGGGTCGTGAATTCCAGTCTGGGAGCCGGTCTCGCGGTGGGGACGCAGGATAAGCCGATTACGATCGGGGCAAGTAACGCAGACAGGGGAACCCAAGCCATATACGGCTGGTGGTCGCACGTGAGCTTTGACGATGCATCCGGCGAAAGAATCATCGACTACGTCCCCGTGAAGCGGGCGTGGGACGATGCGGTCGGGTTCTTTGACAGGGTGACCGGGAAATTCGTGACGAGTACCGGTTCGACAGGTTTCATGGCGGGTCCTGTCCGCGAAGGGTCGCCAATCATGTGCATCAAGGGGGCGGACACGTTCAGGGTCGCGACGATACCGGGACTCATAATCATTTTCGAGTAGTGCGGACATGAGATTCTTTGCGTTTGGATTCGCGGCATCTGTCGCCACGTCCTTGATGTGCGGCGCGGCGGAGAACATGGACCTGTACCTGCTCATCGGGCAGTCGAACATGGCAGGTCGAGGCGTGCTGACGGACTCCAACCGCATTTCCGCCGACGGGATATTCAAGCTGGACGCCGCCGGGGAATGGCAAGCGGCGGAGGAGCCTATACATTTCGACAAACCCAGCGTCGCCGGGGCGGGGCTTGCGGCTTCATTCGCCCGCGCGATGGCCGACAGGCGTAAGGGCGTGCCCATCGGACTGATACCCTGCGCGGTTGGCGGGACGAGCATCAACCGCTGGGTTGAAAGCGGGGATCTCTGGTCGAACGCCGTGGCGCGGACGAGGATCGCGTTGAGGAGCGGGACGCTGAAGGGGATCCTGTGGCATCAGGGCGAAGGCGACTGCTCCGCGAGCGCGGCTCCGGCATGGGGCGCGAAGCTCGAGGGCATGATCGTCTCGTTCAGGCGCGAGTTCGGTTCCGTGCCGTTCGTCGCCGGCGAACTCGGACGTTACCTTGACAACACGGGCTGGAGGGTCATCAATGCGCACCTGCACGCGCTTGAAGGCAAAGTGCCCAACTATCGCGTGGTGTCGTCGGAGGGATTGACTCCCAATTCGGACAACGTGCATTTCAACACGGAATCGCTCAGGGAGTTCGGGCTGCGCTACGCGGAGGCGATGATGTCGTGCGCTGCGAGCTGGCCGGATTCCGCGCAGTTTAATTCAGGCTTTGGCTGGATATGGGAATCGGCGTTCACGTCAGGACGCACGGGATCGTGGTCGGGCGAAGTCACCTACGGCGGTGATGGCAAGGCGTGGCTTGACGGTGAAAGCGTGTTCACCCCGTATGCTGCGTCGGGTGGTCAGAAGGTTGAATTGACCATGACGCTGGAAATGTCTGAATGCGCCATGGACGGCTCAGATCCCGGCGCGACGGCGCAGTGCGCGATCCGTCTTGGTACAAACGGATGCTTTCAGGCATGGGCGGGCGGTGCAAGCGCGGGAACGGCGCACTGGATTGACGTTGCGGCGGATGGCGTCGTGCCGAGCAGCGGCAGGGAGTATTCGTTCCGCATTGCGATAGACTATTCTTCGCAGACGTATTCGGTCGCAGTCCTTGGTGGCGAGGAATGGATTCCGCTTGCCGCGCAGTCTGGCGCGGTGTCGCTCCCACTTGCAGTCCGGGCGAATTGCCTCTCCCGTGTCCGTTTCTGCGGCGACACGTTCTTCGACACGCTTTTTGGAGATTACATCGGCGGATTATCTTTGTTTATTCGTTGATTGCCAGGTCCAATGTCTCAGATCTCATGTCAGCGCCAGCGCTGAAGAGGCGTTTGCGGGTAGCGGCCTGTTTTGCTATACTTTCTACCGCAAGGAGGCATCTGTGCTTTCATGGAAGAGGAAAAGAAGATCAAGTTTCCCACCACCGGGACGTATGACTTTCCGAGCCTGATACTCGGGGGCAAGGGCAAGTACGTGGACAAGACGGACCTGCTCTACAAACTGTGCAATGACGCGGACCAGCAGCTGTTCATCTCGCGTCCGCGCCGGTTCGGTAAGTCGCTCATGCTCTCCACGTTGCAGGCGATGTTCGAGGGGCGCAGGGAGCTGTTCCAAGGGCTTGCCATCGACTCGCTCCCGTGGGAAGGGTGGGAGACGCCGTACCCGGTGTATAACTTCACGATGGCCAGTGCCGTAGGCGAGACATACGAACTGTTCATTGAATGTTTGGCGAAACTTGTCAAGGAACTCTGCGCGCAGGCGGACGTCCCATACGACGGGACGGGTCCCGTTTCGAGACAATTCGAAGATTTTCTCAAGGCCGCAATCAAGAAATCGCCGACTGGGCGGATCGTCGTGCTGATCGACGAGTACGACGAGCCGGTCGCCAAGTTTCTCGACGACCTTGAGACGCTGAAGAAGGTGCGGTCGGTTCTGCACGATTTCTACGAGAAGCTGAAGATCAACTCCGGGGGAATACGTTTTCTTCTGATGACGGGCGTCACGAAACTGACGAAGCTTTCCGTGTTCTCGGGCATGAACCACTTGAAGGACCGCACGATGGATCCTCGCTTCGCGACGCTTCTCGGTTACACGCCGGCCGAGCTGGACGGCCCGTTGCGCGAGAACGTGGATGTGTTCGCGGCGAAGAACAAGATGGATTTTGCGGCGGCGAAGAAGGCCCTGCTTTCGTGGTACGACGGCTACCGGTTCTCGCCGAAGTCAGAGGACAAGGTCTGCAACCCCGTCTCGCTCGGCAGCGCTTTGGAGTCCGCCGATCTCGCCAACTACTGGGAGGCGACTGGGCGGGCAACGATGATCGTCAACCGCATCAAGGATGCGGACGAGATTCCGGCCGACCTCAACGGCATGGCCGTGGATCCCATGGATCTCGACGTGTGCGACGCGGAGACGATGCCGATTGCCGCGCTTCTCTACCAAGGCGGGTATCTCACCATCAAGCGCGTGCGTCCTTCCGGGCGGCTTGACCTCGGCATCCCGAACGAGGAGATCGCGAGTTCCCTGACAAAGGGCTACGTATCCTCGCTTCTGCGCAACGGAATGGCCGACTGGGGCGACGAGTTGGCGGATGCACAGGACGATTTGATCGAAAAGGGCGTCGAGACGCTGCTGCGCAAGAACCTTAAGGCCGCGTTCGCGGCCGTGCCGCATGAGTGGAAGATCGAGAGCGAGAAGGAGGCGAAGCGGTACTTCCTCCTGTTCATGAAGCTGATCGGCGCGGACATCTCCGGCGAGCGTCAAAGCGCGCGCGGGCGCGCGGACGCGATTCTGAAAGACAAGAGCGGCGTGTACGTGTTCGAGTTCAAGTACGGCAA
This sequence comes from uncultured bacterium, assembly GCA_902769585.1. Lineage (GTDB taxonomy): Bacteria > Verrucomicrobiota > Kiritimatiellia > RFP12 > UBA1067 > RUG572. Next base: position 23,603 of record CACXPT010000108.1, read on the forward strand.
GACTCCTCGAGAGGCGCTTGACCAGGCGCGCGGCAAGGACTACGCCGGTCCGTGGCTCGACGGCAATCCGCCGGTGTTCTACGTGGGCGTCAACTACGATCCATCCAAGCGCGGCATCGACGACCCGCTGACGGAACCGGCAACGACTTCCAAGGAGGACAAAGGACAAAAGACGTAGGACAAAGGTTGTGGCCGACATCCTTAGTCTTTCGTCATCTGTCTTCTGTCCTAAAACATAGTAAAGCATGAGGAAATGCCAATGAAGAAGCTAACATGTCTCGGAGTGATGGTTGCTGGCGCGCTTGCCGTGCAGGCGGACGTCGTCACCAACAGCTGGGTCGGCGCGGACGGCGGCAAGTGGAGCGTGGCCGCGAACTGGTCCGCGAACCACGTGCCGGACGGCAACGAGTACGTGATCTTCCCCGACACGGGCAGCTCCTACTCCGTCGAGGTGGACGGCGACTACGAGATCGGCTGCTTCTACGTGGACTACCGTCGCAAGGTGAACGGCGACTACGACATGAGCGGCGCGAACACGACCGTCGTCGACTTCAAGCTCACCGGCACCGGCAAGGTCACGGCGACCGGCAACAACACCTCGCAGCACTGCGTGCGCATCAACCGCCGCCTCGTCATGGACGGACCGACGCTCGACCTCACCGCGCGAAGCATCGTTCTCCTCATCTACAACGGCATCGTCGTGAAGGCGGGCTCGGCTTGCTATCTTACATTCCTCACGTTGCACTGGAACAACACGTACCTGAACGTGGACGGCGGATACGTCAACGTGTCCAGCCGCCTGCAGTACCGCCGCAGCGGGAGCGCCATTCGCGTTTCCGACGGCGGCTTCCTCTCGGCCTCCGCCCTGCAGACGGCCGGCGACGCCGCCGATCCGAGGCTCGCCGTCACGGTGAACGGCGGTCTCATGACGATCGGCACCACGAAGATTGTATCAGGCTGCTCCCTGACGTTCAACGGCGGCGAGTACTGCTTCCGCGGCGAGACGACCATCGACGACGACGTCCCGATCGCGTTTAACGGCGGCACGAACTCGTTCTACACGGCCTTGACCGATCCGACGCTCTTTCGCCGGTTCCTCATCGAGAACACGAACACGGTGGTACGGGCCATGAAGGGTTCTTCCGACGCGGTGCTTCCGACGGAATCCTGCACCATCTCCGCTCCGCTGGAAATTCCCGGCGGCGGGTTGCGGTTCACGAACGCGATCGAGATCGCCGGCAGCCAGCCGCTGATGACGCGGATATTCTACAATTACATCCGCACCGATAACAATGTCCAGTCGGACCGGACTCGCCGACAATCCGCTTCCCCACGCTTGTGTTCGGTGACGCCTTCCCGTTCACGTCGGGCGACGGGCGCGCGTTGTACGTTGAAGGCCCCACGACGTTCCGCTCGACGGGCAACTGGACGACGCGCCCCGGACGCACGTCCTATCCGGTCGTATCAGGCCCGATCACCATCGACACGCGCGACTGGTACGACGAAACGGTTACGCACACCGTCACCTACGCGCTCGGCACGTACGCGGACGCGTCGCTCGTCGTGACGGGCGGCGGTACCGTCAACCTCGTCCAGCAGAAAGCCGTCAATTCGCGTCCGTTCAACAGCGTGACGGTGGAGGCGAACACGACGCTCAACCTCACGAACACGACCGATTACACCGATACGCCCCTCACGACTGACTCGTTCACGCTCGGCCCCAACGCCACGCTGAACGTGGCCATCGGCGGCTACGGAAGCAACACCAACGCATTGTATGCGGCGAAGTGGAACGTCGATCCAACGGCGTGCATCAACGTGATCGTGCCAAGCACCTTTGCCGGCGGCGCGGTGCCGGTGCTGGTGGACACGGGATCGAACAACATGGCCGACCTGGCCGACCGCATCACGGTCTCGGGCGCGTCCGCGGGCGGTAGTCTCGTCCGCGCGGGCGGCAGTCTCGTTTTCGTGCGCAAGGTCGTCACGACGGCCGACGGCACGTACCCGTACGAATGGACGGGGGCGGGCTCGTCGGCGAAATGGACTGTCGCCGCGAACTGGTACGGCGGCGTCGCGCCGCCGGAGCATCAGACGTGTGCTTTCGGTGCCATGGACTCGGTGACGACAAGTTCGTTCGACAAGTTCACGCCGGCCGGCTCGACGACCGGGCGTATCCTGTTCCGCGACACGGCGGCAAGTTCCTTTACGGTCAGCGGGTCCACGCTCACCTACAGCGATCAAAATGCGAGCGTCGTTTCCTATTCCGCCTTGCCGCAATATATCGCGAACATTTCACGTTCGACTGGCAACATCACGTTTACCGCAGGGGGAGTGGGGCCGCTCGTGTTTGCCGGAGGATTCGCCAGCAAGGCGGAAAACAAGGTCATGAACATTTACGGCGACGTGCGGACGACCGCGTCGAACGCGCAGTGGCCAGTTCTTAAGCTTGCGGGCCTGCGTTCGGTCAAGCCGTGGATGACGCGACTCTTCGTCGCCGGCGGCGATCTGACGTTCACGAACCAGATTTACACGCTCACGACCGCCGACGCCAGCCTGCGCGTCGCGGCTGGCGCGAAGCTCACGTTCAAAAACGGCACGGCATCGTCGATGTACCAGTGGACGGCCAAGCCCGCGCGCATCGTGCTGGACGGCACGCTCGATCTCCAGGCGCCGTTCGTCGGCGGCGCGGACCAGTCCTACGGCGGCGAGGGGACGTTGAAGATCGCCAGCCTGAAGCCCTCGACCGCCGCGTCGCGCGTCAACCTCTCCGACACATTGACCGTCGAAGCCCCGGCGGCTTGGCCGACGGTCGACGCCGACGGCGCGGAGACGCCGCTCACGCTCGGCGCGTCGAGTGGACGGCCCGTGATCCGCGCGGCGAACGGATGGACATACGGCCCGGCCGCCGGAACAACCACGGCAACCACGCCGGCGGACCGTGCGGCGTACATCCGCGCGGGTGCGACGCTTGCCGTGGAGCCGGGCGGCGGCGTTGCGACGTTCGCCGATCCCGTGTCCGGCCCCGGCACGCTCGAGATTACGAACGGAACGCTGAGGGTGACGGGCGGCATCGCGCCCGAGACGTCGCTTGCCGTCGCGGCGAACGCCGCGTTTACGTGGGACGCGGACACGGAGGTTGCGGGCCTGTCGGTCGCGCCGGGCGGCACGCTGGCCTTTGCCGGCGGCGTGCTGGCTGTGGCGGACGATGTGTCGCTTGCGGACGTGACGCTGCAGGACGCGGGCAACGCGCTCGCCGGCGGCTCGGGATGGCATCGGGTCCTCGTGGCGAAGTCCGTTTCCGGCGAGCCGGTCATGCCGCCCTCGTGGGAGACGCGCCTTGTGTCGCTAGATGGCGGCAGGGTGGCCTTCGAGCTCCACGACGTCCGCGGGACATGCATCATCTTCAGGTAGTGGCGGTGGTTGCAAAATTTGGTAGGGACGGCGTTCCATCGCCGTCCGCGGCCATGCCCACGCGAAAACGGCTGAATCACCGCGGCCCGTTGTCAATAGATGTTACATCCGCATGGTATTTCATCACGATTTGCGCGGCGGAGCGCGTCCAGTATGGTAGGGACGGCGTTCCATCGCCGACCGTCGAGGCGGAACATGCCCCACTTGGTAAGGTCGGCGTTCCATCGCCGACCGCCGCGGCGGAGCGTGCCCAGGGTAGGGTCGGCGTTCCATCGCCGACCGCCACGGGTGTGGCCGCCGTTGGTGCGGACGGCGGTGGAACGCCGTCCTTGACGGGTGTGTTCATGCCGATTGCCGATGAAATTCTTGAATGTGCCCGGCAATATCACTTGCGCGGTAAATGGCGGTTGGCGTTGTTCTTGGTTATGCCAGACCATTTGCATTTTATCGTACGGCTGCCGGTGGGTGCGGACGGCGGTGGAACGCCCTCCCTACCGGGGGTGATGCGGCATTGGAAACACTATGTGTCAGAGCATTACGGCGTGTTGTTCCAGAAGGACTTTTGGGACACACGACTTCGCGACGACGCGCACCTCGCGGAGAAATTCTGCTACATTTGCAACAATCCGGTGCGCAAGGGACTTTGTGCCACGGCACGTGACTGGCGCTACGTGATCGCATTCGATCGCGATACGGGCGTGGAACGGAATCACAAGTAACACCAATGACTTCTCTTGCATTCACATACACGGGGCCGGATTCATGGTCGGCGCGGCGCATGGTAGGGTCGGCGTTCCATCGCCGACCGCCGCGGGTGCGGATGTGGTGGGTGCGGACGGCGATGGAACGCCGTCCCTACCGGTCATGGTCAACGCGGCGGGACGTGTCCGGGATGGTAGGGTCGGCGTTCCATCGCCGACCGCCACGGGTGTGGATGTGGTGGGTGCGGACGGCGATGGAACGCCGTCCCTACCGGGCGGCCGTCATTGGTACGGACGGCGATGGAACGCCGTCCCTACCGGGCGGACGTCATGGCGGACGGCGATGGAACGCCGTCCCTACCGGACTTTGGAGGTAAAACATGAAGAAAGAACTTGGTTTGACGTGTTGCCTGTTGGCGGCGGTTGCGGTCGGAGCTGATGTGAAATCGGTGGATTTCACGGCGCCGGGCGGCGTGAAGTGCCGCCTCACGGCCGAAGGCGCGTCGATGTGGCGCGTGCGTACGGCGCGCGCCGACGGCACGTTCGCGGAGGTCGGGGCCGTGCAGGCGCTCGCCCGTTGGATGGGCGAGACCTTGCGCCCTGCGCCGCGTCCCCTGCGCGAGACGGTGGAGGCGGGGGCGCGCGCGTTTACGGCGCCGGACGGATCCAAGGCTCTGCTGGCGGCGGACGGCTCGTCGCTTGCGTTCGTGTCGGCGAGCGGACGGAAGGTCGTGGAGGTCACGCGACTCGCGCCGGGCGCGAAAGGGAGCGTGCTCACCGGACGGCTCCTGCCGCGCGAGGCCGTGTACGGGCTGGGCGAGCGCCTGGATCGGCTGAACAAGCGCGGCACGCGCGTGAGGCTCTGCACCAGCGACGGCTACAACGATTCGTCCGCCTCCTACGTGGCGATCCCTCTCTTCTCCACCACGCGCGGCGGCGGCGTGTTCGTGAACGCTTACGAGATTATGACAGCCGACTTCGGCGCTTCGATCCCGGACGAATGGCGCATGGAGATCGAGAAGGATTCAATCGACGCCTACGTCGTCGCGACCGACCGGATGCGCGACGTCTCGCCGCGCTACCTGGCGCTCGCCGGATGCCCGTCCATCCCGGACGACTGGCAGTTCGGCCCCGTCGTCTGCCGCTACGCACCCGACTTCGCCGCGTTCGAGGGGCCGACGGCGCGGGTCGTGCACGGGCACCTCACGCTCGGACTGGGGATGAAGAACATCGTCGAGAAATACCGCGAGATGGGGGCGCTGCCCACGGCGGTGGTCGCGGAAGGGCGCGGGTGCGAGATTTTCGGGGCGACACCCGAGGCGCAGGAGAAAAACCGCGCCGAGTTCAGGAAGGCGCCCGACTGCCTTGCGAAGGACGGCATCCGGTACATGATCTACATGGGCATGGGTTCCGTGCTCTCGCGCCTCGCGCCCGGTTTCCGACCGGAATACGAGGTGCACGTGACCGTCGCGGACGCCGCGGGCAGCGTGAAGGCGGAGCGCACGAACGTCATTCCGTTCGTCACGTACAGGTCGAACAACCCGGACGTCAGCAAGCACCACAAGGGCAGCCGCTACCTCGACATCACCGATCCCGACGCGTGGAAATGGTACCTGGACGAGGTGTGGCAGCCGCTCCTCGACTGCGGCGTGCGCGGCGCGAAGATCGACTTCTGCGAGGAGATGCCGGATGAGGGGACCCTCTACGGCGACACGCGCTTCCACTACCGCTGGAAGCATCCGGAGGTGTTCGAGGGCGCGGCGATCCACCACGCCTATCCCACGTTCTTCATCGCGAAGCTCTGCCGTGACCTGACGGCACGCCTCCAGGCGCGCGGGCAAGGCAGTTTCATGGCGCTTTCGCGAGGCGGCGGCATCGGCGCGCAGCGCGCGCCGTTCATGTGGGCGGGCGACCAGAAACGTGACTTCGCAAAGCTCGATGACCAGCTCCTCGCCATGCTCAACGCGGGCGTCTCGGGCGTGCCGTTCATGACATACGACATGGCTGGCTACCACTACACGGCGCCCGTGCAGACTCCCGTGGCCGTGCGCAACCGGAAGACGGGCGCGTTTGACCTGTCACGCACCGCGCCGGGGCCGGACGAGGAGACCGTCTACCGCCGCTACAGCGGGGATCTGCCGCTCGACGCCGAGCAGCGTCTGTTCCTGCGCGGCCTTGCGTTCACGACCTACAGCCCCTGCATCCAGACGCACGGCTACGTGCGCCATCCTTTCGAGTTTGACGCGGCCACGCGCGCGCGGTACGTGGCGTATTCCGCGCGGCATCGCGCACTTGCGGGTGAGATCGCCGCGGCGTCGTGCGCGGCTGCACGCACGGGGCTGCCCGTTGTCCGTCCGCTCGCGTGGGACTACCAGGAGGACGAGAACACCTGGGACATCGAGGACGAGTACCTCTTCTGTGACCGCTACCTCGTGGCGCCGATCCTCTCCGACGCCACGGTTCGCGAGATTTACCTGCCGAAGGGGACGTGGATGGAAGTCGACACTGGCGTCCGCCATGTCGTGTCCGCCGGCGGCAAGCGGTTCTCGAAGGAAGTCCCGTTCGGGGAAATCGCAGTTTTCACCCGGGAGTGAGAAGAACGAAGAGGTAGGACTAATGCACAGGTTGGCGTTATTCATAAGTATGGCGTTGTTGGCCTTGACGGCCTCGGCACGCGTGGAGTACTCGTGGTCGGAGGCGTTCGCGCCTCCGATGGCAGTGACTAATGCGCCCGTTGTCAAGCCGGGCGACCAGCACGTGCTTTATTTCTCGAATGGCGTGGTGCGTGTCCACCACTTGGTGACCGACCGCTGGTTCGACCTGCAGGACGCGCCGTTCCCGACATGTTCGGCGGCGATGCAGTTGGACGACGGCCGGCTGATGGTGGTTGACGGTGCCGGCAAGAAGGCCGTGTACGGCACGCCCCGGCGAACGAAGGTGTACCATCCCGTCAACTGGGTAGTCATCGCCGTCTACCTGCTTCTGATGGCGGGAATGGGAGTGTGGTTCATGCGGCGGAACAGGTCGAGCGACGACTACTTCCGCGCGGGAGGGCGCGTGCCGTGGATCGTCGTATCCATGAGCATCTACGCCACGATGTTCTCGTCCATCACCTTCCTCTCCATCCCGGCTCTGACGTACCTTACCGACTGCCGCTACTTCATAATCACCTTTGGCATCATCCTGATGGCCCCGGTGGTGACGAGGTGGTATCTGCCATTCTTCCGTCGGCTGAACCTCACCAGCGCTTACGAGTTTCTGGAGGTGCGCTTCAACCTGCCGTGCCGTCTCTTCGCGAGCGCGGCGTTCATCCTCTTCATGGTGGCCCGCACTGCGATCGTCACGTACCTGCCCGCGCTTGCCGTGGCGGCGGTGACTGACCTCGACGTGAATGCGGCAATCGTGGCCGTCACCGTCGTGACGATCTTCTACTGCACGATAGGCGGCGTGGAGGCCGTCATCTGGAGCGACTTCGTTCAGAGCGTCATCCTCATCGCCTCTACGGCCCTCATCTACGTCCTGCTCGTGACGGGCACCGACGGCGGATTCGCAGGTTTCATCTCGGCCGGCAATGCTGCCGGGAAGTTCCGCGCGTTCGACTTCGCTTTCGACTGGACGCAGCCATGCTTCTGGGTGGTGCTGATCGGCGGCATTGTGGCCAACCTAGCCAGCTACACGAGCGACCAGTGCGTGGTGCAGCGTTACATGACGACGAAGGACGAGCGTGGAGCGGCGAAGTCAATCCTCTTCAACGGCGTGCTCTCATTCTTCAACTGCATCGTGTTCTTCACGCTGGGAGTGGCCCTCTGGACGTTCTACCGTTCAAACCCTGGGCTGCTTGACGTGACTATGCCGAAGAACGACAGCGTGCTGCCGCTCTTCATCGGCAACGACCTGCCGGTGGGCGTTTCCGGGCTCGTCCTTGCTGCCGTTGCGGCGGCCACAATGAGCACGCTTTCCGCAAACCTCAACTCCGCAGCGAGCGCCATCGTCACGGACTTCTGGGAAAGGCTGGTCCTGAGAGGGGCGTGCTCCCGTGCGAGCGCGGACGCAACAAGTTGCGTCCCTCCCGGGGCAGACAAGTCCAAGCTCCTTTGCGGCAAGATATCCACAGTTGCAGTAGGGCTCCTCGGCGGCGGATTCGCGCTGGTGCTGGCCAACATGGAGATATTGTCGATATACGACCAGTTCCAGCGCTTCCTCGGCGTGTTGACAGGCGGGCTCGGGTGCCTGTTCTTCATGGGCGTGTTCATGAAACGCGTCAATGGATTTGGCGCGACGGTTGGCCTTGTTGCCAACTACGCTGTATGCTTCGCGCTCGACCAGCTGCAGTTCGCGGGCAAGCCGCACCTGCTGCTCTACGGGTTTCTTGGCATGGTGGTGTGCCTGATCGTGGCGCCCATCGCCAGCAGGCTTAAAAGTGGTTCCTAAGAAACGTTCTAGAGACATCCTATGATCATAGATTTTCATACTCACAACTTTCCGGACTCAATCGCGCAACGTGCCATCGCGACGATGGTCGAGAAGCTCCGTCACGAGTTCGTTCCGTTCGGGGACGGCACCCTTGCGTGCCAGCTTGCCGCCGCCAAATCTGACGGCATCGACCGTTGCGTGATGTGCCCCGTCGCCACGAAGCCCGCGCAGGCGGACGTGATCCTGCGCACCGCGCGCGCTATCCGCGACGGCGAACTGGGGGAGGAGGCCGCCCGCGTCATCATCCCGCTCGCGTCTGCGTGTCCTGCCGACCCCGACTGCAAGGTTCGCCTGAAGGCGATCGCGGACGCGGGGATCAAGGGCATCAAGCTGCATCCGTACTACCAGGGGTTCCGGCTCGACGATCCTGCCGTATTCCCTTTCTTTTCCGCCGTGCGCGACCTGGGGCTCGTCGTCATCGTGCACTGCGGCTACGACCACGGTTTCCCGGACGGGCCGATGACGTGCGGCCCCCGGGAGATCGCGCGTCTCCTCTCGGCCGTGCCGGGGCTCGGGCCGCGCTTCGTGGCCGCTCACCTCGGCGGGCATCTGGGCAACCCGCCGGGGGCGACGGACAGGCTGCTGGAGACGGGCTGCCTGATCGACACGGCGTGCCTCGAGATGCTGCAGGACGATCCGGAGGCCATCCGCATCATGGAGAGCTGGCCAACCGAACGCGTCGTGTTCGGCACCGACTATCCGTGGAACCGCCAGCGGCCCCTCGTGGAATGGGTGAAGTCACACCGTCCCGACCCGGCCGCGCAAGAGGCGATCTTCCATCTGAACGCGGAACGTCTGCTCGCCCGTTAGCAAGTTGTCCCCTTTTAGGGTGACATGCGTACACGGGCGAGTTATGGTAGAATTTCATCCCGTGAAATGCTGCCAATTGATATGCCTCGGCCTTGCGATCGGGTTGTCGGCTTCGGGAATCGCCGAGAAGGCGAAGGATTCCGCGCCGATGACGCGACGCTGGACGACGCTCGACGGCTTGCACGAAAACGTCGTGACGGCGCTGTCGCGCTCGTCCGACGGCTACCTTTGGGTGACGACGCCGTTGGGCGTGGCGCGGTTCGATGGCGTGAAGTTCACCACCTATCTACCACCTGATCTGCCCGAAGTGCCGCCGCCCGCGACGAATGCGGTTGCGCTTCCGCGCCTGCCCGGACGGAAGGTGCAGTGCGCGCTCGCCGAGTCGAACGGCGTCGTGTGGGTGGGGACCGACGGAGACGGCCTGCTGCGGCTACGTCCACGTCTCGTCTCCCTGCGACAAGAGTCCCCCGCCACGAACGGCGTGGTACGGTTCACGGATTCCATAGGTCGTGTC